>JAEZMT010000395.1 GCA_023442085.1 Pseudomonadota bacterium | reverse complement strand
GGCCCGATTCGATCTTGGCCATGTCCAGCACCTGGTTGACGAGCCGACCCAGCCGCTCGCTCTCGCCCACGATGATGCGCAGGAAGTCCTGCCGCTGCTCGCCCTCCATGTCCGGCGTGTCCAGCATCAGCTCGGACAGCGCGCGGATGGCGGTGAGGGGGGTGCGCAATTCGTGGGTCACGGACGACATGAAGTCGTCCTTCAGTTCGTCCAGCGTGCGCAACTGGGCATTGGCGGCGGAGAGTTCGGCGGAGGCGATCTCCAGCGAGCGGGATTTCTCCTCCAGCGCTCGGGCGTAGACGCGCAATTGCGATGCCTCGTTGAGGATATCCATCACGTCGCCGGCATTGAGCGGCTCCTCGTCCGCCACCGCCGCCACCAGCACGCGGGCCGAGGCGGCACCGACCGCGCCGGCAATGCGGCGCTCCACGATGTCCACGAGCCGGGCGTCGGCGGTGAGGTCGGCCACGTCGCCGGTGCCGCTGTCGCGGGCATGGTCCTCGAAGATCTGGCGGGTGGCCTCCGCCCCCAGCAGGCGCCGGGCGAGGGCTTCGAGGTCGGCGCGCCGCGCGCGGCCGCGCCAGAAGACGGGATCGGCGGCGCTGCGACCGCGGGCGAACACGTCCACGAACAGCAGCGCCTGGCTCGCCTCCCGCCCGGACGGCGCGCGCCAGAGCGAGAGCCCCACATAAGCCACCCCGTTGACGAGAATGCTCCAGAACAGGGCGTGGGAGAGGTTGTCGAGGCCGGAGAGGCCGAACAGCCGCTCCGGCGCCAAAGCGGCGATGCCGAACGGGCCATGGGTGAGGAAGGCGCCGTCCATCCAGCCGGATTTCGCCACCGAGGGCAGCATCAGCGTATAGGCCCACACGGCGAAGCCGCCGATGAGCCCGCCCAAAGCTCCAAGCCGCGTGCCGCCGCGCCAGTACATGCCGCCGAGCAGAGCCGGGGCGAACTGCGCCACCGCCGCGAAGCTGATGAGCCCGATGGAGACCAGCGCATAGGCCTCGCCCGCCACCACGAAATAGAGATAGCCGAGCAGCAGCACGCCAAGGATGGCGGCGCGGCGGATGTTGAGGAGCAAGCGGGTAAGGTCGCCCCCGTCCGCACGGATGAGCCCGAGGCGCAGCAGCGCCGGCATCACGAGATCGTTGCAGACCATGGTGGAGACGGCGATGGTCTCGACGATGAGCATCCCGGTGGCCGCCGAGAGCCCGCCCACATAGGCGATGAGCGCCAGCGCCCCCGCCCCGTGCGCCAGCGGCAAAGTGAGGACGAAGGTCTCCGGGTCCGCGCCCTTGCCGAGCAGCACGAGGCCGCCGAGCGCGAGGGGCAGGACGAAGATGTTGATGGCGAGGAGATAGGCCGGGAACACCCAGGCGGCGCGCTTCAGGTGCCGCTCGTCCACGCACTCCACCACCATCATCTGGAACTGGCGGGGCAGCAGGAGCACGGAGAGGCCGGAGAGCAGCGTGAGGCTGAACCACTGCGCCCAGGCAAAATGGCCCGCGCCCGAAAGCGTCAGAAGGCCCTTCACCCCCGGCAGCGCCGAGGCCCGCGCCCACACGTCCGCGAAGCCGCCGAACAGGCCGTAGGTGACGAAGGCGCCAACCGCCAGAAAGGCCACGAGCTTCACGAGGGATTCCGCCGCCACCGCCGCCACCATGCCCTCGTGCCTTTCGGCGCTGTCGAGGTGGCGGGTACCGAACAGGATGGTGAAGAGCGCCAGGGCGAGCGCCACCAGAAGCGTCCCGTCCTGCCACCAGCTCGGCGCCGCAGCCTGCGCGCCGGGCGCGGTGAGCACTGTGTAGCCGGCGGAGACCGCCTTCAGCTGTAGCGCGATATAGGGGACGATGCCGACCACGGTAATCAGCGTCACGACCGCCGCCACCAGCGGGCTCTTGCCATAGCGCGAGGCGATGAAATCGGCGATGGAGGTGATGCGGTAGGTCTGGGCGATGCGGATCATCTTGCGCACCACCACCCACGCCACCAGCATCACGAGCGTCGGGCCGAGATAGATGGGCAGGAACCACACGCCTGTGGTGGCCGCGCGGCCGACGCTGCCGAAATACGTCCAGGCGGTGCAATAGACCGCCAGCGACAGGCCGTAGACCCACGCATTGCCGATGAGCGAGCGCCCTTCCCGCGCGCGCCGGTCGGCGAAGGCGGCGATGGCGAACAGCGCCGCGAGATAGAGCGCGGCGGCGCCGATGACCAGGGCAGGGGAGAGTGCTGCGGCGGGGTTCATCACGCCCCCTCAGCGCTCGTCCGGCTCGGCCGGGAGGAGGGGAGAGGCCGCGCCATGCCCCCTGCGTTCGCTGGCGATAGCCAGCGCGGCGATCAGCGCACCCCAGATGGCGAACAGCGCCACCGGCAGCAGCGGCAGGCCGAAGACAGTTGCCTCCGTGTCCCACACCGCCAGCAGGGGGAAATTGAAGGCGAGCGCCCCCAGCGCCGCAAGCGCGATCAGCACCTGCCGGTCCGGCCCGCGCTCGCGCGGCGTCTGCGGTTCCGGCGCCGGGCTCATAGGGCGTCGAACCGGTAGTGGCGGGAGAGCCATTGCTTGAAGCCGCGCACGATGGCGAGGGCCTCCTTCAGCGCCTGCCGGTCCAGCGTGCCAAGGTCGGCGAGGCGTAGCGCATTGCTTGGCGGGCGGCCGCCTGCGATCTGCCGCAGATTGCTGGCGAGCTTCATGCCCATGAAAAGGCGCAGCGCATCGGTTAGATCGCGGGCGAAGCCCTCCTCCATATGCCCGGCCGCCACCAATGCGGCGAGCCGGTCGGCGGTGCCGAGCGCGGTGATGCGGTGCTCCAGCGCAAGCGCGCGCACGCCGTGGACGAGGGGGAAGAGGCCGAGCTTCTTCAGGTCCACCTCCGCCGCGCCCCGCCCTGACAGGCCGGGCAGGCGGCTCCACCAGCTTCCACCGTCGCCGAAGCGCTCCACCGCTTGGGCGAAGCGGGCGAAATAGCCGTGGTCGCCCATCATCAGGACATCCACCTGCGCCCGCGCCGCCGCGAGCAGGGCGGCATCGCCCGTCACCGCAACGGCATCGAGGAAGATGGCGAGGTTCATGGGACCATCTTTTTTGGGCCCATCTTGCGCCCCGCCATGGATCCAGTCCTTCAGCGTCTCCTTGAAGGCCGAAAGGGGCTGGCACCAGGTGGGTCGGCTGAGCATGACCCCGCCCGGGCAGGGGGGATAGCCGAAATCGATCAGCGCCGCGGTAAAGCGCGCGGTGATGTCGTCCAATCCCTCGAAGGCAAAGCCGTCGGCGAGGATCAGGCCGTTGTCCTGGTCGGTCTTGATGATCTGCTCGCCGCGCCCCTCGCTGCCCATCACCACGAGGCAGGAATTAGCGCGCAGTTCCTCGGGCGCCAGCAGCTCCCACAGGCGGCGGAATACCTGGGCGTTCAGTTCGCCCACCAGCGCCGCGATCACCTCCACCCGCACCCCGTCGGCGCTGAGCACGGCGACCATGCTGTCGATTTGCCGTGCGGCGGCCTTCAGCTCGTCGAGGCTGCCCGCCTGGGCGGCCTCCAGAGCGATCAAATGGGAATGGTTGGCCACGAAGGCCATCAGGTCGAGCTGGCCGAGCACGCCGACGATGCCGTCCGCGCCCGTCGCCCGCCCGCCGCCCTCGCGCACGAGGAGGCGGTGGATGCGGTGGCGCAGCATCAGGATGAGGGCCTCGAACAGCTCCGCGTCGGGCGCGATGCACCAGGGCTCGAAGGTCGCCACCTCGCGCACCGTCAGAGCGGCGGGGGGCGTGTCGCGGGTGAGCGCGTCGCGCAGGTCGGTGGTGGTGAAGATGCCGATGCGGTCGCCCTCGCGCACCACGGCCTCGCTGAGGCGGCGGGCGGAGAGGTCGCGGCAGAGGGTGACGAGGTCGGTCGCCCCGTCCACGAAGAAAGGCTTGCGCAGATAGACGTCGCGCACCCGCGAGGTCATGAGGGAGACCAGCTCGCGCCGATCCCGCTCCAACGGCGAGGCCCGCCCGGGGGCGGGCGGGCCGGACGCTGCGGGGGCGTCCTCGGGACCGTGGGGGGCCGTTCCCCGGGCCTCAGTGGCCCGGAGATCGTCGTCCCGGCGGTCCCCGTTCGGGGGGCCGGTCATGTCGTCCGGCCGTGGCATAGTTTCAGCCTAGCACGGGGTCAGTGCCCGGAAGCTTCCGCCGCGCCGATGCCGGTCTCGGAGCGCACTTCCTGCGCCGGATAGCCCGCCCGGTCGATCTTCGCCCGCTGGCTGTGGTCCAGGATGGAGAACAGCCAGATGCCGACGAAGCCGAGGGTCATGGAGAACAGCGCCGGCGAGGTGTAGGGGAACGGTGCCGAGCCGGCCGGGTTGCCGAGCGTGGCTTCCCACACCGAGGGCGACAGCACGGTCAGCACCACCGAGGACAGGAGCCCCAGGAAGCCGCCGATGACCGCGCCCTTGGTGGTGCAGTCCTTCCACAGCACCGACATGAACAGCACCGGGAAGTTGGCCGAGGCGGCAACCGCGAAGGCCAGCGACACCATGAAGGCGATGTTCTGCTTCTCGAAGGCGATGCCGAGCAGCACCGCGAGGATGCCGAGGCACAGCGTGGTGATGCGCGAGACCTTCAGCTCCGAGGCGCTGTCGGCCTTGCCCTTCTTGATGACCGTCGAATAGAGGTCATGGGACACCGCCGAGGCACCCGACAGCGTGAGGCCGGCCACCACCGCGAGGATGGTCGCGAAGGCCACCGCCGAGATGAAGCCGAGGAACACGTTGCCGCCGACCGCATGGGCGAGATGCACCGCGGCCATGTTGTTGCCGCCCTGCAGCGCGCCCTTGGCGTCCAGGAACTCCGGATTGGTCAGCACGAAGGTGATGGCGCCGAAGCCGATGATGAAGGTGAGCAGGTAGAAGTAGCCGATCCACCCGGTCGCCCACATCACGGACTTGCGGGCTTCCTTCGCGCTGGGCACCGTGAAGAAGCGCATCAGGATGTGCGGCAGGCCGGCGGTGCCGAACATCAGCGCCATGCCGAAGGAGATGGCCGAGATCGGATCCTTGATGAAGGTGCCCGGGCCCATGATGGCCTGGCCCGCTGCGGCCGCGGCCTGGGGCGTGGTGCCAGGCTTGGCGGCGGCGAGGTTGGTCTTGATCTCGACCGCCGCGGCGAACATCTTCTCCGGCGAGAAGCCGAACCGCCAGAGCACCATCACGGCCATGAAGGTGGCGCCGCCGAGCAGCAGGCAGGCCTTGATGATCTGCACCCAGGTGGTGGCAGTCATGCCGCCGAACAGCACGTAGATCATCATCAGCGCGCCGACGATCACCACGGCGATCCAGTAATCGAGGCCGAAGAGCAGTTTGATGAGCTGGCCGGCGCCCACCATCTGGGCGATGAGATAGAAGGCCACCACCACCAGCGTGCCGGAGGCGGCGAACACGCGCACCGGGGTCTGGGCGAAGCGGAAGGCCGCCACGTCGGCGAAGGTGAACTTGCCGAGGTTGCGCAGGCGCTCCGCCATCAGGAAGGTGAGGATTGGCCAGCCCACGAGGAAGCCGATGGAGTAGATCAGGCCATCATAGCCCGAGGTCATGACCGCGGCCGAGATGCCGAGGAACGAAGCCGCGGACATGTAGTCGCCGGCGATGGCGAGGCCGTTCTGGAAGCCGGAAATGCCGCCGCCCGCGGTGTAGAAGTCGGCGGCCGACTTGGTCTTCGCCGCAGCCCATTTGGTGATGTAGAGCGTGCCCATCACGAACACGGCGAACATGGTGATCGCGGTCCAGTTGGTGGACTGCTTCTCGGCCGCACCGAGGTCACCGCCCGCGGCGAGCACCAGCGTGGGGGCGAGGACGAGCGCAGCAGCGGCGGCGATGGCGAGCGCGCGGCCGGCAAGAGAGGTCTGGAGCGTCGCGGTCACTTGAGCGCCTCCTGCTTGATCTTCTCGGAGAGTTCGTCGAACTCGCCATTGGCGCGGCGGACGTAGACGGCGGTGATGACGATGGTGAACACGATCACGCCGAAGCCGATCGGAATGCCCCAAGTCATCACGCCATCGCCGATGCGCGCGGCCAACACGTCCTTGCGGAACGCGATGAGCAGGATGAAGCCGTAGTAGACGACAAGCATCGCCAGGGTGAGAATCCACCCGAAGCGCGAACGGCGCGACTTCAGCGCCTGGTAATTGGGATCGGCCGCAATGCGTGCGGCCACGGAAGTGTCCATGGGTCCCGCCCTCCCTGAAAGCCCGCGGTACCCCGTGGGCCCCGGTTGTTATCTTCGTGATCGACCTTGGCCTCAGCCGGCCTTGTCATCTCGCACTCTGTACCAGAGCCGAGGCCGCGCGCTAGTTGAGGAAACCCCGTACTTTCGGCCATACGCCGAATGTATTGTGCAGCGCGTCGCGGGCTTGCAGGAAGCACGCGAGAATCGATGATCTGCAAATACTTGCCGCCGATTTCGACGACTTAATACGTCGCGTGCGCGACGATTTTCCGGGCGGGAAACGATCGTGTCGGGCGGGAGGCGTGCCTAATACTTTCGGGTGAGGGGTGCAGTGCCCTCGCCTTTGGTCGTAATGCTCACGTTGGGAAAAGAGGGCCGCTGCCGATCAGCGCCGGCCCTGGCCGAGGAAAGTCTCAGCGAACCAGCGGTCCAGCGTCATGGGCGGCTCCTGCTGGGGCGGGCGCGGCGGCATCTGGCCCACCACGGCGGCCGGCCGGTCGTCCGGCAGGTCGGCAGGCGGGAGATAGGTGCCGCCCGGCTGGCCATAGCCATTGCCGCCGAAGCCGTAGGATCGAAGCCCGCCCGGCAGCTCCGCCACCGGCACGCCCTGGTGCGCCGCCTTCATGACGCGGCTCCACACCTCCACCGGAAGATTGGCGCCGGAGGCCTTCTTGGTGGGGGAGGAATCGTCGTTGCCGAGCCAGACCGCCGTGACGTACTTCGCCGTGTATCCCACGAACCAGGCGTCGCGATAATCCTGCGAGGTGCCGGTCTTGCCGGCGGCCTCCCAGCCCGGCAGATCGGCACGGCGCGCGGTTCCCGCGGCCAGCGTCTGGGTCATCATGTGGTTCATCATCGCCACATATTCGGAGGCGACCACCCGACCCATGCCGGTGACGTTGCGCTCGTAGAGCGGCTTGCCGTCCGGCCCGATCACGCTGTCGATGACATGGGGCATCACCCCGAGGCCGCCGTTGGCGAACGGGGTGTAGGCGCCGGCAAGCTCCAGCACCGACACTTCGGATGTGCCCAGCGCGATGGAGGGGTTGGGATCGAGATTGGAACTGATGCCCATGCGGTGGGCGGTCTGCACCACGGCCTTGGGACCGAACTCCAGCGCGAGGCGCACGGACACGGTGTTGAGCGACAACGCGAGCGCGGTGGTGAGCGTCACCGGTCCGCGATATTCGCGGGTGGAGTTTTCGGGCCGCCACCCCTTGAGCTGGATAGGCGCGTCATCGCGCACGGTTTCCGGCGTCAGCCCATGTTCCACGGCGGTGAGATAGATGAAGGGCTTGAAGGCCGAGCCCGGCTGCCGGCGGGCGGTGACCGCGCGGTTGTACTGGCTATCGGCATAGGAGCGCCCGCCGATGAGTGCCTTCACGCCGCCATCCGGATCGAGCACGACCACCGCGCCCTGGCCGACGCCGTACTTGGTGCCGGATTTCGCCAGCGTGTCCTCCAGCGCGGCCTCGCCCGCCTTCTGCAGCGCGGGATCGATGGTGGTGCGCACCACCACATCGCCGGGCAGTTCGCCGTCGCCGAGGACGGAATCCAGCTGGTCCATCACCCAGTCGGCCACATAGCCGGAAGAATCGGGCATGCCGGCGCGGGCGAGCTGCGCCGGGCGCGCCTGTGCGGCGCTCGCCACGTCGGTGGTGATCATCTTCTGGTCGCGCATGGCCGCAAGCACGAGATTGGCGCGGGCCTGCGCGCCCTTCAGGTTCCGCGTCGGCGCGAGGCGGGAGGGGGAATTGACGAGACCGGCCAGCATGGCCGCCTCGGCGACCGTCACCTGCCGGGCCGACTTGCCGAAATAGCGCTGCGCCGCCGCCTCGACGCCATAGGCGCCGGCGCCGAAATAGACGCGGTTCAGGTAGAGGTCGAGCAGCTGGTCCTTGGAGAATTTGTGCTCCAGCCACAAGGCCAGCACCAGCTCCTGCATCTTGCGGGATGCGGTGCGCTCCTGGGTGAGAAACAGGTTCTTGGCAAGCTGCTGCGTCAGCGTCGAGCCGCCCTGCCGCAGGCGGCGGGAGGTGAGGTTGGTGACCAAGGCGCGCGCGAGGCCTTCCGGATCAAGCCCGAAATGGCTGTAGAAGCGCTGGTCCTCGATGGCGACAAAGGCCTTGGGCAGATAGGGCGGCAGCTCGCCGATGGGAACGGCGACTCCGCCCATGTCGCCACGGGTCGCGATAGTCTTGCCGTTGGCTCCCTGGACGGTGACGGTGGGCGGACGCTTGGGGATCATCAGCGTCTGCATGGGCGGCAGCTTCGACGCCTCGTAGGCGATGACGCCCGTGAGGGCGAGCAGCGCCCATACGCCAAGGATGAGGCCCCACTTCACCAGCCGGAACAGGACGCGGCCGCCACCGCGACGGGGCGGGCGGGGCGGCGGATCGGAGCGGCCACGGCGCGGGGCGGGGGCGGAACGCATGTCGGGCTCAGCCTTGGCCTTGGGGCGCGGGGTCGGCTTGCGGGAAGGAGCCGGCGGCTCGGGCGGCGGGGCGGCGGAACGGTCGCGGGGATCAAGGCGGATATCGAACAGGGATTCGGGCCGCTCCATGAGCGGCTCGCGCCTCATGCCATCCCCCCGTCCGTGTGCCGTCATGCCATGTCCCGTCGCGTCGCCGGCCTGCGTCGCAGGCGCGGCCCCTTCGACCACCAAAATGGGGCGAAGATCAGCCGTTGCGGCACATGGTGATCGCCTCACCTCAAGGAAGCGTTACGCCGCAAGCGTTTTCGGGTCGCTGCGGGACTGAGCATCCCCTAGGGGCACTTGCTCCAGTAGCCCACGGTCTTCGCCGGCGTCGTGTAGAACCAGCAGGTGTTCGGCGCCGGTGCCGGGCCGACGAGGGGCGTCGCGAGTCCGCCAGGCAGCACGCCGAGCGGCGCGCCGGAGCCCGGCTGGGCGCCGATGGGCGTGTTGGCGCGGAACGGCGGGGACTGGATGATGGGAGTGGGGTCCGCCGGCACCACCGGCTTCGGCGCCGGCAGCTTCGGCCGGGGTGTCACGACCGTGGGGGCGCGCGGAACGACCGGCGCCGGTCGCACCGTGGGCCGGGGCGCCGGCCGCTGGATCGGCGGGATTACCGCGGCTCCCCCGACGATGGGCGTGCCGATTCCCGTCCCGGCCAAGGCTCCGGCCGGCACAAGGGCGATCACCAGCGCCGCGACGCCGCGCATGACGTTGCGGAATGTCAGGGCACCCCTCGTCGGGTGCTGTCCGGCCGGCGTGTGGTTCATCACCAACATATAGGTTTCGCGCCGGCGGTTTCGAGGGTCAGCCGTCGACGACGCTCGCGGCCGGGCGCTGATTGCGGTACAGATACAGGCTCCTGTCCTTCGTGCCTCCAGATCGCCGAGCAATGCCCACCGTCCGTTCCTCCAAGGTCAACCGCGTTATCGGCGAACCCTTCGAAGGCCAGGCCCTCAAGGCCGAGATCAGGGAAATCGCTTCCGCCCACAAGGGGCGCGACCTCGATCTGCGCAATGCCGTCGTCGCCCGGCTCAAGAAGGGCATGCAGGAGGGCCGCGCGGAAGCCGAGCGCCTGCTTCTGGAAGACGGCTGCGGCCGCTGCTGCGCCATGCGTCTTTCCGCGCTTCAGGACGCGGTCATCACCAGCGCCTATGAGGTGGCGACCACCTTCCTCTACCCGGTGGACAACCCCTCCCGCTCCGAGCGCATGGCCGTGGCGGCGGTGGGCGGGTACGGCCGCGGCATGATGGCGCCGGGCTCCGACACCGACATCCTGTTCGTACTGCCCTACAAGCAGACGGCCTGGGGCGAGAGCGTCGCCGAGGCCATGCTCTACATTCTCTGGGATCTCGGCCTGAAGGTGGGTCACGCCACCCGCTCGGTGGAGGAATGCCTGCGGCAGGCGCGGGCCGACTTCACCATCCGCACCTCCATCCTCGAAGCCCGCTATCTCGTCGGCGACAAGGCGCTGTTCGAGGATCTGGAGACGCGCTTCGACAAGGAAGTGGTCGAGGGCACCGGCGCCGAGTTCGTCGCCGCCAAGATGGCCGAGCGCGAGGACCGCCTGCGCCGCTCCGGGCAGTCGCGCTATCTCGTCGAGCCGAATGTCAAGGAGAGCAAGGGCGGCCTTCGCGACCTCCACACCCTCTTCTGGATCGCCAAATACGTCTACCGGGTGCAGACGGCGAGCCAGTTGGTCGCCAAGGGCGTGTTCACCCGCGAGGAAGCGCGCCTCTTCAAGAGGTGCGAGGACTTCCTCTGGTCGGTGCGCTGCCACCTGCACTTCCTCACCGGCCGCGCTGAAGACCGCCTGTCCTTCGACCTGCAGCGGGAGATGGCGCTGCGCCTCGGCTATACGGAGCACCCCGGCCAGAAGGACGTGGAACGCTTCATGAAGCACTATTTCCTCGTGGCGAAGGATGTGGGCGACCTCACCGCCATCCTCTCCGCCGCGCTGGAAGAGCGCCACGAGAAGCCGGTGCCGGGCCTCAAGGGTATGGTGGAGCGTTTTCGCGCCGGGTCCCGGCGCATCACGCTCAAGGACACGCCGGATTTCATCCTCGACCATGACCGCCTCAATGTGGCGGACCCAGAGGCGTTCAACCGCGACCCGGTGAACCTCATCCGCATCTTCCACGTGGCGGACAAGCGCAACCTCGCGCTCCATCCCGATGCCAGCCAGCTCGCCGCCCGCTCCCTGTCGCTGATCGACGCCGGCCTGCGCGAGAATCCGGAGGCGAACCGCCTGTTCCTGGAGATCGTCACCTCGAAGGACGCGCCCGAGACGGTGCTGCGGCGGATGAACGAGGTGGGCGTGCTGGGGCGATTCCTGCCGGAATTCGGCAAGGTCGTCGCCATGATGCAGTTCAACATGTACCACCACTACACGGTGGACGAGCACCTGCTGCGCTGCATCGGCATCCTGTCGGAGATCGAGCGCAAGGTGAACCCGGACAACGGGCTCGCCAACGAGCTGATGGGCACGGTGAAGAACCGCAATCTGCTCTATGTGGCGCTCCTGCTGCACGATATCGCGAAGGGCCGGCCGGAGGATCATTCCGTGGCGGGCGCCCGCATCGCCCGCAAGCTCTGCCCGCGCTTCGGCCTTTCGCCCGTGGAAACCGAGACGGTGGCCTGGCTGGTGGAGCAGCACCTCGTCATGTCCACGGTCGCCCAGTCCCGCGACCTCTCGGATCGCAAGACCATCGAGAATTTTGCCGCCGTGGTGCAGAATCTCGAGCGGATGAAGCTGCTCACCATCCTCACCACCGCCGATATCAAGGCGGTGGGGCCGGGCACCTGGAACGGTTGGAAGGCGCAGCTCCTGCGCACGCTCTATTACGAGACCGAGCCGGTGCTCACCGGCGGCTTCTCCGAGGTGGACCGGGGCAAGCGCGTCACGGCCGCCCAGTCCCAGTTTCGCAATGCATTGTCTGACTGGGACGACGAGAAGGTGGCCGCCTATGTGGCGCGCCATTATCCGCCCTACTGGCTGCGCGTGGACCTCGACACCAAGCTGCGCCATGCCCGCTTCGTCGATGAGGCGGAGACGGCCGGCCGCTCCATCGCCACCCATGCGGCGCTGGAGCCGGGCCGCGGCATCACCACGCTCACCGTTCTGGCGCCGGACCATCCCAAGCTGCTGTCCATCATCGCCGGGGCCTGCGCGGCTGCGGGCGCCAACATCGTGGACGCGCAGATCTCCACCACCACGGACGGTCTGGCGCTCGATACCATCGCCATCCGCCGCGCCTTCGACCATGACGAAGACGAACTCAGGCGCGCCAACCGCATCCGGGAGGCGGTGGAGCAGGCCCTGACAGGCGAGGTGCGCCTGCCGGAAGTGATGGCCAAGAAGCTGCCCAAGGGCCGTCGCACCTTCACGGTGGAGCCCGAGGTGACGGTGAACAATTCCTGGTCCAACCGGCACACGGTGATGGAGGTCTCCGGCCTCGACCGCCCGGGCCTTCTGTTCGCCCTCACCAACACCCTGTCACGGCTCAACCTGAACATCGCCTCGGCCCATGTCGCCACCTTCGGCGAGCGGGCGGTGGACGTGTTCTACGTCACCGATTTGATGGGCGCGAAGATCACGGGGGCCGCTCGCCAGTCCACCATCCGCCGCGCCCTCGTCTCGGTGTTCGAGGGGCCGGTGGAGGACGAGGAGCCCGCGCGCCGGGTGGCGCGGGGGTGAAAGCAGGACGCCGAGCGGGCGGGACAGCCGTTTTTTTGCCGCGCTCGCGTGGCTCAGATGCCAATCGTTTGCATGAGGCGACGGTGCGGCATACGTTCTGCCGCGCTCCCTTCGGGCCCCGCGATCCAAGATGACCGACGACCTCCATCTCGATGCTTCCGATGCGACCCGTGCCGAGCGGGCGACGACCCGCGTCGTCGTGGCCATGTCGGGCGGGGTGGATTCGTCCGTGGTCGCGGCGCTGCTCGCCCGCGCGGGCTATGACGTGGTAGGGGTGACCCTCCAGCTCTACGATCATGGCGAGGCGGCGCACCGGGCCGGCTCCTGCTGCGCGGGACAGGACATCTATGACGCCAGCGAGGTCGCCCGCACGCTCGGCATCCCGCACTACGTGCTCGATTACGAAAGCCGCTTCCGCGAAGAGGTGATCGACCGCTTCGCCGCGAGCTATGCGGCCGGCGTCACCCCCATCCCCTGCGTGGACTGCAACCGCACCGTCAAGTTCCGCGACCTGCTCGCCACCGCCGAGGAACTGGGCGCGCGCTATCTCGCCACCGGCCATTATGTGGCGAGCCGCGCGCTGCCGGGGGGCGGGCGGGGCCTGTTCCGCGCGGCAGAGGAGGCGCGGGACCAGTCCTATTTCCTCTATGCCACCACGGCCGCCCAGCTCGACAAGCTGCGCTTCCCGCTTGGCGAGATGCAGAAGGCGGACGTGCGGGCGCTCGCGGCCGAATTCGGCCTGCCGGTGGCGGAGAAGCCTGACAGCCAGGACATCTGCTTCGTGCCCGGCGGCGATTATGCCGAGGTGGTGCAGCGCCTGCGGCCGGAGGCCGGCGAGGCGGGCGACATCGTGCATCTGGACGGCCGGGTGCTCGGTCGCCACAAGGGCGTGCTCCATTACACCATCGGCCAGCGCAAGGGCCTCGGCATCGCCACGCCAGAGCCGCTCTATGTAATTTCCATCGACGCGAGCCGCCGCGAGGTGCGCGTCGGTCCGCGCGAGGCCTTGGCGGTGCGCGCCATTTCCATGGCCGATGTGAACTGGCTGGGCGACATTCCCTTCGACGCGGCACTCGATGCCGAGACCGAGGTCTATGTGAAGGTGCGGTCCACCCGTCCCCCGGTACCGGCGCGCCTCGGCCGCACGGCGGATGGCGCCCCTGCGGTCCATCTGGCGCTCGGCGAGGAAGGCGTTGCGCCGGGGCAGGCCTGCGTGCTCTACGATGCCCCCGGTGCCGGTGCCCGCCTTCTCGGCGGCGGCACCATCGTGAAGGCGGAGCGGGTGGCGAAGGCGGTCGCGGAGGTCGCCTGAGGCCGGGTTGCCCTCGGGACTTGTTTGCGCTCGGGACTTGGGGCGGGAGAGACGGCAATGGCGGTTCAGTACGATCTCGAGGGCCAGAAGAAGGCCTATGCCAAGTGGGCGCCCATCTATGACAAGGTCTATGTGAAGCTGCTGGCCGATGCCCAGCGCAAGACCTCCTCCGCCGCCGCCGCGTGCGGTCCCGACATTCTGGAAGTGGGCGTCGGCACCGGGCTGGTGCTGCCCTATTACCCCGCCGGCTGCCGCGTCACCGGCATCGATTTGTCTTTCCACATGCTGCAGAAGGCGGTGGAGAAGAAGGTGGAGCGCGGCCTGAAGCAGGTGGGCCTGCTCTGCGCCATGGACGCCTGCAAGCTGGGCTTCGCCGACCACAGCTTCGATGCCGTGACCGTGCCCTTCGTCATCACGCTGGTGCCCGACCCCGAGGGCGCGCTGGACGAGATGTACCGCGTGCTGCGGC
>JAEZMT010000328.1 GCA_023442085.1 Pseudomonadota bacterium | reverse complement strand
ATGGGTTCATCTCCGGAAGGTCGTTGGCGGCCTCGGCGGCGAGCGCCGCGAGATAGGCGAAGGGATAGACCCCGCGCTTGTGGCCGTCGGAAAAGGTGAGGTTCAGGCCGTGCGCGCCGAACGGCTCCACGCCGGTGAGGGCGACGCCGGGAAAGGCGGCGGGAAAACGGTCGCGGGCGCGGTCCGCCGTGCAGGCGGCGCAGCGGCAGGCGGAGCGCAGGCGCTCGGCCGAGAATTCCGCCCGCGCCCCGCCATAGGCAAGGGTCAGGCGGCGCCGGTCCCGGTCGAGGCGGATTTCCTCGACTTCAAGGGGGAGAGGTGCGGGGGCGGACGTCATCATGGCCCCGATTGGACATCGCGGCCCCTCCTGCCGATAGCAACTAGTTGCTGGCTGGAGCACTTCCAGGGAGCCCCTTTGCGCGACCCCCGCCTGCGCTATGGTACCGGTCGCGGATCATGGGAAGAGCCGAATGGATCAGGTCGAGTGCATCGTCGCCGGCGCGGGCGTGGTCGGCCTCGCCATCGCCCGCGCATTAGCGCTGGCGGGCCGGGAAGTGGTGCTGGTGGAGGCGGCGGATGCCATCGGCACCGGCACCTCCTCGCGCAATTCCGAGGTGATCCATGCCGGCATCTATTACGAGCCCGGCAGCCTGAAGGCCGAGCTGTGCGTGCGCGGCCGCGCACTGCTCTATGCCTTCTGCGAAAGCCACGGGGTGGGGCACAAGCGCATCGGCAAGCTCATCGTCGCAGCCGCGCCGGAGGAAGTCGCCTATCTGGAAAAGCTGGCCAAGACCGGGGCGGCCAACGGCGTCGATGATCTGGCGATGCTGAGCGGCGCGGAAGCGCAGGCGCTGGAGCCGGCGCTCTCGGCCCACGCGGCGCTGCATTCGCCTTCCACCGGCATCGTGGATTCCCACGGCCTCATGCTGGCGCTGCTCGGCGACATGGAGGCGGCCGGCGGGATGCTCGCCCTCTCCTCCCCCATCGTGGCCGCTGAGGTGGGGCCGGACGGCATCGTGCTCACCACCGGCGGGCCGGAGCCGATGACGCTCGCCTGCCGCCTGTTCATCAACGCCGCCGGGCTCGATGCCCCGGCGCTCGCCCGCGCCATCTCCGGCATGCCCGCCCCTCTGGTGCCGCAGGAGACCATGGCCAAGGGCAATTACTTCACCTGCCTGCGAAAGGTGCCCTTCTCCCGCCTGATCTATCCGGTGCCGGAAGCGGGCGGCCTCGGCACCCACCTGACCCTCGACCTTGGCGGGCAGGGGCGCTTCGGGCCGGATGTGGAATGGGTGAGCGAGCGGCGCTACGAGGTCGATCCCGCCCGCAAGGCCACCATGATGGCCTCCATCCGCCGCTACTGGCCCGATGTGCGTGAGGAGGATCTGGCACCGGGCTATTCCGGCATCCGCCCGAAGATCCCCGGCGTGGACGGGCGCGCGCCCGATTTCGTCATCCAGGGGCCGGCGGTGCACGGCGTGCCGGGGCTGGTGAACCTCTTCGGCATCGAATCGCCGGGGCTGACGAGCTGCCTCGCCATCGCGGAGCGGGTGGTGGAGGCGGCGGAGGGATAACGGCCCGCGACAACCTCCCCTCTCCCGCAAGGGGAGAGGGAGTCCCCCACGCCCGCGCGCCAGACGACAGGCGCCCCCAAACAAAAAGGGCAGCGGCCGGAGCCGCTGCCCTTTTCAAAACCCTAGGCGAACGGCCCTCAGGCCATCTCGCTTTCCTTCTTGCGCTCCTCGCGCTTGCGGTCGTTGGGGTCCAGCAGGCGCTTGCGCAGGCGGATGGACTTGGGGGTCACCTCCACCAGCTCGTCGTCCTGGATCCACGCCAGCGCGCGCTCCAGCGTCATGCGGATCGGCGGGGTAAGGCGCACCGCCTCGTCCTTGGAGGTGGTGCGGATGTTGGTGAGCTGCTTGCCCTTCAGCACGTTCACTTCCAGGTCGTTATCCCGGTTGTGCACGCCGATCAGCATGCCCTGGTACACCTTCCAGCCGGGCTCGATCATCATCGGGCCACGATCTTCGAGGTTCCACAGGGCATAGGCCACCGCCTCGCCCGCCGCATTGGCGATGAGCACGCCGTTGGTGCGGCCGGCGATCTCGCCGCGATAGGGCGCATATTCGTGGAACAGCCGGTTCATGATGGCCGTGCCACGGGTGTCGGTGAGCAACTCCGACTGGTAGCCGATGAGGCCGCGGGTGGGCGCGTAGAAGACGAGGCGCTGGCGGTTGCCGCCGGAGGGGCGCATCTCGATCATCTCGGCGCGGCGCTCGCTCATCTTCTGGACGACGGTGCCGGAATATTCCTCGTCCACGTCGATCAGCACTTCCTCGATGGGCTCGAGGGTCTGGCCGGTGGCCTCGTCCTTCTGGAACACCACGCGGGGACGCGACACGGCGAGCTCGAAGCCCTCGCGGCGCATGGTCTCGATGAGCACCGCGAGCTGAAGTTCGCCGCGGCCGGACACGAAGAAGGAATCCTTCTCGGTAGATTCCTCGATCTTCAGCGCCACGTTGCCTTCCGCCTCGCGGAACAGGCGGTCGCGGATGACGCGGCTGGTCACCTTGTCACCCTCGGTGCCGGCGAGGGGGGAGTCGTTCACGATGAACGACATGGTGACGGTAGGCGGATCGATGGGCTGGGCTTCCATCGCCTCGGTCACTTCGAGCGCGCAGAAGGTGTCGGCCACCGTGCCCTTGGAGAGGCCGGCGATGGCGACGATGTCGCCCTGCACGCCTTCCTCGATGGGCTG
>JAEZMT010000289.1 GCA_023442085.1 Pseudomonadota bacterium | reverse complement strand
CGCGCCGCAAGGAGGCCCTCCATGAAGTATGGGGATTTCCCGAAGATCACCTCGTTCAATGGCGTCGCCGGCTTCCGCGCGCATCTCGCCGAGCTGGGCGCGGACATGCCCTGCGACGACATCGTGGCCCACGGCCCCGACCAGCCGCTGGCCGCGCCGTTGACCGTGGACGGGATGAGGATCGGCAACCGCTTCGCCATCCACCCCATGGAGGGCTGGGACGGCACGCGGGAGGGCGCGCCCACCGAGAACACCATCCGCCGCTGGCGGCGCTTCGGCGAGAGCGGCGCGAAGCTCATCTATGGCGGCGAGGCGGTGGCCGTGCGCCATGACGGGCGCGCCAACCCGCTCCAGCTGGTGATGACCGAGGCGACCCAATCCGCCATGGCCGGCCTGCGCGAGACGGTGATCGCGGCCCACAAGGAGGCCACCGGCGACGACGACGATCTCGTCATCGGCCTCCAGCTCACCCATTCGGGTCGCTTCTGCAAGCCGAACGACAATCGCAAGTTCGAGCAGATGATCCTGTATCGCCACCCGGTGCTCGACCGGAAGTTCGGCATCCCTGAGGAATATCCGGTGATGTCGGACGACGACATCTGGCGGCTCATCGACGACTACATCACGGCCGCCAAACGCGCACAGGCCTGCGGCTTCGATTTCGTGGATCTCAAGCACTGCCACGGCTATCTCGGCCACGAATTCCTCTCTGCCCGCAGCCGGCCCGGCGCGTTCGGTGGCCCCTTGGAGAACCGCACCCGCTTCCTGCGGGAACTCGCGAGCGGCATCCGCGCCGCCTGCCCGGGGCTGAAGTTCGGCGTCCGCCTCTCGGCCATCGACCTCATCGCCTACCGGCCGGACCCGGCGGCGAGCGTGCCGGGCATCCTCGGCCCCGGCGTGCCGGAGAATGCGGCCGGCGCCCTGCCCTATGTCTACGGCTTCGGCACCGACGCGGGCGACCCGACCGTCTATGACCTTGCCGAGACCTTCGAGGTGTTCCAGGTGCTGCGCGCGCTCGACATCCACCTCGTGAACGTCACCCTCGGCAGCCCCTACTACAATCCCCACCTCACCCGCCCCGCGAGTTACCCGCCCTCCGACGGCTACCAGCCGCCGGAAGATCCGCTCCTGGGCGTGATGCGCCATCTGGAGGTGGTGCGGGCGCTGAAGGCGCGCTTCCCGGACTTCACCCTGGTCGGCTCCGGCTACACCTACCTTCAGGAGTTTTTGCCCAACGTGGCGCAAGCGGTGGTGCGGCAGGGCTGGACGGATTTCGTCGGCCTCGGCCGCATGGTGCTCTCCTATCCCGACCTGCCGCTGGACGTGCTGCACGGCCGGCCCTTCCAGAAGAAGAAGGTGTGCCGCACCTTCTCCGACTGCACCTCGGCGCCGCGCAACGGCATCGTCTCCGGCTGCTATCCGCTGGATGCGTTCTACAAGAAGTCGGAAGAATTCAAGCAGCTCGCGGCAGTGAAGAAGGCGGCGAAGACCGCTTAAAAACCCTCGGGAGGACACCATGGCGGAGATCGCACCGGGGGCGCGGATCGCCTTCCTCGGCACCGGCATCATGGGCGGCCACATGGCGCGAAGGCTGGCGGAGGCCGGCTTCAACGTCGCCGCCTGGAACCGCAGCCGGGCGAAGGCGGAGCCGCTCCGCGCCTCCGGCGCCACCCTCACTGATACGCCAGAAGAGGCGCTGGAAGGCGCGGCGGCGGCGGTAGTGATGCTCTCCACCGGCGCGGTGATCGACGAGGTGCTGTTCTCCAGCGGCACCCTCGATGCTCTCCCCCCCGGCGCGGCGCTGGTGGTGATGAGTTCCATCCCCGTCGAGACCTGCCGGGCGCAGGCCGCCCAAGCCGCCGCGCGCGGCATCCGATACGTGGACGCGCCCGTCTCCGGCGGCGAGGTGGGGGCGCGGGAGGGCACGCTCGCCATCCTCGCGGGGGGCGACGAGGCCACCATCGATGACCTTGCCCCCCTCTTCGCCCCCATGGGCCGGGCGACGCGCATCGGGCCGGTGGGGACGGGGCAATTGGCCAAGCTCGCCAACCAGATCATCGTCGGCGCGGCCATGGCCGGCGTCGCGGAGGCCTTCGCCTTCGCCGCCAGGGGCGGGGCGGACCTTAAAAACCTGCGCGCGGCGCTGATGGGCGGCTTCGGCGATTCGAAGGTGCTGAACCTCCACGGCGCGCGCATGGCGGCGCGGGATTTCGTGCCCGGCTCCCCGGCGCAGTATCAATTGAAGGATCTGAAGACGGCGCAGGCGCTGGCGGGGGAGATGGGGCTGAGCCTCACCCTGCTCGACACCCTCGCCGGCCTGTTCACGGACATGATGGCCCATGGCGGCACGGACCGCGATGTCTCCGCCATCTTCGAGGAGGTGGAGCGCCGCTCCGCCGCCCGCACGGGAGAGAACGCATGAGCGACACCGCCACCGACGGCGCCATCCGCGTGACGCACGAGGGGCATGTGGCGCGCCTCGTCATCGACCGGCCGCGCAAGCACAATGCCATCACACCCGCCATGGCCCGCGACCTCGCGGCGGCCTGCGCGGCGCTGGATGCGGACGACGCGGTGCGCGTGGTGCTGCTCACCGGCGGCGGGGAGAAGGCGTTTTCCGCCGGCTCGGACATGAATGCCCTCGGCGAGATCACCGACCTCTGGGCCTTCCGCAACCGGGTGGAATATGCCGCCGTGGTGCGCGATATGCGCAAGCCCGTCGTCGCGCTGCTGCGCGGCTGGGTGCTGGGCGGGGGGCTGGAGATCGCGCTCGGGGCGGACATCCGCATCGCCGGCACGTCCGCGAAATTCGGCGCGCCGGAGGTGACGCGCGGCTGGGTGGGCGGCGGCGGCGCCTCCCAGATGCTGCCGCGCCTCGTGGGCTACGGGCAGGCCATGCGCCTGCTGCTCGCCGGCGACACCATCGATGCGGCGCGCGCGCTCGCCATCGGCCTCGTGGAGGAGGTGGTGGACGATGACGCCCTCGACGCGCACGCCACGGCGCTGGCCCAGCGCATCGCCACCTTCAGCCCCCTCGCCACCCAGGCCGTCAAAGCCGCCACCCGCGCCGCCCTCTCCATGCCGCTGGAGGCCGGCATCCGCCACGAGAACGAACTGCACGTGATCTGCATGAGCGACCGGGGCCGGCAGGAGGGGATCACGGCGTTTCAGGAGGGGCGGGAGGGGCGGTTTGTATAATTGAGGCATCGCCCTCGGGAGCAGCCTCTCCGACCAGATCCAATTGCGTTACCACATCAAGTTGCAATAATAATGCGCATCTTGGGGGTGACCATGGCTATAAAAAACATCCCGCTTCGCCTGCTTGAGGTCAATCGCGCCAACGATCGACACGGCGAGTTGGAGAATGAAACAGCTGCTTTCGCTTGGCTTTTCAAGGAGCGTGAGCAGCACATGCGGAATTTGACGAAAGATATCGTCGATCAAGGCCAAATCTTTGAGCCCCCACTCGTCTCGCCCGAAAACGGACGATTTCTTGTATTTGATGGGAATAGGAGGGTAACGTGCTTAAAATTATTAAGCGAACCTCGCCGAGCTCCGACAACTGAGCTCCAAGAATTTTTTCAAGGCCAGAGGGATAGCTGGAACGGCGATTTCCCCGAAGTATTTAAATGTCAGGTCGAGACTGACCGGGATCGAATAGACGAAATTTTATTCCGGCGACACACGGGAACGCAAAACGGAGTCGGCCAAAGCACATGGGACGACCGGATGAAAGCGACATTCGTCGCACGAACCGGAAAGGGGGGAGGCCCCAGCGTTGCAGACGAAATCGAGAAGCGACTAGCCGAGGCTCATTTGCTACCGACGCGACGCAAGATACCTAGATCGACGCTCAATCGTCTACTTTCAGCCGAGCCATATAGGAATCGTGTTGGCATAAGTATGAGAGGCGGCCAATTCCAGTATACTCACGATGAGAATGAGACCCTCGCTGCCTTAGCCAAAATCGCAAGCGATTTAGCTGCCCGAGATGTCGTACTGGGGGATCTTTGGGACGTACAAGGCAAGGAAGAGTACCTCGCCAAGCTTCAAAGTGGCGGATTTCTTCCCAAGAACCCCTCCCCGATCATGGCAGAGGACAGTGGGACGAATCAGCAAAAGCCAAGGCCAAAACCCACAGCTCGGGCAAAGCCATCAACTCGAACAACATTAATTCCCCAGAAAGATTTTGGATTTACATGGCCCGGGCGCCTTCAACGGCACCATCAAATATGGGAAGAACTTCAATTTCACCTCGATCTGCGCAAACACGCAAACGCTATATCGGTTCTACTCAGGGTATTGATCGAACTTTCCATCGAAAATTACGCAAAACAGGCTGGACTTACGTTCTACGAAAATGAAAAACTGGCGTCGAAGATTCAAAAGGTTGCGGAAAAACTTCATG
Source organism: Pseudomonadota bacterium (assembly GCA_023442085.1). Lineage (GTDB taxonomy): Bacteria > Pseudomonadota > Alphaproteobacteria > Rhizobiales > Xanthobacteraceae > Xanthobacter. The sequence goes on along the minus strand of JAEZMT010000289.1, from coordinate 524 downwards.
ATGAAGGAAAAGTTGATAAAAAACAGATGGACATTATTAATAAATTTAGGCAGGGAGAAAAAATAATATCCGCAGACACCTTGAATAAGTATGTGCATTCTCCGAATTTCGCGCCTTCTCCTGAGCACCTAATGTCAATGTGGGATAGTTTAGCAGATATTGTAGTACTATGCCTCAAAGTGTAATTTCAAAAAGGGCGCGCCCCATCCCCCAAAATCCGCCTCCAGCCGCACCGGCGTCGTCGCCGTGCCGGTGGTGATGATGTGGCCGGCCAGCAGAGGCGCGCACAATGGCTGGGCGGTGGCGCGGCGCTGGACGGCCTTGAGGGGGGCGCCCGCCCCCCTCCCCTCACGGCTTCAGATTGAGCACCACCGTCGCGTCCGGCGTCTTGCTGGAGGGGAAGGTGTACCAGTAGCTGCCGTTGAGCTGCCGCTCGGAATTGAAGGAGGAGAACCTGAAGCCGTTCTTGCCGAGGCCCGGGAAGGTGAAGCTGCCGTTCGCCGCGGGGGTGAGCTTCACGGCGA
>JAEZMT010000327.1 GCA_023442085.1 Pseudomonadota bacterium | reverse complement strand
GGTGAAATGGTCGGAGCGAGAGGATTTGAACCTCCGACCCCTAGTCCCCCAGACTAGTGCGCTAACCGGGCTGCGCTACGCTCCGACGTGGAGGCGGGGTTTAGACCATCGCCGGGACCGCGGCAAGCCCCTACCCTCCCGATTGTGCCCAAGGCGATAAGCTCTCCCCAGCCTTCCCGAAGACGGGAAAGAGCTACCACCTTAAGCTGTGCGTTTCGGCCAATCATCGCGGCAGGATTGTGGCAACGAGAACGGATCGTCACTCTTTCGCCGGCGAATGGTGTCAATGTGGCCTGATTGCGCGGTCATTCGGCAATCTTCCTCAACAACACGGAAGATTGAACGGATGAAGATACGCGTGGTCCTGTCCTGCGCCGCCCTGTCCCTGCCGGCCTCCATGGCCGTTCCGAGCATGGCGAACGCGGACACCTCCACCGGCATCGCCTCCTACTATTGGCAAGGCCGCAGCACCGCGAGTGGTGAACGTTTCAACCCCACGGCCTACACGGCCGCCCATCGTTCCCTGCCTTTCGGCACCAAGGTGCGTGTCACCAATCTCCGTAATGGAAAAGCCGTCGTGGTCCGCATCAACGATCGCGGACCGTTCGTCCGCGGGCGGGTCATCGACGTGTCCAAGGCCGCAGCTTCCGAGCTCGGCTTTACCGGCTCGGGCATCACCCGCGTCTCTCTGGCCGTGATCGACTGATCGCAGAGGCCGGATCGCGGCACATGTAAAGAAGGCCGGGCGCGCCTCGTAGCGCCACCCGGCCTTCCCGATCAATCGTGAGCGCTTGTGCGCGTGCCTCAGTCCTCTACCCGCGCGGTGCCCCGACGGCCGGTGAGGCCCTCCATCAGCCGACGGCATTCGCCCAGTTCGTAAAGCGCGGACTGCATGCGATGAACGTCGTCGCGCGAGAGCACAGGCGCCGCCATGGGCGGCTGGCCCGAAACGCGCGGCTCCGATCTCAGATGCGGCGGCAGATACTGCTCGGGCGGCCCGGGACGCAAAGGCTCGCGCGGCAGACGCTGGCTCGGCTCGGCCGGTGCCCGTGCGGCGACCTCCTCAACGGGAGCGGCGGGTGCCGACCAGATTCGCTCCGGCGGTTGATGCGACGGAGCCGCAGGCGCCGGGGCGGAAGGCGCGTGCGGGGGTACGACGCCTCGGCTGGCCATACGCTCTGCCAGAAGCCGCTGCTCTGCCTCCGGCATTGGAAAGCCGTCCAGGCCCTCCTCGCTGATGGGACCGATGAGCGGCCCGACGCGCGTCGCGCGGGGCAGGGCCTGCGGGGCGCCCTCCCCCCATTCCTCATCGATGGCGCGGCGCATGGCTTCACCCGGCCAGTTCGCAGGCGAGCGGGGCATCCGGGCCTGCACCTGGGCGGGGCCGTAAGCCTCGGATGGATAGGCCTCGCGCGGCACGGGCCGGTCTGCTCCGCGCTGGGGATAGGCCGGGGCGGCCTCCAACGGCGGTTCGCGCCGCAGGTCTGGTCGGCGGGGGCGCTCACCGCTTTGCTCTGCCATGTGCTCAAAGGCACGCCGGTCCGGTGACCTGTTCGGGTCGTTCATGAAATGCTCCGGCTCGGCGGCATTCGAGGCCTGTCGGTATGGGCGCGGCGGATCCGCCGGCAGTGGCGCGGCGTCAGGCCAATGGTCATCGGCCTGGCGCGCCGCGGGCGGATAGGAGGCCTCGCGTGGTTCGTACTCTCTCGGCGCGTGCGGGTGACCGCCGGGCCAGCTATCTTCGTCCCGCCAGTCTTCTGCCTGCCGGCGCAGTTCGTGGCTGGCGGGGGAAGCGGGCTCATCATTGACCTCGCGTTCCGACCAGATCGGTTCGCGCGCCACTGGCTCGCTGGCTCCGGGGTCGATGGCGGTGCTCTCCACCCAGTCGGTCTGCTGCCATGCTCCGTCGCGCAGCAGGCGGCCGTCCCGCGCATCCCGGTCGCGGGGGCGGGGCGGCTCCGCCTCAAGCCAGTCGCGACGCTCAGTTGCGGCGCGATGGGGGCGACGCGGAAGAAACTCCTCCGGCGGACCGTCGTCGTCCTCGGGGTCGATCGGCGGCATGGCGCGCTCGGACCGGGCCGGCGCGTAGGAAGACGGATGACGCGCGTCCTGCTCCGGCACCTCGTGGGGGCGGGCGGGGCGCCTGTCCTGCGCCTTCAGGCGGCGGATGCGGTCCTCGATGGGCTCGGAGACCTGCGGCGCGGGTGCGAAATCGTCAAGGAACGGCAGCAGAGGGTCGTCGAGCCCAGGCGAACGCGGCCCGCTGTCGTCGCCCGGCGCGGAAAGGCGCGAGGCCGGCCCACGGGTCGGACGCTGCAGGGGACGCAGGCGTGGCTCCATCCGCTCCTCACCGCGGCCGGCCGGCGGCGGGCTGCGGGGCTCGTCCCATTCTCGGGACCGGTCGCGGGAATTAGCGCGGGTATCCTGCGCATCCATCGCACGACGGGGCGGATGATCCTCACGCGGGTCCGCCAGCGGCTCAACCCTCGGGTCGCGCCGACCCTGCGGAATGCTTTCGCCGGCGGGCTCATGGCCTTGCCGGGACGTGGGTCGCCCTGCCGGCCGATGATCCTCATCGTCGTCGCGCGACCCGAACGACGGCTCGCGCCGGCCTGCGTCCGCGGCGCGGGGATCGCCCGCGCGGCGGCGGTCGTCGCGTTGCGGCCCGCGTTCGAGCGGACGGGGGGGCGGGTCAAAGGCCGGCTCATCCCTCGGAGGAGCATCGCGCAGCGGCATCTCCCGCTGCGGGGCGTCGAATGCCGGGTCGCGACGTTCTCCGCCCGAACGCGTGCGGGCTTCCCGCAAGGGCCGGGGCGGAGCCTCTGGCTCGGCCGCGAGATCGCGGTCGGCCTCCGGATCGGGAAAGGGCAGCGGCAGCTCGGCGCTTTCCGGCAGCTCGGGAAGGACATCTTCCTCCCCACCCCTGCCCTTGCCGCGCCGGCGCGGTAGAAGACCCAGCAGGCCGCCGAAGGTCACGCCCTCCCCGCCTGCGGCGCGGGCTGGGCGGGCGGAGCGCATGGACGCCACCTCGCGCTCGATGCCGAGATCCTGGACGTAGCGGACGCCCTGGTCCTTCAGCACCCGCTGGGCGCCCTTGATGGTGAAGCCGTCGGTGTAGAGCAGGTGGCGGATGCCGCGCAGGAGGTCCACGTCCTCCGGACGGTAGAAGCGCCGGCCGCCGGCGCGCTTCACCGGCTTGATCTGGGTGAAGCGGCTTTCCCAGAAGCGCAGGACGTGCTGCGGGAGCTCAAGCTCGTCCGCGACCTCGCTGATGGTCCGGAAGGCGTCCGGAGCTTTCTCCGTCTCGCGCGCGTCGCCCACCTTGTCTCCCGCCTCGTTCGACCGAATCGCCCAGAGCCCGTCGAGGAATCATAGGAGCGATTGGCGCGTGCGGAAAGGCGGGCAAGCCGCCACAAGGGCTTGTCCCCGGTTGTTCGCGCGGTCGGTTACGAAATCCTGTCCGCGGGGCGTGCCTCGAGGATCAGTCCTCGTCGGTTCCGTCCGGCTCGGTGCCGTTGATGCGGTGCTTGAGGATGCTGGAGGGCTTGAACACCATGACCCGGCGCGGCTCGATCGGCACTTCCTGCCCGGTCTTGGGATTGCGCCCGATGCGCTCGCCCTTGTCGCGAACGACGAAGGAGCCGAACGAAGACAGCTTCACCGTCTCGCCACGGGCGAGGCAGTCTGCGATCTCCTTCAGAACCATCTCGACGAGTTGGGCAGACTCGGTGCGAGAGAGTCCCACCTGCTGATAGACGGCCTCACACAGATCCGCCCGCGTTACGGTCCGACCAGCCATATGTCTCCCCGACCCCTGAAAGCGCGCTCGGACCGGCCGCCAACGCCCTGCGACCGCCTAGCCTTGCAAATGCAGCAATTCTTAACAGTTGAGGCTGCACGAATGTGACGGATACGCCGCCGAACGTCCACGAGCCCCAGCGCCTGTGGGCAACGGCGTCCGGCAAACTAGCCGCGCCGGCCGAACAAGGTCAACGCTTTATGTGGCCTACCAGCGGATCAGTGCAGACCCCCAGGTGAATCCGCCGCCCATTGCCTCAAGCAATACCAAATGACCTTTGGTGATCCGGCCATCCCGCACTGCGACATCGAGTGCCAGGGGGATGGACGCGGCGGAGGTGTTGCCGTGCAGGTCCACGGTGGTCACCACCTTCTCCGGCGCAATGCCCAGCTTCTGTGCGCTGGCGTCGATGATGCGACGATTGGCCTGATGGGGAACGAACCAGTCGATGCTGGCCGCGCTCTCGCCAGTGGCTGCGAAGGCATCCTCGATCACGTCGGTGATCATGCCCACCGCGTGCTTGAACACCTCCTTGCCTTCCATGCGCAGATGGCCGGCGGTGCCCGTGGTGGACGGTCCGCCGTCCACATACAGCTTCGCGCGATGGCGGCCGTCCGAGCGCAGGTGAGAGGTCAGGAGACCGGAGTTGCCGGCTGCCGTGGCGTCGACGGCTTCCAGCACCAGCGCCCCGGCACCATCGCCGAACAGCACGCAGGTGCCGCGGTCTTCCCAATCGAGGATGCGCGAAAAGGTCTCGGCACCGATCACCAGCGCCCGCTTGAACGCGCCGGTCTTCAGATAGGCGTCGGCGGTGGCGAGCGCGAACACGAAGCCGGAGCACACCGCCTGCACGTCAAACGCCGCGCCGCGGGTGATGCCAAGCTCGGCCTGCACCGTCACGGAGGGGGCGGGGAAGGTCTGGTCCGGCGTCGCGGTGCCGAGGACGATGAGATCGATGTCGGCGGCGGTGAGGCCGGACGCATCGAGGGCACGCTGGGCCGCCTTGATGGCGAGATGAGAGGTGAACTCGCCTTCCGCAGCGATATGCCGCTGGCGGATGCCGGTGCGCTGCACGATCCACTCGTCGGACGTGTCCATGCGCGCCGCAAGATCGGCGTTGCTGAGAACCCGCTCGGGAAGATAGG
>JAEZMT010000325.1 GCA_023442085.1 Pseudomonadota bacterium | reverse complement strand
TGGAAGAAGGCGCGCAGGACTTCCGCGGCCTGCCGCTCGGCAATTCCGCCATAGACTTCCGGCGTGTGGTGACACGTCGGCTGGGAGAAGAAGCGCGGGCCGTGCTCCACGGCGCCGCCCTTCGGGTCCGGCGCGCCGAAGTAGAGCCGACGTATCCGCGCGAAGGAGAGCGCCGCCGCGCACATGGCGCAGGGCTCCAGCGTCACGTAGAGATCGCAATTCATCAGCCGCTCGGACTTCAGCAGCGCACCGGCGGCACGGACCACCAGCATCTCCGCATGGGCGGTGGGGTCGTTCAGTTCGCGCGTGCGGTTGCCATCGCGGGCGACGACCTCCGATCCGCGCACCAGCACCGCGCCCACCGGGACCTCGCCCCGCTCGGCCGCCGCGCGCGCCTCGTTGAGCGCCATCTGCATGAAGGTTCCCGACATGGTGCCTGCCGCCCCCGATCTCGCCCGACTCATCGCCGCTCGCCGCGCAGCCTGCGCTGTGCTAACTCCCCCTCATGCCGCGCACATCACCGCCCCGCAAGGACAAGAACCGCGTTCCGCGCCAGAAGCGCGAACTTCCCGCCGCCCCCCAGAAGGAGGCCGAGCGCGTCGCCAAGGTCGTCGCCCGCGTCGGCCTCGGCTCGCGCCGCGAGATCGAGGAATGGATCGAGGCCGGCCGCGTGGCCGTGAACGGCGAGGTGCTCACCAGCCCCGCCGTCACCGTCACGCCTGCAGACGCCATCACCGTCGACGGGGAGCCGCTGCCCGAGCGCGAGCGCACCCGCCTCTTCCTTTACCACAAGCCCAAAGGCGTCGTGACCACCAACCGCGACCCGGAAGGCCGCACGACGCTGTTCGAAATCCTGCCCAAGGGCCTGCCGCGCCTCGTCAGCGTGGGCCGGCTCGACCTCAATTCCGAGGGCCTGCTGCTGCTCACCAATGACGGTGGCCTCGCCCGCGTTTTGGAGTTGCCGGAGACCGGCTGGCTGCGCCGCTACCGCGTGCGTGCCAACGGCGAGATCGACCAGGCCAAGCTCGACACGCTGCTGAAGGGCATCACCGTCGACGGCGTGGAGTACGGCCCCATCGAGGCCGAGCTCGACCGCGTGCAGGGCGCCAATGCCTGGATCACCGTGTCCCTGCGCGAAGGCAAGAACCGTGAGATCCGCAATGTGCTGGGCGCGCTCGGCCTCGCGGTGAACCGGCTGATCCGCGTGTCCTACGGGCCCTTCCAACTGGGCGAGATTCCCGAAGGCAGCGTCGAAGAGGTGCGCACCCGCGTGCTGCGCGACCAGATCGGCGCCGACCTCGCCGCCGCCGCGGGAGCGGACTTCGCCGGCCCGCTGGTGGAGCGTGAGATTGAGGACGTCCCGGTTCGGCCGGCCTACCGCCCTGCCGGACGCAAGCAGGCCGCGGCCGACAAGGCCGGTGGTCTGAAGGTCCCGGCACGGCGCGCCAGCCGGGAGCGTGAGGACTTCGACGCGCCGGTGGAGGATGTCATTCGCCCCGCCGCGCCGCGTGTGCGCCGTCGCGCCAGCGAGGAGCACGGCACCGAACGCGTGGGCACCGTCGCCGACCGCAAGGGCCGCGCGGTCAAGGTGGAGCGCGTGCGGGCGCCGAAGGACGATGCGCCGCGCAGTGCCCGTCCGTCGGGCCGTTCCGCCTCTGGCGACGGCGAGGGCCGTCCCTTCCGGAAGAGCCGCGAGGAGGGCGCAGGGGATCGTCCGCGCCGCGCCGGCCGTCCCTCCTTCCGCGATGACGCGCCGCGCGGGCGCGGGCCGCGTGAGGAGAAGGAAGATTTCCGCCGCCGTCCCACCCGCTCCGGCGGCGACGAGCGGCCCCGCCGTTATGAGGATGACGGCGGCGTGAAGCGCTCCGGCCCCCGCCGCGAGGGCGAACGCCCGCAAGGCGACCGCCCGTTCCGCTCGCGTCCGGAAGGGCGAGGCGGTGATTTCGGAGACCGGCCGACCCGCAGCCGCAGCTTCGGCGGCGACCGGCCCGAGGGCGACCGTCCGACCCGCCGCCCGCGCCCCGAGGGTCGTGGTGGCGACTTCGGTGACAAGCCCGCCCGCGGTCGCAGCTTCGGAGGCGAGAGGGCGGAGGGCGATCGCCCCGCCCACGCCCGGCCCAGGCCGGAAGGTCGCGGCGACTATGGCGACAAGCCTGCACGCCCACGCAGCTTCGGCGGAGACAAGGCCGAGGGCGATCGGCCCAACCGCGCCCGGCCCCGGCCGGAAGGACGAGGCGACTTGGGCGACCGGCCGCCGCGTGAGCGCAGCTATGGCGACAAGCCGGCTGGCCGCACCCGTTCGTACGAGGATCGGCCCGGCGGCGGCAAGCCTGTCGGCCGCCCGGGCGGAAAGCCCGGCGGCTTCGGTGCGAAGGGAGGCGGCAAGCCCGGCGGCCGTCCTTCCGGCGGCAAGCCCGGCGCGGGGCGCTCGGGCCCCGGCAAGCCGGGTGGTCCGCGCGGCAAGCGCTGACAAGGACGCCTGACCCATGCGCATCGTGGGTGGCCGTCTCAAGGGACGGGCTCTGAAAGGCCCGTCCTCCAGCCTCACGCGCCCCACCTCCGACCGGCTGCGCGAGAGCCTGTTCAACATGCTCGCCCACGCCTATGGCGACCCGTGCGAGGGTGGACGGGTGCTTGACCTGTTCGCCGGCACGGGTGCGCTCGGCATCGAGGCCGTGTCGCGCGGTGCGCGTTTTGCGCTGTTCGTGGAGGAAGCGGCGGAAGCGCGCGGGCTCATCCGCGACAATGTGGAGGCGTTGGGCCTCACCGGCGTCACCAAAGTGTTCCGCAGGGACGCCACACGGCTCGGCGACATGGGACCGGGCGAGCCCTATGGCCTCGTATTCTGCGACCCTCCCTACGGCAAAGGCCTCGCAGAGCAAGCAATCGTGGCGGCGGTCGAGGGCGGCTGGCTGACGGCGGATGCCCTGCTGATCGTCGAAGAACGTACAGGCCTGTTCGTAACGCCGGATGGCTTCCGCGAGATCGAGCGGCGCGCCTATGACGAGAGCGAGCTGACCTTCATCGAGCGGGCATAAACGCCGCCCCTCACCGCTCGCTGCGGACGATCACCTCCATCAGCTCGGCCACCTTGCGGCGCTGATCCTCCGCGTCGCCGGAGCGGATGGCGTGCTCGACGCAATGGCCCACATGATCCTTCAGCACCTCTTCCTCCACCCGCCGCAAGGCGGCGCGGACGGCGGAGAGCTGGGTGATGATGTCGATGCAGTAGCGATCCTCCTCCACCATGCGGGAGAGGCCGCGCACCTGGCCCTCGATGCGGCTCAGGCGCTTCTGGACTTGTTCTTTGGTCGGGCTGCGCATGGCTTGCCTTATACCCCCCACGGGTATATTGGACAAGAGAGATACCCCCAGGGGGTTTATTGGTGCCTTGAACATGAGCCAGCGCAAGGCCACCTGCCCTGATGCGGCCTAACGCTGGCAGCCGGATTTGCGGAGCCGCCATGGCACAGGATCATTCATCGCACGATCATTCCTCCCACGGCGGCGATTGCTGCGGCGGCAAGGCTCCACCCCCGCTCGACCTGTCGGTGGCCGCCAAGCCGGCCTTGCCCGAGACGGTGAAGGATCCGGTCTGCGGCATGGACGTGAAGACCGATCCGGCCGCCGGCAAGCCCTCCACGGAGCATGAGGGGCGCACCTATTTCTTTTGCGGCAACGGCTGCAAGACCAAGTTCGAGACGGCGCCCGAGACTTATCTGGCGCCGGTGAAGGACCCGGTGTGCGGGATGATGGTGTCCCCCGGCACCGCCAAGTACTCGGCTCGGCACGAGAAGAAGCCCTATTTCTTCTGCTCCTCCTCCTGCGAAACCAAGTTCAAGGCCGACCCGGCGCGCTACGTGGGCGGAACAGCGCCGCCGCCGCCCGCCGAGGTGCCCGCCGGCACCATCTACACCTGCCCCATGGACCCGGAGATCCGACAGATCGGCCCTGGCATCTGCCCCATCTGTGGCATGGCGCTGGAGCCCGAGGTCGTCACCCTCGACGAGGGGCCGAACCACGAGCTGGTGGACATGACCCGCCGCTTCTGGATCGGCCTCGCTCTGACCCTTCCCGTTTTCGTGCTGGAGATGGGCAGCCACCTCTTCGGCTGGGCGCTGCTGCCGCAGCAGATCTCGAACTATGTGCAGTTCGCCCTCGCGACGCCCGTGGTGCTTTGGGTGGGCTGGCCCTTCCTCCAGCGCGGCTGGCTGTCGCTGAAGACGCGGCATCTCAACATGTTCACCCTCATCGCCATGGGCACGGGGGTGGCCTATCTCTATTCGCTGGTGGGCACCTTCGCGCCCGGCCTGTTCCCGCACGATTTCCACGCCCATGGCGGCGGGGTGCCGGTCTATTTCGAGGCTGCGGCGGTCATCACGGTGCTGGTTGCGCTCGGGCAGGTGTTGGAGCTGCGAGCGCGCGACCAGACATCGAGCGCGATCAAGGCCCTGCTTTCCCTCGCCCCCAAGACCGCCTTGCGCATCCGTCCCGACGGCACGGACGAGACCATCGATCTCGGCCTCGTCGCCCCCGGCGATGTCCTGCGGGTGCGCCCCGGCGAAAAGGTGCCGGTGGACGGCACGGTGGCGGATGGCCGCGCGGTGGTTGACGAAAGCCTCGTCACCGGCGAATCCCTGCCCGTTAGCCGAGAGGCCGGCGAGAAGGTCATCGGCGGCACGGTCAACGCCTCCGGCGTCTTCACGATGAAGGCGGAGAAAGTGGGCCGGGACACCCTCCTCTCCCAGATCGTGCAGATGGTCGCGCAGGCCCAGCGCTCGCGCGCGCCGATCCAGCGGCTGGCGGATCAGGTCTCCGGCTGGTTCGTGCCGCTGGTGTTTGCCGCCGCGGTCGTCGCCTTCGCCGTGTGGATGGCGGTCGGACCCGAGCCGCGCCTCACGTTCGCACTGATGGCGGCAGTGAGCGTGCTCATCATCGCCTGCCCCTGCGCCCTCGGCCTCGCCACCCCCATGTCAGTGATGGTCGGCGTCGGCCGCGGCGCCCAGCTCGGCGTGCTGGTGCGCAACGCCGAAGCGCTGGAGCGCATGGAAAAGGTCGACGTAGCGGTGGTCGACAAGACCGGCACCCTCACCGTCGGCAAGCCCAAGGTGACTGCCGTGCGGGCGTTCAACGGTCGCAGCGAGGACGAGGTGTTGCGCCTCGCCGCCGCGCTGGAGCGGGCGAGCGAGCACCCGCTCGGCGCCGCCATTGTCCACGAGTCGGCGGCGCGTGAGCTTGTCACCTCCGAGCCGTCCGCTGTCGAGAGCCCGGCGGGCAAGGGCATCCTCGGACAGGTGGAAGGCCATAAGGTTGCCGTGGGCCATGCCGCCTTCATGAGTGAGATCGGCGTTCACACCGACCATCAGACCGCCATGGCCGAGAGCTTCCGCCGCGAGGGGGCAACGGCGGTGTTCGTCGCCATCGACGGCAAGGCCGCGGGCCTTGTCGCCATCGCCGATCCGGTGAAGGACACAACCGAGGCGGCGCTGAAGCGACTCCAGCGGGACGGCGTGCGCGTCGTCATGCTCACCGGCGACAACCGCACCACGGCACTCGCCGTCGCCAAACGTCTCGGCATCACCGAGGTGGAGGCGGAGGTTCTGCCCGCCCGCAAGGCGGAGGTGGTGGAACGGCTGCGCAAGGAAGGCCATGTGGTTGCCATGGCCGGCGACGGCGTGAACGATGCCCCGGCCCTCGCGGTGGCGGACGTAGGCATCGCCATGGGGACGGGCACGGACATCGCCATGGAAAGCGCGGGCATCACCCTGCTCAAGGGCGACCTCGCCGGCATCTCCCATGCCCGCGCCCTGTCCCGCGCCACCATGGCCAACATCCGGCGCAACCTGCTGTTCGCCTTCCTCTACAATGCGGCCGGCGTGCCCATTGCGGCCGGCGTGCTCTATCCCAGCCTCGGCCTGCTCCTGTCGCCCATGGTGGCGGCGGCGGCCATGGCGCTCTCCTCGGTCAGCGTCATCGCAAACGCGCTGCTGCTGCGGACCTTCACGCCGCGCTGAAACAGCCCGGCTTTACAGGCACCGCCCGCGGACGGAAAATCGATCCGAGGGCGGTCATGGGACTTTTAGCGGTGGGCATTTCGGAGCAGATCGGGCGGGCGGGCGTCGCTGCGCGCGGCCTCGGTTCAGCTCTGCTTGGCCTCGCTTTGCCGCCCACCTGCATCGCCTGCGGCAGCATCACGGGGGCGGCGGGCGGATTGTGCGGCCCGTGCTGGGGCAGCCTCTCCTTTATCAGCCGGCCCTATTGCGAGCGGACGGGCGCGCCGTTCAGCCACGATCCCGACCGCGTGTTCGGCGACGGTTGGGTTTCCGCCGAGGCGCTCGCCGATCCGCCGGCCTATGATCACGCACGGGCGGCGGTGACCTTCGACGACGTGGCCCGTGGCCTCGTCCACAAGCTGAAATATGCCGACCGCCTCGACCTCGCCGCCCCCTTGGCCCGGCTGATGCTGCAGGCTGGAACCGATCTCACGGCAACGGCCGAGATCATCGTGCCGGTGCCGCTCCATCCGCTCAGGCTGTGGCGGCGCAAGTTCAACCAGGCAGCACTGCTCGCGCGGCACATCGGGGCGGCAACCGGCCTCAGGGTGGATTCGACCGCGCTGGTTCGCCGACGCCGCACCCCCTCGCAGACCGCGCTGGGCCGCGCCGCGCGGCGTGCCAATGTCGCCGGCGCCTTCGCGGTGCAGCAGAGCGCCACCCACCGGATCGAGGGCCGGCGGGTGCTGCTGGTGGACGATGTCTACACGACGGGGGCGACGCTGGATGTCTGCGCCCTTGCGCTGCGGCGGGCGGGCGCGGCAGGCGTTGACGCGCTCACGTTTGCGCGGGTTGTCGAATTCGGCTGACCCCTTATGATGCGACGCTTTCGTGACGGCACGCCCCCTGGCCGTCCTACCTGTTGTGACATGATGAAACCCATCGAAATCTATACCAAGAGCTGGTGCCCCTACTGCCATTCCGCCAAGGAATTGCTGCGGCGCAAAGGCTTGACCTTCACCGAGCTCGACGTCACCACCGACGCCGAGGGCCAGCAGGAGATGATCCGGCGCGCCAATGGCCGCACGTCCGTGCCGCAGATTTTCATCGGCGAGACCCATGTGGGCGGCTGCGACGATCTCTATGCCCTTGAAGAGGCCGGCCGACTGGACGCACTGGCGGCCTGATGGCCGTCCCGGGAAACATTGCCCGGGGCAGCCCGACGGCGGCCCCGTGCATTCTCGCTGGGAAGAGCCTATCTGTCTGATGTCGCGCCGTGCCGGGTGCGACACGGCGATCCCGGCTCCGGCGGCAGCGAAAGAGCAAGCCCCATGACCCCCTCGGAACCGACTCCGGCCAATTCCGCGTCTGACGCGCGCATGGGCTCGACGCTCCGCGTTGGGCTCGTCCAGTTGCGCAGCGGGCGCGAGCCGGCGGCGAACCTCGATGCCGCCGCCGCCCTCATTCGCGAGGCGGCGCGCGATGGCGCGCAATACGTCCAGACACCCGAAGTCACCAACATCATGGAGCTGGACCGCAAGGTCCTGTTCGAGAAGCTGCAGGAAGAAGGCGACGACGCCACCCTCGCCTCCCTGCGGCAGCTGACGCGCGAACTGGGCATCACCCTGCATATCGGTTCGCTTGCGCTCAAGGTCTCCGACGCGAAGGCCGTGAACCGCGGCTTCGTGATCGATCCGCACGGCGAGATCAGCGCCCGCTACGACAAGATCCACATGTTCGACGTGGACCTCGGAAATGGCGAAAGCTATCGCGAGTCGAGCGCCTACCGGCCCGGCGAGCGCGCCATCCTGACCGACGTGGACGACATCCGCCTTGGCATGACCATCTGCTACGATTTGCGCTTCCCCTCGCTCTACCGGGCGCTCGCGGAAGGCGGAGCCAAGGTGCTCACCGTGCCCTCGGCCTTCACCCGGCCGACCGGCGAGGCCCACTGGCACGTGCTGCTGCGCGCCCGCGCCATCGAGAACGGCGCCTATGTCCTCGCCGCCGCCCAAGGCGGACGGCACGAGAATGGTCGCGACACCTACGGCCATTCGCTGGTCGTGGACCCCTGGGGCCGTGTCATCGCCGAAGGCGGTACCGATCCGGGCGTTATCCTCGCTGAGATAGACATGGCGGAAGTCGCCGCGGCACGGGCGCGCGTGCCGTCCCTCGCCAATGGCCGCCGGTTCGAGATCGCGGAGCCGGGACAGATCGGCCACCTCCACGTGGTGCGTGCCTCCTCATGATCCGCTACACCCTCAAGTGCGACGACGGACACGAGTTCGAAAGCTGGTTTCCGTCATCCGCCAGCTACGACACCCAGAGGGGCCGCGGCCTCGTCACCTGTCCCACCTGCAATTCGGCGCAGGTGGACAAGGCCGTGATGGCGCCCTCCGTCGCGCGCACGGACAAGGGAGGGCCGGCTCAGGAGCCTCCGCCCGAGTCCGGGAGCGCATCGGCTGGCGCACCGCTCGGAGTGCCTGCGGTGGAGGCCACACCCGTGCCGATGATGACCCGGCCCGACGGCGAACTGCGCACACTCATGCGCCAGTTGCGCGACCACATCGTCGCCAACTCCGATTATGTGGGCGACAACTTCGCCGACCTCGCCCGCAAGATGCATGACGGCGAGATCGAGCACCGGCCCATCCGCGGCGAGGCGACGGTGGACGAGGTCAAGGCGCTGCACGAGGACGAAGTGGAGGTGTTTCCCCTGCCCGTGCTGCCGGAAGATCGGAACTGAGGCTCAGGCCTCGCGCTCGGCCACCATGAAATAGTTGACCGACAGGTCTTCCGTCAGGCGGAAGTCGCCGGAGAAGGGCTCGTAGGCGAGGCCCACCTTCTCCCGCGCAGCGAATCCGGCTGCGGCGAGCGTCGCTTCCAGTTCCTCCGGCGTCACGAACTTTTCCCAGCGATGGGTGCCGGGGGGCAGCCAGCGCAGGACATATTCGGCGCCGACGATGGCAAGCGCGAAGCTCTTCGGCGTGCGGTTGAGGGTGGAGAGCACTAGCACGCCGCCCTCCGCCACCAGACGCCCGGCGGTGCGCACGAACAGGCCCACATCGGCCACGTGCTCGACCACCTCCAAGGCCACCACCACATCAAAGCGCACGCCGCGTTCGACCAGTACCTCGGCCGTCTCCGCCTCGTAGGCCACCGTTAGACCCGACTGGGCAGCATGGGCCCGGGCGATGTCCACATTGCCCGGCGCGGGATCGATGCCGGTCACGTCCGCGCCCATGCGGGAGAGCGGCTCGCTCAGGAGCCCGCCGCCGCAGCCGATGTCGAGGAGGGAGAGGCCCTTCAGCGGGCGAAGCGAGCGGGCGTCGCGGGAGAAATGGCGCACCAGCGTGTCGCGCAGGAAAGCGAGGCGGGCGGGGTTCATGGCGTGCAGCGGCGCCATCTTGCCCTTCACGTCCCACCACTGGGCCCCGAGCGCATCGAAGCGGGAGACCTCTTCCGGATCAACCGTGGCGTTCATCTGCGGCATCACGGCCTCCTCTGCGGCGGGCGACATGCCCCACACTTAGGCGCCGCATCCGGCGCGGGCAAGGCCGCGCCGGCAGTCCCCGTCAGCGCACCATCCCTACGATGTCCTTCACGTCGCGGATGGTCTGGTCCGCGATCACCCGCGCGCGGTCGGCGCCATCGATCAGAATGGCGTCGATGGCAGCGGGGTCGGCCATCAGGCGCTGCATCTCGGCCCCGATGGGACCGAGCTTCGCAACAGCGAGATCCACCAGCGCCGCCTTGAACGCGGAGAACTGCGCGTTGCCGTACTCCACCAGCACCTGCGCCTTGGTGGTGTCGGAGAGGGCCGCGAAGATGCCGACAAGATTATCGGCCTCCGGACGGCCCTTGAGCCCCTCCTCCTCGGAGGGCAGCGGCTCGGGATCGGTCTTGGCCCGGCGCACCTTGCCGGCGATGGCGTCGGCGTCGTCGGTGAGGTTGATGCGGGAGAAGTCCGAGGGCTCCGACTTCGACATCTTCTTGGAGCCGTCGCGCAGGCTCATCACCCGCGTCGCCGGCCCGGCGATAAGTGGCTCGGTGATGGGGAAATAGCCTTCGCCATGGCCGTTGGCGGCGATGGAGGGGGCGAAGTCCGTGTTGAACTTCTGGGCGATATCACGGGTCAGCTCCAGATGCTGCTTCTGGTCATCGCCCACCGGCACATGGGTAGCGCGATAGAGCAGGATGTCGGCAGCCATCAAGGTCGGATAGGCGAACAGGCCCACGGAGGCGTTCTCGCGGTCCTTGCCCGCCTTCTCCTTGAACTGGGTCATGCGGTTGAGCCAGCCCATGCGGGCGACACAGTTAAACACCCAGGCCAGCTCGGCGTGACCCGAGACCTGGCTCTGGTTGAACACGATATGGGCCTCGGGATCGATACCGCAGGCGATGAAGGCCGCGGTGACCTCGCGGGTATGACGCTTCAGCTCCTCGGGGTCCTGCCAGACGGTGATGGCGTGCAGGTCGACCACGCAATAGATGCACTCGTGGCTCTTCTGCAGCTCCACGAAGCGCTTGATGGCGCCGAGATAATTGCCGAGATGCAGGTTGCCCGTGGGCTGCACGCCGGAAAATACGCGTTCTGCGACCGCCGCCATGGCGAACTCCCCAATGAGCGGCGCTCCGCTCGACCTGAATGCGGGCAAAGGCCCGCGAAAATGAATGTGGCGCGTCATGCCACCTGGTGCGACACGGCGCAAGGGCACGGCCGCGCCGCCCCTGCCGGCTCAGGTGCCGCGTGGCCAGGCCCTTGAAACCGCGACCTTCACGCCAAGCGCGCCCGCGCCATAGATGACGGCTCCGCAGCAGACCAGCCCCGTCAGCCGCACGATGCCGGCAAGCGTCCCCTGCGCCGGCGGCCAGGCCGAAGCGAACGCATGAACCCCTACGCCCATGGCAAGGCTCGCGGCCGCGAGCCCGGCGGCGGAAAGCAGCACCGGCGCGGAAAACGTCAGCGCACCTCGCCGCACGAGCGTACCGCCGAGCGCGAGGATCGAAGCCAGCGATGACAGCGCCACGGCGCCCGCCGCAGCCAAGGGCCCCAGGGCCCAAGCGAGCACGGCCGCCGCCGCCATGCAGAGCAGCAGGGAGGCGAGCGCGATTCGCTCGGCAGCCGTGACGAGACCCGAGGTGGAGGCGGCGGCAGAGAGAATGCGCTCCAGCCCCTGCGCCGGCAGCGAGGCGGCAAGCACGGCGAGTAGCGCCCCGGTGAGGCGGGCGTCCTCGGCATCGAAGCTGCCGCGCTGAAACAGCGTCACGACGATGGGGTGGGCGAGGACAGCAAGCCCCACCGCCGCAGGCAGAGCGAAGGCGAGCGCCGCCAGCACGGCACGTCCCGCGTCGTCCGCCGCCTCGGCCCTCCCCCGACGCAGCAGTGCGGGGACCAGCACGGCCCCGGCGCTGGCACCGACAAGGCCGAGGGGCAGATCGAGCAGCCGCTGGGCATAGTTCAGCGCCGCCACGGCGCCGGGACTGGCCGAGATCGCCGCGACCACCACGATGAAGCGCAACTGGCTCAGCCCCGCGAACAGCAGCGCGGGCGAGGCCGCACGCAGCACGCCGAAAGCCCCCCGGAAATCCTGCACCGTCAGAATGCGGAACAGCGGCAGCGCTGGGCACCCGCGGGCGGCCAGTCGCATCAGAACGAGTTGGGCGGCGCCGGCGCCCACCTGGGCGACGACAATGGCGAAGGCGGCCGTGTCGCTTTCCATCAGCCCTCTGGCGAGGAGGACAGCGATGACGCACAGCACGGTGACATTGGCCGCAGCCGGCGCCAGCGCCGGCAGCAGCACCCGGTGGGTAGCATTGGCGATGCCCCCATAGATTGCTGCCAGCCCAGCCAGCGGAACATAGAGCACCACCACCCGGCCGCAGAGAATGGCGACATCCGCCCGCTGTCCGCCCGCTTCGAAGCCCGGCGCCATAAGGCCGATCAGCTGCGGCATGAAGAGCGCGGCCGCAGCGGCAAGGACCAGGAGGAGACCGCAGAGCAGGAGGAGGGTCGCGCCGGCGAGCCGCCGGGGTGAGGCCTCATCGTCGCCCGCCCGCGCAAGGGCTGGAATGAAGGCGAGATTGAAGGCCCCCTCCGCCAGAAGCCGGCGCGCCAGCAGGGGCAGCGCCATGGCCGCCGCGAGCGCATCCGCCACCGGTCCCACGCCCAGCACGGCGGCCGTGGCCGCGTCCCGCGCGAAACCCAGGACACGGGACACAAGGGTTGCCGCCGAGACGAGAGAGGTGCGGGCGAGAAGGGACATGTGAGAGGCTATGCCCTGCACGGACCAAGCTGTCGATGGCGTTAACGCCCGTCATCCCCTCGCCGCGCGCGCCACAATCAGGCGCCCGCCGGGCGCCCGGCCCTGACACCCGCCACAACGAAAAACGCCCGCTTGCGCGGGCGTTTTCCTAGGGTGGTCCGATGTCAGGCCTGGGGCTGGGGCTCGACAGAGCCGCCGGCACCGCCCGGACGGGGACGCTTGGTGGTGGGAATGGCCGAGCCGCGCGGGTTGGAGGGCTCGATCACGCTCTCCCGGTTCGGCGTCTTGCCGTCGAGGAGGTCCACGATCTCCTCGCCCGACAGCGTCTCGTATTCGAGCAGGCCGCGCGCGAGGGTCTCGAGGTCATCGTACTTCTCGGTCAGGATCCGCTTGGCCTCGGAATAGCCCTCATCCACCAGCCGCCGGACCTCTTTGTCGATGGTCTGGGCGGTGGCCTCGGACACGTTCTGGTGGCGCTGCATCGACATGCCGAGGAACACGTCCTCGTTGTTCTCGCCATAAGCCACCTGACCGAGCAGGTCGGAGAAGCCCCAGCGCGTCACCATCATCTTGGCGAGCCGGGTCGCCTGCTCGATGTCGGAGGCGGCGCCGGACGTCACCTTCTCGTGGCCGAACACCAGCTCTTCCGCGACACGGCCGCCCATCATGATCGCGAGGCGCGAGGTCATCTGCTCATAGCTCATGGAGAGCTTGTCGCGCTCCGGAAGCTGCATGACCATGCCGAGCGCGCGGCCGCGCGGGATGATGGTGGCCTTGTGGACCGGATCGGTGGCCGGGACGTTCAGCGCCACGATGGCGTGCCCGCCCTCGTGATAGGCGGTGAGCATCTTCTCTTCCTCGGTCATCACGAGGGAGCGACGCTCGGCGCCCATCATCACCTTGTCCTTGGCGTCCTCGAACTCGGACATGGTGACCATGCGCTTGTTACGCCGGGCCGCCATCAGCGCCGCCTCGTTGCAAAGGTTGGCGAGGTCCGCGCCGGAGAAGCCGGGGGTGCCGCGGGCGATGGTCTTCAGGTTCACGTCGGGGGCGACGGGAATCTTGCGGGCATGGACCTTCAGGATTTGCTCGCGGCCGACCACGTCCGGATTTGGGACGATGACCTGACGGTCAAAGCGGCCCGGACGCAGCAGCGCGGGGTCGAGCACGTCCGGACGGTTGGTCGCGGCAATGAGGATGATGCCCTCGTTCGCCTCGAAGCCGTCCATCTCCACCAGCAGCTGGTTGAGGGTCTGCTCGCGCTCGTCATTGCCGCCGCCAAGGCCGGCGCCGCGGTGGCGACCCACCGCGTCGATCTCGTCGATGAAGATGATGCACGGCGCATTCTTCTTGGCCTGCTCGAACATGTCGCGCACGCGGCTCGCGCCGACGCCCACAAACATCTCGACGAAGTCGGAGCCCGAGATGGTGAAGAAGGGGACGTTGGCCTCACCCGCGATGGCGCGGGCGAGCAGCGTCTTGCCGGTGCCGGGCGGGCCGACGAGAAGCACACCGCGCGGGATGCGGCCTCCGAGGCGCTGGAACTTCTGCGGGTCGCGCAGGAATTCCACGATCTCGGTCAGGTCGCTCTTCGCCTCATCGATGCCGGCCACGTCGTCGAAGGTCACGCGGCCGTGCGCTTCGGTGAGAAGCTTGGCGCGGCTCTTGCCGAAGCCCATGGCCTTGCCGCCAGCACCCTGCATCTGGCGCGACAGGAAGATCCAGACACCGATCAGCGCGAGGAACGGCAGCCACGAGAGCAGCAGGCTCACAAACCAAGGCACGTTGTCGGACGGCGCGCGCGCGGTGATCTGAACACCCTTCCCGTACAGGCGCTGCACGAGCGAGGGGTCGTTCGGCGCGTAGGTCTGGAACGAGCCGGAGCGGTCGGAATAGGTGCCGGTGATGTTCGGCCCCTCGATCACGACCTCGCGCACCTTCCCGGCGTCCACGTCGTTCAGGAGCTGCGAGAAGGAGATTTCGTTCGCGTTGGTCCGCTGGCCCGGGCTGTTGAACAGCGAGAACAGGGCCAGGAGCAGCAGGACGATGATCACCCAAAGGGCGAAATTGCGTAAATTGGCGTTCATTGAACCCTCGTGGGGACAGAAGGGCGGCCCTGCTTCGACGCCTCACCATACGGAAGGAAAACCTCCGCACCGCGCTGCTGCCGGTGGAACCTCCCGCACCGTCCAGCGGCTAATTTAGGTGCGAGGTCCCGTCTTGCCAAGGACGGGAGCCTTTTCCGCACTTGAATTCGTCGCGATCCTTGCGGCAAGGCGCCGGGGAGGTGCGGTGGATACGAGCAGCTGGCCCTTCCGGACGGTCACGCTGGCGCCCGCAAGGGTGCGGCGAAATGGTGCAGGCGCAAGCGCCAGCGCAGCCAGCACGGAATCCAGCAGAAGCTCGAGCTTGGCGAGCTCCACCGGTCCCTCCCTGCCCTGCGCGCCGACGGATCGGCCAAGGAGCCGCAGTGCGATTTCCTCGGGCAAGGCCGCGAAAGCGGAACCACCGATCGCGCGGCCAGATTTCTGGACGGTAACGAGCTCCGCCTCCGCCCGATCCGTGGCAGCCTCAAGCGCCGCGTCCGCGCGGGCGAGCCGATGGGCCAGGCGGCTGAGCCGGCGCGCATCGAGCCCCTCGCGCGCCAGCGCGGGCGCAAGCGCCCGCAGGCGCGGACGGGCAAATCGGGCGTCGAAGTTGGACGGATCGCTGGCGTAGGCGAGCCCGGCCGCCTCGAGCGTCGCCAGAAGACGCGCCTTGGGCAGGTCGAGGAACGGCCGCAGCAGCACGAGCCCGCCACGGGTCGTCTCGGCGCTCATCCCAGCGAGGCCGGTGAGGCCGGAGCCGCGCGCCATGCGGAACAGCACCGTTTCAGCCTGGTCGTCGCGGGTATGGGCCAGGGTGAGTGCGGAGGCGCCCACCCGCCGCGCCTCGGCGGCAAGCAGGCCATAGCGCGCCTCGCGTGCCGCTTCCTGCAATCCATGCTCCGGCTTGTCGCCCTGCCAGGGCAAGATGCGATGGGGCAGCTTGAGCGCCCCGGCCAGACGCGCCACCTCCGCCGCCTCACCTGCCGAGGCCTCCCTGAGGCCATGGTCGACCGTCGCCGCGAAGAGCCGGGGCCGGTCCGGAGAGCGGGCCCGCCAGCGCGCGGCGAGATGCATCAGAGCCGTCGAATCGGGGCCGCCGGAGACGGCGATCAGGATGGCGGCATGGCTGGAGAAGCGGGCGAACAGCAGGTCCAGCTCACTGTCCGCAATGGCGGACCCAGGCTCGGGCGCGAGGCTTTCGGCAGTACCCGGTTGGGCAAACGATCCGGGTGTCCCGCGCGAACGGTCTGCGGGGTCGCTGGCCATGCCTCAACATCCGACGCGCTTCTGCTCGCGCTCCACGGCCTGCCGGATGGAGGAGGCGGTGCGGGGATACTTCCGATCCACCTCCTGAAAGGTGGCGCAGGCGGTTTCCTTCTCGCCGAGGCCGGCGAGCGACTGGCCCAGGCGCAGCAGCGCCTCGGGTGCGCGGGCGGAATTTTGGTACTTGGTGGAGACTTCCAGGAACGAGGCCGCTGCGTCGGAATAATTCTGCCGCAGGAACAGGCTCTCGCCGAGCATGAAAGTCGCGTCGGCGATCAGGCGATCGTTGGGCGAGGCCTGAATGATCTGCCGGAACGTCTGCTCGGCCCCGGCATAATCCTGGCGCTGAAGCTGGGACTGGCCGGCATCGTACAGCTCTCGCACCGTGGCGCCGGCGGATGGCAGCGCCGCGACCTGCTGGCCCGTGGAGGCGCGCACGGGCGCCCCCTCGACCGCGCGCGGCGGAGGCGCCGCGCTCCCGGCCGAGCCGAGCGGCTGCGGCGCGCCCGGCGCGGCGGGGTCCATATTGGGATCGAAGGCATCCGAGCGACGGGTCGGCGCGGCGGGCGAAGCAGCCGGGCGGCCGGAAGGGAGCACCGCTGGAGCTGGGCCCGGCGCCGCGGCAGGAGCTGCGGACGGAGGCGCCGATGGGCGCCCGCCGCCGGCCTCTTCCAGCCGGCGCACCTGCGCCTCCAGCTGCTGGTTGCGATACTGGAGCTGCTCGACCTGGCCGGTGAGCTGGCGCAAGGTCGATTCCAGACGCTCCATGCGCCCTGTCAGCTCGGGATCCTCGCGCGGGGCCTCCTGCACGGGCTGGGGCGGCTTGAAGAGGTTGCCGAAGAGGTTGCCATCGTTCTGCGCCGCCGCCGGCGCCGCCGTGCCCAGGGCCGCAGCGAAGGCGATACCGAGGAGGAGGGCGTGGGTGCCAACAAGAACACCGACCGGGCGCAGGCGCATCTTCATGAGACTTTTGCTTGAGGCTGGTGGTGAGGATCGCAGCCGGAAACGTACCGGCTCGGGCACTCGGACTTTACCCCGGCGATCGCGTCCAAAGTGTGACCCGGCAATGGCTTGGCGGCACAGGACGCTCGCCGGCGCCAGACGCACGAAGGCCGGCACCCGTGGGCGCCGGCCTTCGGGACGTGATCATGACACTCAGGCGCCGCCGCCGTTCAGCACCGTCACCGCGCGGCGGTTCTGCGACCAGCACGAGATGTCATTGCACACCGCGACGGGCCGCTCCTTACCGTAGGAGATGGTCCGCATGCGGGCCGGGTCGATGCCACGGGACGTCAGGTAGTCCCGCACGCTCTGGGCGCGCTTGGCCCCCAGCGCGATGTTGTATTCGCGGGTTCCGCGCTCGTCCGCATGGCCTTCGATGGTGAAGGTATAGCGGTTGTACTGCTGCAGCCACTGGGCCTGACGGTCCAGGGTGGCACGCGCCTGCGGGGTGAGATCGGTCTGGTCGCTCTCGAAGAACACGCGATCGCCAACGGCGACCACGAACTCCTGAGGGGAACCGGGAGGGCCACCCGCGCCGCCGACGCCGGCATTCTGGTTGGGATTGTTGGCGCACGCGGCAAGCGCCAGCGCGAAGCCGAACAGAGCCGCGAACCGGAAGCCGCGAGCAAGGCTGAGGAAACGCATCCGGTAACTCCCTTCTAAACGCTGCACCGGAGGCTTCTGCTCTAAAGCCGTCCGGTTAAGCGAACGTTCCGTGCGCGGCTGACGGGCCGCTCCGAGGGCCGAAAACAAGCGGGTACGGGCAATTCCCGCTCGCCATGGTTTCCGGGCCGTTATCACCACTCCTCCGGATCCGGCAGCTCGCATCGTCCCGCGCGCCAGGCAGGCGCGGGCGGCGGCGAGAGGCTGTCCCGAAGGGCCGGAGAGGTGTCAACCCCCGTCCGGCGCGTCCTTCACTGATGCCGCGACGTGGCGTCATCATGGCGCGGAGGTGCAGGGGTGAAGGCAGAGCGAGAGTGGCTGTGGGCGTTGCAGAACGGCCACAGCCATCGTCACGCGGTGCCATGGGGCGTCCGCTCAGGCGCGACCGGCTTCCCAGCGGGCGGCCTGGGCCTGAGCCTTCTTGCGATCGGCCTCGGGAAGCTTCGCGACCACCTCGTCGAGCATCGGATCGCCAAGGCCCCTGCTCTTGGCGACGAGATGCCAGGCCGCCGCCTGCACCTTGTCCTGCGCGACGCCCCGCCCCACGGCGAGCAGCCGCGCATAGCGGTTCTGGGCGATGGCATTGCCGGCCAGCGCCGCCTTGCGGAACATGGCGGCCGCCGCGGCCTCGTCCTTCGGCACGCCTGTGCCGTTGAACTGCATGATCGCGAACTCCACCTGCGCCGTGACGTGGCCGAGCCTCGCCGCCGCGCCGATCATGCGAGCCGAGGCCGCGATATCCTTGTCGACACCATTGCCTTCCTTCAGCAGCACGCCGAGGGCGTACTGGGCATCCTCCACATCCTTGGCGGCGGCGATCTCGAACCAGCGCGCGGCCTCGGACGGCTCCTTGGGAATTTTACGCCCCTGGAGGTAAAGCAGGCCGAGATTGTAGGCGGCGCCCGCGCTGCCCTTTTCGGCAGCCTGCCGGAACAGCTGCGCCGCCGCCGGCTCGTCCATGGGGACGCCCCGACCGGCGAGCGTCATGTTGCCCAGAGCGAACAGCGCCGGGACTGAACCGGCGTCCGCCGCCTTCCGATACCACTCGACGGCCTTCTTCGGATCCAACGGTACGCCGAGGCCTTCCGAATAGAGTTCGCCGAGCAGCGTCATGGCGGCCGGATCGTTGCCCGCGCGGGCGCGTTTCAGGGCTTCGTTGAAGGCGGAGATGTAATAGCCGCGCTGGTAGGCGCCATAAGCGAGATCGCCGGTGCCGCCCGGGGTATCCAGGCTTGGATAGCTGATCTGCTGCCCCAGCAAGGGCATGGGCGCCGGTTCGCGGGGACGCTGGGCCGCCTTCGGATCGGGCTTCGCCGGCTTGTTTCCGGATTTCGCATCCGGCTTTGGATCGGACTTTGGATCGGACTTGGCCTTTGCCGCCGGCTTGGGCGCGGGCTGGCCGGACGGGGTAGCCCCGCCGGTGGCCTGCGCAAAGCTGAGGGATGGCAGGGCGGCAAGCGTCGACCCCAGGGCGGCGGCGAACAGCACCGCGCGGAAAGGCATGGCTTCACCCGGCCGGCGGCGCGGAGCGCGGACACACCACGTCATTGCGCGTCTTCACCCGCGACGGACGCACCCGCGACGAGGCGCGCCTGCGCGGCGGCGACCGCCTTCGCCGGTCCCCCCGCCGACGCCAGCAGCGCTTCGGACACCGCGACGAAATCGGCACCGGCTCCGGCGAGCGCGCTAACCTCGTCGAGGGTGGAGGCGACACCCACGCAGGGCACCTCGAACAGTTCGGCCCACCAGCCCACCAGATCGAGCACGCGAAAGAAGTCCCCGCTTTCAGGCGCAAGCGAGCCGAAGGCGACGTAATCCGCGCCGCTCTCGCCCGCGACCATGGCCTCGTGGCGCGTGACCAGCCCTCCGGCTCCCACGATGGCGGCGGGCTTGAGCAGCCGCAGGGTCGCATCGAGCGCCGGCCCGGCGGCGACGTGGACGCCATCCAGGCCAGCGGCGGCGACGAGGCCGTCCGGGCCATCGAGCAGCACCGCCACGTCGTGGCGCTGCACCGCTCCGGCAATCTCCGCGAGCCGCGCGGCATCGGCCGTACCGCCCGGCGCCACGCGCAGCACCACGCAGGCGACATCGCCCGCGCGCACCGCCGCCTCCACCGTGCGCGGGTCGAGCGCAGGCGTCAGGGTGAACACGAGCATGAGGCGGGCGCCGGGGGCGGGCGGAGGATTGGCCATGGGTCTGATCGGTCTGCCAAGAAATCGGCGAATTGGGGGCACGGACGCGGAATGTCCTCGGCTTTCGCCAGACCATAAGAAAAGGGCCGGCGCAAGCCGGCCCTTCCTACAGGTGATGTGACTTAAGCTCAGGCGGCCTTGCGCTCTTCCTCGGGCGACCACTTGCCGAGCGCCGCGAGGGAGTTCATCTGCGCCCGGTGGGCGAAGGCGGCCTGGGCCTTGGCGACGTTCTCCGGCTTGCCGGACCACGCCTTCTGCGGCGCGGCCTGGAGGGCGCGGCCGTAGGAATAGGTGAGCTTCCACGGCAGGTTGCCGAGCTTCACCATGGCGTCGAGGTGGGCGGTGGCGTCCTCGTCCGACTGGCCGCCGGAGAGGAAGGCGATACCGGGCACGGCGGTGGGCACGCAGGCCTTAAGCACGCGCACGGTCTTCTCCGCCACCTCGGCCACCGAGGCCTGCGCCGGGCTCTTCTTGCCGGGCACGATCATGTTGGGCTTCAGCACCATGCCTTCCAGGCGGACGCGCTGGTAGTACAGCTCCTCGAACACCGTCTTCAGCGCCCATTCGGTAACGCGGTAGCAGGTGTCGATGTCGTGGGCGCCGTCCATGAGCACTTCCGGCTCGACAATCGGAACGATCTTCGCCTCCTGGCACAACGCCGCATAGCGGGCGAGCGCATGGGCGTTGGCGCGGAGCGAGGTATATGACGGGATGTGCTTGCTGGTGTCGATGTCGATCACCGCGCGCCACTTCGCGAAGCGGGCGCCGAGGTCGTAATACTCCTTGAGGCGGCCGGCCAGGCCGTCGAGGCCCTCGGTGATGGTCTCGCCCGGACAGAAGGGCTGCGGCTTGGCGCCTGCGTCGACCTTGATGCCCGGAATGGAGCCGGCCTTTTCGATCAGCGAGACGAGCGGCGTGCCGTCCTTGGCCTTCTGACGGATGGTCTCGTCATAGAGGATGACGCCGGAAATGTAGTCCATGCCCTGCGAGCGGAACATGAGCTCACGATAATCCCGGCGGTTCTCCTCGGTGGATTCGACACCGATGGCATCAAACCGCTTCTTGATGGTTCCGCCGCTCTCGTCTGCCGCGAGGATGCCCTTGCCGTCGGCCACCATTTTCTGCGCGATCGCGTCGAGCTCCGCCGTCATGTTCTTCACCTGCCTTGTTGCCGCCCCTCGGCGGGCATGGACACCGGAGCGTGGCACTCCGGCATATTTGAGGTCGTGGCACGCCCGGACCGCGGCGCGCCTGTAGCGCGGCAGCAAGTCCGGAAGCCGGCACCGGGTTCCCGACCGGTGCCCTACCCGAAAAGCGCCCGCCGCGGAGGCCGGGCGGGCGCAATTCTCGTCATTTTGTTCCGCAGCGCAACATCAGCGCCGCAGGGCCTCCACGCCCGGAAGCGCCTTGCCCTCGAGCCATTCGAGGAAGGCACCACCGGCCGTCGAGACGTAGGAGAAGCGATCCGCCGCGCCGGCGTGATTGAGCGCCGCCACGGTGTCACCGCCGCCCGCAACGGAAAGCAGCTTCCCGTTGTGGGTGAGGTCGCCGACATAGCGGGCCACGGCCACGGTCGCCCCATCGAACGGGGTGAGCTCGAACGCGCCGAAAGGCCCGTTCCACACCACCGTCTTCGCCCCGTCGAGCTTCTGCTTGACGATCGCGACCGTCGCCGGCCCGGCGTCCAGCATCATCTCGTCGTCCTTCACGTCATCGACGCTGGCGACGCGGTGCGCGGCATTGGCCTTGAACTCGGTGGCAACCACCGCGTCCACGGGCAGGACGATCTCGCATCCGGCCGCCTTGGCCTTGTCCAGGATGTCCCGCGCGGTATCGCCCAGGTCATGCTCGCAGAGCGACTTGCCCACCTTCTTGCCGAGAGCGGCAAGGAAGGTGTTGGCCATGCCGCCGCCGATGACGAGGATGTCCACCTTCCGCACGAGATTGCCGAGCAACTCGAGCTTGGTGGACACCTTGGAGCCGCCGACCACGGCGAGAACCGGGCGCTGCGGGGCCTCGAGGGCCTTCGTCAGCGCCTCGATCTCGCTTTCCATGGAGCGGCCGGCATAGGCCGGCAGCTTGTGGGCGAGCCCCTCGGTGGAGGCGTGCGCCCGGTGGGCGGTGGAGAAGGCGTCGTTGACATAGACGTCGCCGAGGCTCGCGAGAGCCTCGATGAAGTCTGGCGCGTTCTTCTCCTCGCCCGCATGGAAGC
>JAEZMT010000311.1 GCA_023442085.1 Pseudomonadota bacterium | reverse complement strand
TCGCCATAGGGCTCGAACGGGATGCGCCGGTCGGTGGCGATGTTGCAGGCGCCGATGGCATTCAGCTCCAGCGTCTTCGCCGCCAGATGGTCCATGTTGTTGACGTTCACCTGGTACTTCGGCTCGGTGATGGTGGCCGACACCGTCTGGGTGCCGAGCTTCAGCCAGTAGGGACGGCCCGGCAGCATGGGCTGCTCGTCCATCCACACAATCACCGCCTCGAACTGGTCCGCCGCCTGCACGGGAGCTTCCGCCGCCGCGATCACGTCGCCGCGGGAGCAGTCGATCTCGTCGGCGAGGCACAAGGTGACGGACTGGCCGGCCACGGCCTCCTTGAGGTCGCCGTCCAGCGTGACGATGCGCGACACGGTGCTGGTCTTGCCCGAGGGCAGCACGCGGATGGCATCGCCCGGCTTCACCGTGCCGGAGGAGATGAGGCCGGCAAAGCCGCGGAAGTCGAGATTGGGCCGGTTCACCCACTGCACCGCCATGCGGAAGGGCTTCGCCGCATCATGGGCGGCGTCGATCTCCACGCTCTCCAGGTGCGCCATCAACGTCGGGCCGGAATGCCACGGCGTGTTGGGCGAGAGGGTGGTGATGTTGTCGCCCTTGAAGCCGGAAATGGGCAGGGCCACGAAATCGGTGATGCCGATGGAGCTGGCGAAGGCGCGGTAGTCGGCGACGATCTTGTCGAACACCTCGCGGCTGTAGCCCACGAGGTCCATCTTGTTCACCGCCAGCACGATGTTGCGGATGCCGATGAGGTGGGCGAGGTAGGAGTGGCGCCGGGTCTGGGTCAGCACGCCCTTGCGCGCGTCCACGAGGATCACCGCGAGGTCGGCGGTGGAGGCGCCGGTCACCATGTTGCGGGTGTATTGCTCGTGGCCGGGGGTGTCGGCGACGATGAATTTCCGCTTCTCGGTGGCGAAGAAGCGATAGGCCACATCGATGGTGATGCCCTGCTCGCGCTCGGCGGCGAGACCATCCACCAGCAGCGCGAAATCCAGCTCCTGCCCCTGGGTGCCGACCTTCTTGGAATCGGCCTCCAGCGCGGCGAGCTGATCCTCGAAGATCATCTTGGAATCGTAGAGCAGCCGCCCGATGAGGGTGGACTTGCCGTCGTCCACGCTGCCGCAGGTGATGAAGCGCAGCATGGTCTTGTGCTGGTGGAGATCGAGGTACTTGTCGATGTCCTCGGCGATGAGGGCGTCGGTCTTGTAGACGGGATCGAGGGGCGCGCTCATCAGAAATACCCCTCCTGCTTCTTCTTCTCCATTCCGGCGCCGCCGGCATCCTTGTCGATGGCGCGGCCCTGCCGTTCCGACGTGGTGGTGAGCAGCATTTCCTGGATCACCTGGGGCAGGGTGTCGGCCGTGCTCTCCACCGCGCCGGTGAGCGGGTAGCAGCCCAACGTTCGGAAGCGCACGGACCGCATCTGCGGCTGTTCGCCGGGGCGGAGCGGGAAGCGCTCGTCATCCACCATCAGGATCAGGCCGTCGCGCTCCACCGTGGGGCGCGGTGCGGCGAAATAGAGCGGCACGATGCGGATGCCCTCCAGGTGGATGTATTGCCAGATGTCCAGCTCGGTCCAGTTGGAGATCGGGAAGACGCGCATGCTCTCCCCCTTGTTCTTGCGGGCATTGTAAAGGTGCCAGAGCTCCGGGCGCTGGTTCTTGGGGTCCCAGCGGTGGTTCTGCGAGCGGAAGGAGAAGACGCGCTCCTTGGCGCGGCTCTTCTCCTCGTCACGGCGGGCGCCACCGAAGGCCGCGTCGAAGCCCCACTTGTCCAGCGCCTGCTTGAGGCCCTCCGTCTTCCACATGTCGGTGTGGAGCGGGCCGTGGTCGAACGGGTTGATGCCCTTTTCCAGCGCTTCCGGATTCTGGTGGACGAGGAGGTCCATGCCGGCCTCGCGCGCGGCCTGATCGCGCAGCTCGTACATGGCGCGGAACTTCCAGGTGGTGTCCACATGGAGCAGCGGGAAGGGCGGCGGGGAGGGGAAGAAGGCCTTCTTGGCGAGATGCAGCATCACCGCCGAATCCTTGCCCACCGAATAGAGCATCACCGGGCGCTCGGCCTCGGCGACGACCTCGCGCATGATGTGGATGCTCTCCGCCTCAAGGCGCTGGAGATGGGTCAGGCTCATCTTGTCTTCGCTCTTCGGTCCCAACGCGACGCACCGGACGGCACCGCGCACCGCCCTATTCCGCATCTATGAGATGTGGATATGTTATTTCTACTCCACATTCCGACAAAAGGCGAGCCGCCTGCGCGGCGCAGAACGGCGCGCGCGGAGGCGACGCGTCGCACCCGGCCGGGCCGGCATCTGCGGAGCGCTATCGGTGTATGACGGGGAAGGGGAACTGCGGACGGTTTAAGGGGGCGGAAATTCCGTCCGCAGTTCCATTCCCGTCGGTCTCGTTGCGGCGAAACCGGCGGAGTAGCGGACAGTCGGCCTGAAGTCCGACTGCGCTATGGGATCACATTATCCGACTGTGCCGTGAAAAACAAACTGACCAGACGGTTTGTTGGAAATCGTTTAATATCAGTACTCTACGCTGATCTGCCCCCGTTCCTACGGGCCTGTTTGCCGTCGATCAGCGGGAGGGAAGCTCCCCGGACTTGCGTCCATCTCCGGGAGCATTCAGCCAGCGGCTTTCGTCGAGCAGGTGCTCGAACATCCGCTCGCGGGCGTCCGCGCTGAGCGGGCAGAGCCCCAGAATGGTGGAGAGGGCGAGACCCTGAGCCGAATAGAGGCGGCTGAGGGCCTGCTCCGGGTCCGCCGCCTGCTCGCGGATGAGC
>JAEZMT010000309.1 GCA_023442085.1 Pseudomonadota bacterium | reverse complement strand
CCCGTGAGGCGAGATCTCCATCCGCCACGCGCGGTCGGCCGGAAACCAGCCACCACGGAAGACATAATACATAGCTTGGTATGCAAGTCCATCTATTCGCCATGCGCGAATATTAGGCACCCGTCGGGCGCGATCCGACTAAAAGGAATGCGCGCAAGCGGTCGACTGCCATCTAACCATCTGAAAGAGCGAGCGTTATTCGATCTGATGCGATCCAGTCAGATCCGCGCGCGCTAGTCGTCGCGACGGCGCAAGTCGGCTTCCAGCCGGTCCGTGAGGTGGATGAGCATGTCGCGCAGCGCCGCCTGGGCCGCCGGATCGAGCCCTTCCAACGCCACGCTGTTGACGTCGGCGGCGTTGCGCACGGCCGCGCGGGCGAGGCGCGCGCCATCCTCCGTGAGATGGATGGTGGCGAGCCGGCCATCCTCGGCACTCTGGCGGCGGATGATGAGCCCGTCCCGTTCCATCCGCTTCAAAGTATTGGCCATGGTCGCCTGCTCGATGCGCACCACCTCGCACAGGTCGCGCTGGCTGATGCCGTCGCGGGCGAGCAGCTCGACTGCGATCGGATACTGGCCGGGCAGGATTCCATCCGCCCCGTTGCGCACCTTCAGCGACTGGGCGAGGAGCCGGGCGAGCAGGCTGATGAGGTAGCCGAGCGTCATCTGGTGGAGCGGGGCGACCTCGAAGCCCTCCGGCGCCGCCGTCACCTGCGCCTGATGCTTCTCCCTGGCCGCCATCCCCGCCCCCTCCGCTTGCATCCCAGATCCATCCGGCCGGGCGCACGACCCGGCCTGCGCCCCTCCTCGGGCGCGGCCCCCTTTGTGGTTTTAGAGGCAGAGCGACCGAATTTCCAAGGCCTCGCGCAATGCGGTCCGACCGAGCAAGAGCCCGGCCGCCACCCGAGCCGCCGGATGGTCCATTCTTGAGCAGCACACCGTGAGCTTCCCACCGGAACCGCCTGCTTTTGCGACAGCCACGCCTTAATGATCTGATTTTACCGCATAAATTTTTTCATAGCGTGCTATCTATTTAGCCTTCTCCGTTCCGGAAGCGCGCTGTAGGCTTCTCACCAGTCAGCCGAGAGGTGATGAGCGTGGCCGAGGAGCGCGACAGCGACCGGGTTTCGGATGCGGGGCAAGTCCTCGAAATTCCGAGCGCGACCCTGAAGGGCCGGCAGGCCTATGACCTGCTCCGGCGCGAGATCGTCTCTTGCCGCATCCTGCCGGGCACGCGCTTCACCGAGGCCGAGCTGATGGAGCGGCTGGAGATCGGCAAGGCGAGCTGCCGCATCGCTCTCCAGAGGCTCATCCAGGACGGCGTCGTCGCCTCCATGCCGCGCCACGGCTACCGCGTCACGCCCATCACCGTGAAGGATGTGGAAGAGGTCTTCGCGCTCCGCCTCGTGCTGGAGCCGCTGGCCGCGCGCGGCGCCGCCGGGCGGGTCAACCGCGCCCATCTCGAGCGCCTCGAACAGGCCTGCCGCGTGAAGCTGCCGACCGACGTGGGCAACCAGATCGATTTCTTCCTC
The DNA here is from genome assembly GCA_023442085.1 of Pseudomonadota bacterium. Taxonomy (GTDB): domain Bacteria; phylum Pseudomonadota; class Alphaproteobacteria; order Rhizobiales; family Xanthobacteraceae; genus Xanthobacter. The sequence continues at coordinate 8,246 of JAEZMT010000309.1, read as the reverse complement.
GAAGCCAACCGCAGCTTCCACATGGCCATCGCCGAGGCGGCCGGAAACCAGCGCCTGGTCCGCACGCTTTCCGGCCTTCTCGACGAGATGACGCGCCTCGTGGCGCTGGGCTTCGGCGTGCAGGGCGTGCGCCCCAACATCGCCAACGATCACGTCCTGCTCATCGAATATCTCTCCGCCGGCGATGCGGCGGCCGCCGCCGAGGTGGCGCGGCGCCATGTGGAGACATTCCGCGAGATGACCATGGAAAAGGTCATCGCCTCGCTGAAGGATTCCGCGGCGGTGGTCCCGGTCTCCCCGCTCTCCAGCCTCGGCGGGAGGGTGCGGTGAGCGTCGTCCAGCTGGAAAGCGTCGGCAAGAGCTTCATGCGCCGCGACGGCGAGCAGCTCGAAGTGCTGCGCAACATCGATCTCGACGTGCCGGAGCGCTCCATCGTCGCCCTGGTCGGCGCCTCGGGTTGCGGCAAGAGCACCCTGCTCAACATCGTCGCCGGCCTCATCCCGCCGGATCAGGGCGCGGTCTTCCTGAACGGCCAGAAATCGAGCGCCTTCAAGGACTGGCGCACCATGACCTACATGTTCCAGGAGGACCGTCTGTTCCCCTGGCGCACCACGGCCCAGAACGTCGCCCTCGGCCTCGAAGCCGCCGGTCTGCCGCGCAAGGAACGGCGCGATCGGGTCATGCAGGTGCTGGAGCTGGTGGGGCTGGAAAAGTTCGCGGATTCCTTCCCGCACGAGCTGTCCGGCGGCATGCGCTCGCGCGCCGCATTGGGCCGCAGCCTCGTCACCGAGCCGTCGATCCTGCTCATGGACGAGCCCTTCTCCAAGCTCGACCCCTCCATCCGCACGCAGATGCACGATGAAGTGCTGCGCATCGCCGCGCTCCGGCAGATGTCGGTGCTGTTCGTCACCCACGATGTCGAGGAGGCGGTGGTCCTCGCCAACAAGATCGTGGTGCTGATGCCGCGCCCTGGGCGGGTGAAGGAAACCCGCGACATCGCCCTGCCCTACCCCCGCAATCCGCTGTCGCCGGAGGTCGCCGAGGAAGTGCGCCTGCTGCGCCTGAGCCTTTGAGCCCCAACGCTTTCCACCGCGTCCGTCCCCCTTCGCAGAAGCCGAGCCCGATGAAGCGCTCTCCCCTCCAGATGACCCAGGACCGCCGGCTGCGCCTGATCGGCCTCAGGCTGCTGCTCATCGTCGTCGTGGTCGGCATCTGGGGCCTCGGCTCGCTGGGCGCGCCCGCCTTCATCCTGCCGAGCCCCGCGCGGGTCTTCGGCGTGTGGACGAAGCTGGTGGTGACGCCGGGCTTCTGGGCCGATTTCGGCATCACCTTCTACCGCATCGCCATGGGCTTCGCCTTCGCCACAGTGGTGGGCGTGGTGCTCGGCCTCCTGCTGGGGGCGAGCCGCCTGCTGGGTGATTTCTTCCAGCCCTTGCTGGTGGTCATCAACACGGTGTCCTCCTCCATCTGGGCGATCTTCGCGCTCATCTGGTTCGGCCTGTCCAACTGGTCCACCATCTTCGTGGTGTTCATGACGGCGATGCCGCTCATCCTCACCAATGTGTGGCAGGGCACGAGCACGGTGAACCGTGAATTCATCGAGCTGGCGCAGACGTTCCGCATGTCTCGTCTGCAGGTTCTGCTGAAGATCTATTTGCCCACCATCCTGCCCCAGTTCTTCGCCGGTGCCCGCCTCGCCTTCGGCTTCGGCGCCCGCGTCTCCATCGTGGCGGAAGCACTCGGCGCGTCGAGCGGCATCGGCTACCGGCTGCGCCAGGCGGCGGACCTCGTGCAGACGGACCAGGTGTTCGCGTGGACCGCGACGCTCGTCATCCTCATGATCTTCATCGAGGCCGTGCTGCTGAAGCCACTCGAAAGTCGTCTCTTTGCCTGGCGCAAGCCGCGCCCGGACTGAAACCGATAAAACAAAAAACAATACAACCTTCCAACACGGGGATTTCGATATGAAGCGTCTTGCTTTACTGGCCGCCGCAGTCGCAATCGGCCTGTCATCTATTCCCGCCGAAGCCGCGAAGGTGCGCATCGGCTACTGGAGCTCGGGCGTCAGCCTCGGCTTCGGCTCCTTTCTGGAAGCCGGCAAGTTCATGGAGAAGCAGGGGCTCGAAGCCGAGTTCGTCAAGTTTCCGGACGTGAACGCGCCGACCAAGGCGATGGCGGCAGGCGCCATCGATTTCGCCATCGGCGCCAGCGCCGGCAGCGCCTTCTCGGTTGCCGCCGATGGCCTGCCCCTGAGCATCGTGCTCGCCACCCAGGTGGCCGATCTCGACTTCGTGGTGATGGCGGATTCTCCCATCACCAAGATGGAGGATCTGAAGGGCAAGAAGATCGGCATGTCGCCGGCCGGCAGCGCCACGGCGGCCATCAGCGCGGCCATCCTCATCAAGAATTACGGCATGGCCGCGAGCGATTTCGAGGCCGTGCCGGGCGCCGATCCCCGCCTCGCGCAGTTTCTGGTGCAGAAGAACATCGATGCCGCGGCGCTGCGCACCGTCACCATCGCCCTCCTGCCGGACGTGAAGCTGCGCAAGCTCGCCTCCTTCCGCGCCGAGTGGGCGAAGGTCACCGGCAAGCAGGCCCCGCCCGTGCTTGGCGTCGGCCTCATGCGCAACGCCTGGATGAAGGAAAATCCGGGCGCCGCCACCAAGGTCATCGCCGGCATGCGCGGCGCCTATGAGGCCGGCAAGGCCGACAAGGCCGCCGTCGCCAAGGCCCTGATGGCCGCCGGCAACATCCCCGAGGATGACGCCAAGGCCTACGCCGCCCTGTGGGACGGCATCTACACCGTCTCCATGGAACCCGCCGACATCGCCTCGATGAAGGCCGAGTTCGAAGTCTTCAAAAGCGTCGGCGCAGTAAAGGGCGACCTGCCCGACGCGGCCCTGGACCCCGCCCCCTACGAGGCTTCCAAGGCCATCAAGTAGTCGCCCTGGCGCTCAAGCCGCCGAACGTCCCAGAGAAAACGGTCCAAGAAGAGAGAAGTGAAATGACAAAAACCATGAAGGCCCTGCTGCTGAAGCAACATGGCGACGTGAGCGACCTCCAGGTCGTCAACGACTATCCCGTCCCCACCGCCAAGCCGGGCGAGGTGGTGATCCGCGTTGGCGCGTCGTCCTTCAACTATCACGACGTGTTCACGGTGAAGGGCATGCCCGGCATCAAGGTGCCGCTGCCGGTCATCATCGGCCTCGACATGGCCGGCGAGATCGTGGAACTGGGCGAGGGCGTCACCGGCTGGGCGGTGGGCGACCGCGTGCTCGTGAACCCCCTCAACCCCAAGGTGGGGCTGATGGGCGAGATGATGGACGGCGGCATGGCGGAATATTGCGCCGTCACCGCCGGCCAGCTCATCAAGATGCCCGACGGCGTGAGCTTCACCGACGCCGCCTCTTTGCCGGTCGCCTACGGCACCGCGCACCGCATGCTCGTCACCCACAACACGGTGAAGGCGGGCGACAAGGTGCTCATCCTCGGCGCCTCGGGCGGCGTGGGCACGGGCTGCGTCATGCTCGCCAAGCAGATGGGCTGCGAGGTGATCGCCTGCGCCGGCTCCGACGACAAGATGGCCCGCCTGAAGGAACTGGGCGCGGACCATGTCGTGAACTACCGCACCACCGACTTCTCCAAGTGGGCGGTCGAGAAGTACGGCAAGCCCCAGCGCCGCACCTATGAGGGCGGCGTGGACGTGGTGGTGAACTTCACCGGCGGCGACACCTGGGTGCCCTCGCTGCGCTGCGTGAAGCGCGGCGGCACCATCCTCGTGTGCGGCGCCACCGCCGGGCACGATCCGAAGGAAGACCTTCGCTACATCTGGAGTTTCGAGCTGAAGATCATCGGCTCCAACAGCTTCTACCACGAGAACCTCTCCGCCCTCATGGACATGATCCAGAAGGGCGAGCTGAAGCCGGTGGTGGACAAGGTTCTGCCGCTTGAAGAGGCCGCCGAGGGCCTGCGCATGATCCGCGACCGCGAGGTCATGGGCAAGATCGTCGTCACCCCCTGAGAGGCTTCATCATGTCTGACGCTCCCCTGACCAAGGAACAGGTCGAAGCCCTCCTCCTGAAGGGCCCCTTCCACCAGTGGCTCGGCCTTACCGTCGAGGACGTGGGCGAGGGCACCATCCGCCTGCGCGCCAAGTGGCGCCCGGAATGGGTGGTGAACGCCGACCGGGGCTATGCCCATGGCGGCATCCTCGCCACGCTCGTTGACCTCACCGCCGACTGGGCGCTGGTGTCCAAGACCGGCCGCGGCGTTCCCACCGTGGACCTGCGGGTGGACTACCACCGCGCGGCCATGCAGCACGACCTGATCTGCGTGGGCAAGGTCATCAAGTTCGGCGGCCAGCTCTGCGTCTCCGAGGCGCAGATCCTGGACGAGGACGGCAAGCTGCTGGCCTCCGGGCGCGGGGTCTACATGATCCCGCCCAAGGCCTGAGGAGGCGCCCGTGGCCGCGCTCGACCATGTGGTGATCAACACCCTCAAGTCCATGGACGCGGCCGCGGACCTCTTTGCGGCGCTGGGCTTCACGCTCACGCCGCGGGGGTACCATTCGCTCGGGTCCATCAACCATCTGATGATGACGCCCGGCGCCTATCTGGAGCTGGTGGGGGTGCCGGACACCGGCCGCCAGCGCCAGGAGGTGCTGGACAGCCCGTTCGGCCTCAATGGCCTGGTGCTGCGCACCTTCGACGCCGACGCCACCCGCGACGCGCTCGCGGCCGCCGGCTTCGCCCCGACCGGGCCGGTGGCCTTCTCGCGCCCGGTGGATCTCGATGGCGTGGAGTACGACGCCCGCTTCCGCACCGTGCGCCTGCCGCCGGAGACCTTCCCGGCCGGTCGGGTCTATTTCTGCGAGCACCTGACGCCGGAGCTGGTCTGGCGGGATGAATGGATGACGCATCCCAACGGCTTCTGCGCCATCGACGCCTTCACCATCGCCTCACCCGATCCGGAAGCCGAGGCCAGTCGCCTTGCCAGCGCCTTCGCCAGCGCCGCCGAGCCCGATGGCGAGGGCTGGCGCGTGCCGCTGGACGATGCCGACGTGTGCGTGGTGCCGGGTGACAAAGCCGCCTTCCGCACGACGACGCTGCGCTTCTCATCCCTCGACGACATCGCGGCCCGCGCCAACGCGCTGAGGGACGCCCGCTGGGAGGCGCTCGGCTCCGACGCGGGCCTCCTCACCCTGCCCGCCTTTGACCTGAACCTGACCTGCAGGAGCGGCCGATGAGCCTGCCCGCGAATCTCGGGGATTTCGTCTGCCGCACCACCGCGCCGGACCATCCCCTGTTTATCGGCCTCGAATTCGACGGCGCCACCACCGTGCTCACCCGCGCCGCCTTCGATGCCCTCGCCGATGCCGTGGCGCGCGGCCTCCTCAAGCAGGGGCTGGTGCGCGGCGACCGCGTTGCCATCCTCGCCGCAAACCGGCCGGATTATGTGGCGGTGGTGATGGGCGCCATGCGCGCCGGCATCGTGCCGGTGCCGGTGAACTTCAAGTTCCCGGCCGCCACCATCGCCGACGTGATCGCCGATTGCGGCGCGCGCCTCGTGATCCACGATGGAGAACGCCGCGCGCTGCTGCCCGCCGAGGCGCCCGAGGGCGTGGCCTTCGTGGATTTCGACGGCACCGGATCGGGCACGCTCGCCGCTTTGCTCGATCCCGGCGCGTTCGAGCCCGTGGTGCCCGCGCCGGATGAGCCGGCGCTCAGCCTCTACACCTCCGGCTCCACCGGGCGGCCGAAGGGGGTGCTGCTCTCCCACGCCGCCCACCGCTGGGTGGCGGACACCCGCCGCGCCGAGATCGACCTCTCCCGCGAGCGGATGCTGATTGCCGCCCCGCTCTATCACATGAACGCGCTGGCGCTGGCCTTCCTCGCCTGCGCGTCCGGGAGCACGGCGGTGCTGCTGCCCCAGTTCCGCGCGGTGCCTTATATCGAGGCCATCGCCAGCCATGGCTGCACCTTCCTCACCGCCGTGCCGCCCATGATCGCCATGATGCTGCGGGAGAAGGCGGCGCTGGCTGAGGCCGACCTTTCCGGCGTGCGCCTGCTGCGCATGGGCTCGGCGCCGGTGACGGATTCCCTCGCCCAGCAGATCCGCCAGCTTCTGCCTAATGCCGCCATCATCAACGCCTACGGCACGACGGAGGGCGGCCCCATCGTGTTCTCCGGCCATCCGGACGGGCGGCCCGTGCCCATGGGCTCGGTGGGCTATCCCCATCCGCAGGTGTCGGTGCGGCTCGTGGGGCCGGAAGCGCCGGAGAGTGGGGAGCTGGAGATGAAGAGCCCGGCCGTGATGCTCGGCTATCACAACCGCCCGGACGTGCGCTCGCCCCTCACGGCGGACGGTTTCTACCGCACCGGCGACGTGTTCCGCCGCGACGCGGACGGCTTCTATTATTTCCTTGGCCGCACCGACGACATGTTCGTCTGCGGCGGCGAGAACATCTTCCCCGGCGAGGTGGAGGCGGTGCTCGACAAGCACCCGCAGGTGCTTCAGTCCTGCGTCGTGCCGGTGCCTGACGAGATCAAGGGCGAGAAGCCGGTAGCCTTCGTGGTGCGCCGCCCCGGCGCCGATATCGGAGAGGAGGCGCTCAAGCAGTTCATGCTCGCCAACGCCCCCGCCTACCAGCATCCGCGCCGCATCTGGTTCCTGGAACAGATGCCGCTCGCCACCACCAACAAGATCGACCGCAGCGCGCTCAAGCGGCGCGCGATGGCCGAGATGAACCCGGCCGAAATCAGCGCGGGGAGCCCGGCATGAACATCATCGCCCCGCCCCGCGCGGTGCCGGACCAGGCGTGGGTGGCCGAGGCCATCGCGCGCATCGAGGCGGACATCAACCGCTCGGCGGACACCCACCTCATCCGCATCCCGCTGCCGCGGGTGCCAGGCATCACGCTCTATCTGAAGGACGAATCGAGCCACCCTACCGGCAGCCTCAAGCACCGGCTGGCGCGCTCGCTCTTCCTCTATGCCCTGTGCAACGGCTGGATCGGGCCGGACACGACCATCATCGAATCCTCCTCCGGCTCGACCGCCATTTCGGAAGCCTATTTCGCCCGGCTGCTGGGGCTGCGCTTCATCGCGGTGATGCCCCGGCGCACCTCGGCGGAGAAGGTCGCCGCCATCGCCTTCGAGGGCGGCGAGCCGCACCTCATCGACGGCTGGAACACCTCGCAGGAGGCGCGCCGCCTCGCGGAGGAGCTGGACGGCCATTACATGGACCAGTTCACCTTCGCCGAGCGCGCCACCGACTGGCGCGGCAACAACAACATCGCCGAGAGCATCTTCTCGCAGATGGCCTGGGAGCCGCACCCGATCCCCGACTGGGTGGTGTGCAGCGCCGGCACGGGCGGCACGGCGGCGACCATCGGCCGCTTCATCCGCTACCGCAAGTTCCCCACAAGGCTCTGCGTGGCGGACCCGGAGGCCTCCGTCTTCCACCGCCACTATGCCGACCGCTCGGTGATGCAGGTGGATGCCTGCAAGAGCGTCATCGAGGGCATCGGCCGCACGGTGGTGGAGCCCTCCTTCATCCCCTCGGTGGTGGACCGCATGGCGGTGATTTCCGATCCGGCGAGCATCGCCGCCGCACGGCGGATCAGCGCCGTCATCGGCCGCGCCTGCGGTGGCTCCACCGGCACCAACATCTCCGCCTGCGTGGACCTCATCGAGGAGATGGCGGCGGAGGGGAAAGGCGGGTCCATCGTCACCCTTCTGTGCGATTCCGGCGCGCGCTACCGTTCCACCCTGTATGACGATGCCTGGCTCGCCGAGCACGGCATCGACTTGTCGCCCCACATCGCGCGGCTCGATGCCGTGTTCGGCCCTCAGCCATCCGCCCCTGTTTCTTGCTAAGCTTCCTCTTCTTCGGGACAGCACCATGACTGCGTCGTTCGATTGGTCCGCCGGCTATCCCTCGCGGCGCCTGCCCGTGTTCGGCAACAATGTGGTCTCCACCTCCCATCCGCGGGCGGCGCAGGCGGGGCTGTCCATGATCGCGCGGGGCGGCAATGCGGTGGACGCCGCTATCGCCGCCGCCGCCGTGATGGCCATCGTGGAGCCGTGCAGCAACGGCCTCGGCTCGGACGCCTTCTGCATCCTGTGGGACGGCAAGGGCCTGCACGGCCTCAACGCCTCGGGCTTCTCGCCCGCCGCCTGGACGCCCGACTACTTCCGCGCCAAGTACGGCAGTGACGCCAAGACCCTGCCCCAGCGCGGCTGGGA
>JAEZMT010000306.1 GCA_023442085.1 Pseudomonadota bacterium | reverse complement strand
CCGGACAGGAGCCGGGCACGCTGGTGGTCGATCCGAAAAACCGCTTCCTCTATCTCGTACAGGAGAATGGCAAGGCGCTGCGCTACGGCGTGGGCGTCGGCCGCGAAGGGCTTGAATTCTCGGGCACGGCGAATGTGGGCAACAAGCGCGAGTGGCCGAGCTGGCGGCCCACCGACGCCATGATTGCGCGCGAGCCCGCCAAGTATCGCCCCTGGACCGGCGGCATGGCCGGCGGCGAGACCAATCCGCTGGGCGCCCGCGCGCTCTATCTGTTCAAGGACGGCAAGGACACGCTCTACCGCATCCACGGCACCAACGAGCCCTGGACCATCGGCGAGGCGGTCTCCTCCGGCTGCATCCGCATGATGAATCAGGACGTGATCGACCTGTACCGCCGTGTGCCGAACGGCACGAAGGTGGTGGTGCTTCCCGTCTAAGTCCTCCCCAAGCCCGCGCGGCGCCTGAGCGAGGGCAACGCAACACTTTCACCGTTTCCACCCCGTCCATTGTCCCGCGACGGGGGGATGCGCGAGCGCCTGGACCCTGCACGGTCCGGGCGCTCGTTGTTTCAGGGGGTCAGTAGCGGGCGTCCGCCGGCTTCTTGTCCTTCGGCCAGTCGTTCACCTTGGGCGCGAAGTCCGGCCGCGGCATGTGGCTGAAATATTCGGCCACATCCACTGCCTCCTGATCGGTGAGGCCGCCCTGGCCCAGCGGGAAGCCGCCGTGGAAGCCGATGGGCATGTTGCGCTTCACGAAGGCCGCGGCCGTATAGGTGCGCGCCATGCCCGCGCCGATGTTGAAGGACTGGTCGCCCCAGAGCGGGGGATAGACGAAGGCGCCGGCGGCGTCCTTGATCCCCTCTCCGTTCGACCCGTGGCAGACGGCGCACTGGGCGGTGTAGACCTTGGCGCCGTTCTCGATATCCGGCTTGATCTGCTGGCTGATCTTGCCGACGCCGCGCCCCTCCACCTTGTCCTCGGGCTTGGTCTCCCGCTTCATCCAGTCGAAATAGGCGACCATGGCCTTCATATCGTCGCCGTCTTTGGCGAGCGGCTTACCGTTCATCGAGCGCTGGAAGCAGCCGTTGATGCGCTCTTCCAGCGTGATCTCCCGTCCGGCCCGCGGCGCGTAGCTGGGGAAGAAAGCGGAGACGCCCACAAAGGGCGAGCCATCGGCCACCGTGCCGGCATTGAGATGGCAGTTAGCGCAGTTCAGCGCATTGCCCACATTCTTCGGTAGCAAGGTGTGCGTTTCGGTGTTGAGGCGCATGCCCCACACCAGTTGGGTCGCGTTGGGCTCCTTGAGCACATCCGCGATGCGCGGCGTGTCGAACGGGCGGGTGTCCACCTTCGGATCGAGGGTCGCGCGCGCGGCCTTCACCTGCGCGGCCGTGACCGGCGCGGCATTCTCGCCCCAGCTGGCACGGACGAAAGTGAGGATGTCCGCGATCTCCTCGTCCCCCAGCCGTGCGAAGCCGGGCATGGTGAAGACACGGGCATGCGCCTGCGTCTGCGCCGTCGCCCAGCCGGTGAGGGTGATGTGGACCAGCGTCGAGGGGTCCTTGGCCGCGACCGTCGGATCGCCGGCGAGCAGCGGGAACACCTTAGCCACGCCGCCCCCGGCGGACGTCGGGCTCCACAGCCCCACAAGGCAGGCAATCATGGCCGAGCAGCGCCGCGTGTCGGATCGCGAGCGGCGCATTCGGGTTGAGAACATGAACATGGAGGCGAACGCGAAGCGAGATGAGGCCTCGTGCCGGCGCTCGGCCGCCAACATGGCGCCGGTGGCCGGCAAGCTCTCATCTACTCGCGCTGCCGCGAGGCGTACAATGATCCGGATGAACTAGGGCGCTCCGCCTGAGCGCTGGGATCTCGACGCCAGCTTCGCGCGGCCCCTGCCGGCCGTCGATCGGAAGCCTCGCACGCTTTGCCCCACATCCGCGCCGACAGGATCACCGACCGGCGCGGATGGCATCTCGCTCTCCAATCGGGCCGGCTTCGGCTTCAACCGGCTCTCAGCCTGGTGCCCAAGCTGCCGCGTCGCCGCGCACATGCGCTCGCGCATATCGCCGCCGTGGACCTTGACCGCGCGCCGGAGGATCTGGGCAGCGTCTTGTCGTGCCCGCACTGCGCAACGCCGCGGGCCGTTTCCGCCATGGCGGACAAGGCGGTACGGACGACATGAGCGCCGGGTACGAGACCATCGCCCATTGATGGACTTACTGCAGCCTGTTGAATGCCCTGAAGGCGTGGCGAAGGGAAACGTCAGGTTTCTTCTTACACCTCTTTATCATTACTCCAAATCATCGCGATTGCTCGCCTTCACAAAAGCAGCTATCAATTCTGCTCTTCTTCACAGAATAGCCGCCTGCCCCGCCACGATGATTGCGAAAACTGACACCGGCGGCGATCTGATGCTCGCCTACATGCGCCAATGGCATGAGTTGCGGACCCACCTCAGTCGCCGCGTCGGTTCGCGGGACCTTGCCGAAGAGGCCCTTCAAGAGACGTGGCTGCGACTTGCCGGCATGGGGCCGGCTCCAGTGGGAGTGCGTGACTGCCACGCTTTCCTCCTGCGCGTCGCTGGCAACATCGCCATCGACCTGCTGCGGCGAGAACGCCGTCATGCCGCCCGGCAGATCAGCGACGACGCAGTGCTGCGCGAGATTGCCGATGCCACGCCCTCTCCGGAAGCCTATGCGTTGCACCGCGACGAATTGCGGGCGCTGGTGCGTGCCCTTGCCGAGTTGGAGCAGAAGCCCCGCGCCGCGTTGCTGTTAAACCGGTGCGACGGGCTCACACATGCAGAGATCGGCGCGCGCTTGAAAGTCTCCGACAGCATGGTCGCGAAATATCTGGTTCAAGCCCTACGGCACTGCCGCGACAGGTTGCGCGCATTGGACTAGCTTCGGCACCTTATTTCGGTATCCGCGCATGACGCCTACGCCCCGCTCCGTCTCGCCCGCGTTCGCCCGCGCACCCATTGCGGCAAGCGATCGCGCCATCGAATGGCTCGTGCGCATCCATTCCGGGGCACCGGGGGCGGAAGCGGAGGCGCAAGCCTTCGCGCGCTGGCGCGCCGAGAGCCCCAAACACGAGGCGGCGGCGCGCGAGGCCGAGGCGCTCTGGCACGGGCTCGGCGGCGCTGGAGCCGTCGCGCTGGATACAGCGCGCAAGACATCACGGGAAAAGATCACGCGGCGGGCGCTGATCGGCGGCGGTGCGTTCGCCGCGCTCGGCCTCGGCGCGCTCGCCGCCGGTGCTATCCGCGATCGTCTCGCTGCCGACGTTGCTACCGGTGTCAACGAGGTGCGGGCGACGGACCTGCCGGACGGATCGCGCGTCCTTCTCAATGCCAGTACAGCGCTGGCTCTCGATTTCAGCGCGGCAGAGCGGGGCGTGAGGCTGCTCTCGGGGCAGGCCCTGTTCAACGTCGCGCGCGATCCGGACCGCCCCTTTATCGTCACCGCCGCTGACGGGCGGACCCGCGCCCTCGGCACTGCCTTCGACGTGGACATGCAGCCCGACGGAGTGGTGGTGACAGTTGTGGAGGGCGGCGTCACCGTGGCAGTACGCGAGGGAAGCGTTACCCTGCGCGCCGACCAGAGCCTGCGCTATGATGCCCTAGGGCGCGCGATAGGCCCGCGAACGGTGAATGCCGACTCCATCACCGCCTGGCGGCGCGGCAAGCTCATCTTCGATCGGCGGCCCCTGGTGGAGGTGGTGGCCGAGCTCCAGCGTCACACCCACGCACGCATCATCATTGCCAGCGGCCGCCTCAAGGGGCTTGAGGTGACCGGTGTGTTCGAACTGGCCGATCCCGGATCGGTGCTGGAGACCATCGAGCAGACGCTTCCAGTCCGCGTCGTGCGCCTGCCGCTGCTCAACGTCATCCTCTGAACGCAAAAAATCGCACGCGCCGCTGCAAGTTCACCGGCGTCGCTTCGTCCTTGTCTTCAAAGGTCCTGAACGGCGGCGCGCTGGTGGGCCGGCCTGAAGGAGAAAGAGACGATGGCGGCGGGATGGTATCGGCTCCGGCGGCAGGTGGATGGGACAGCTGGGCGGACGGCTTGGCTTTCAGGAACCGCCGTGTGCGCCATGCTAGCGATGATCTACCCCGGCCCAGGGCGCGCGCAGGAGGGCGCACCTGGCATCGCCTTCAGCATTCCGGCACAGGACCTCGGGAGCGCGCTTACAACATTCGCTGACAAGGCCGACCTTCGCCTGCTGTTCCCGTCAGATCTTGTGGCCGGACGCCGCGCGCCGGGACTTTCTGGCACCTATTCGCGCGATGCCGGGCTGGCACGCCTGCTGGCGGGTACGGGCCTGGTCTACCGCTTCACCAGCTCCAATACGGTGACCATCGCAGCGCCTCAGGCGCAGGGCGCAACCGGCTCCGGCGAGGCTTGGCTCGGCACCGTGGACGTGGAGGGCGATAACGCCCAGCAGGTGGTGGCGCTAGAGACCTCCGCCGGAACCAAAACCGAGACGCCGCTCATCGATACGCCGCAGTCGATCAGCGTAGTGACCCGGGCGGAAATGGACCAACGCGGCGTGCAGGATTTCAATTCTGCCGTGGCTTACACCCCCGGCGTGCGGGCCGTGGACTATCCCGGCGGCCAGGGGATGCCAGACCTCTACATTCGCGGCTTCCGCGCGATCGACCAGAATGCTAATTACCGCGACGGCCTGCGCAACGGCTTCAACAACTATGACAGCGATATCGAGGTCTATGGCCTCCAGCGCCTGGACGTGGTCAAAGGGCCGACTTCGGCTCTCTACGGCGCCGGCACCCCGGGTGGCATCATCGACGCCGTCACCAAGCGCCCGACGGCTACGCCGCTGCACGAGATCGAGATCCTCGGCGGCAACTACGACCGCATCCAGGGCGCCTTCGATATCGGCGGGCCTGCGACCGAAGACGGCACCTGGCTCTATCGCGTCACAGGCCTGTTTCGGGATAGCGGCACGCAGATCGACTATTCCCCGGACAACCGCATCTACATCGCTCCCGCCGTTACCTGGCAGCCGAACGCCAATACCTCGCTAACCCTGCTGGCGAACTACCAGAAGACGGAAAAGGGCGGCTCGGAGCAGAGCATCCCCATGGCCAACAGCCTGTTTCAGCTGGGGCCGAAGATATCCCCCAGCCTCTATCTCGGTGCGCCCGGACTGAGCAGCTGGAACGTCGAGAACACTTCTGTCGGCTACGAGTTCAAGCACACGTTCGACAATGACTGGCAATTGGTACAGAACGCCCGGTACGCCCACGCCGATGTGGACTACAACACGGCCTGGGGCTGGGACTGGCCTATCGCGGTGGTCGACAACAAATATTACAATGTCGGCGTGCAGTTGCGACCCAAGGTTTCGGACAGCTTCCTGATCGACACCCATCTCTCCCGCCATTTCCAGACTGGGCCGGTGGCACACAAGGTCCTGCTCGGCGTCGACGGGGGATGGTACAATGCCAGCGAAATCCGAACGAATTCGACCAACTACAACTCCATCAACATTTTCGCACCGAACTATAATTTTATCTATACGTTCGGCCGCCCCTGGTCGGATACGGAGAGTACCATCTCCCAGATCGGGGTCTACGCGCAGGATCAAATGACAATCAACAACTGGTTGCTCACCTTGAGTGGACGCCAAGATTGGGCGCGCAACGAGGAAGCCAATTATTACTCGCGCACCATCCTCGCAGACTACGGTTTTACGGACGAAGTTGTCGCGGCCAACTATTCCGCTTTCACATGGCGTGCGGGCCTGGGGTACAAGTTCGATAACGGCGTGATGCCCTATGCCAGCTACGCCACCTCCTTCCTGCCGGTGGCTGGGATGGATTTTCAGGGCCGGTCGTTCAAGCCAACGACCGGCGAGCAGTACGAGGCCGGCATCAAGTATGAGCCGCAGGGCTGGCGGGCCATGTTCACGGCGTCGGTGTTCCAGATCACCCAGCAGAACGTGCTCACCACGGATCCGATCAACGTGGGCTTTTCGGTGCAGGACGGCGAAGTCCGCTCGCGAGGCATCGAGCTGGAGGCCAAGGCGAACGTCACCGCTAACCTCGATATCATCGCCTCCTTCACCTATCTCGACACGGTGGTGACGCAGGACAATCCCAACGACGCCGGCATAAGCAAGGTGGGCACCGCGCCGTCGGGCGTCCCGCACAACAGCGCAGCTCTCTGGGGCTACTACACCTTCCACGAGGGAACTCTGGATGGGCTCGGCATCGGCACCGGCCTTCGCTATGTCGGCAGTTCCTGGGCCGTCATGAACGATGCCAATGGCGGGCAGATCGCGATCCCAGGCTATGCGCTGGTGGACGCGTCGCTTCGCTACGACCTCGGCAAGCTCGATCAGCGGCTACGCGGCGCCACCTTCTCGCTGTCAGGAACAAACATCTTCGACATGGAATACTACACTGCCGGCTTCTACTGGAACTCAGTGATCTACGGCGCGCGCCGCACCGTCTACGCCTCATTGAATTATCGATGGTAGGAGCAGGGCATCAGCAGCGAGTTCGATCTGCTCCATCAATCTCAAAAGCCTGCACTTCGGTGAGACCGATCTGCGGCGCCGAACCTACGCAGCCAGCGCGCAGGCTATGGCGGGCGCGATCCGCGAAGCGGAACGGACTTGAAGCACTTCGTCCGGCGTCCGGGACGCCGGGCCGGCAGCTGCTCTTCCATGGTAGCTTGGCGTGTCCGCTTCAAGCCCTGTCTCTGGGGCGGACGGAACCGGCCGGCCCGCCCTCATAGGTCGTCGCCCTGCCGCTCCACCGACACCCACGCTTACTTCCGCCGTGCTGACGGTTGCGAAGACTCGTCGAAGCTATAGAAATGCGGCTCCGAGGAGCGAGCGACCGTGTCCCCTGAAGGCCACATCCTGATCGTCGACGACGACGCCGAAATCCGTCGGCTCGCCGGCAAGTTCCTGCGCGAGCACGGGCACAAGGTGACGTCGGCGCAGGATGCCCGCGAGATGCGGGAGGCGATGACTGCCGGCCCCGTGGACCTCATCATCCTCGACATCATGCTGCCGGGCGTGAGCGGCCTCGACCTCTGCCGCGACCTCCGCCGCAGATCGAACGTCCCCATCATCATGCTCACCGCGCGCGGGACCGACGTGGACCGGATCGTCGGACTGGAGCTGGGTGCCGACGATTACCTCGCGAAGCCCTTCAATCCGCGCGAGCTGCTCGCCCGCATCCACGCCGTCCTGCGGCGGACGCGGCCCTCGGACACCGTTCCGACCGCGGGCGGGTCTAGCCTGAAGTTCGCCGGCTGGACGCTCGACACGCGCCGGCGGGAATTGACCAATCCAGAAGGCGCGGTGGTGGACCTTTCCACTGGGGAATACGACCTGCTGCTCACCTTCCTCGAGCACCCCCAGCGGGTGCTGAACCGCGATCAGCTGATGGACGCCGCCAAGAACCGTACCGCCACCGGCTTCGATCGCGCCATCGACATCCAGGTGAGCCGGCTGCGCAAGAAGCTTGAGTCTCAGGGCACCCTGGAGATGGTGAAGACGGTGCGCGGCGCGGGCTATTTCTTCGCCCCGGAGGTGGAGCGCTCGTGATCCGCGCCCTCGACAGCCTCGCCATGCGGACCGCCGTGGTCGCGGTGTTGGGCATCGTCGTGGTGCATGTGCTCAGCCTGTGGACCTACGAGCACGCCATGGAGCGCCAGCGCCATGCCGCCCACGCGGTGCGCCTCGCGGACCAGCTGGTCTCGCTGCGCCGGTCGCTGGCGGCCGTGGCGCCGGAAAGCCGCGAGGATGTGGCCCACGATCTGTCCGGCGGCGCCATCGACGCGCACTGGGGCCGGGAGGCCATGGCCGCGGCCGGCGCCCGCGCGACCGAAGACGCCCAGCGCCTCGCCGAGGAGGTCCGCACCCTCGCGCCTGAGCTTCAAGCCGGCGATGTGCTGGTGAGTGCCGGGGCCGATCCGCATCTCAGTCTCGTGGCGGTGCGCCTGCCGGACGGCAGCTGGCTGAACGCCCGCCTGTTCGCCTCCGCCCCGCAGGCGCCGGAGACGCATGGATCCCTGCTTTCCACAACGCTCATGGCGGTGGGCGTGCTGCTGCTCTCGCTCGCCATCGCCGCGTGGCTCACCCGTCCGCTCCGGGCCATGGCGCACACGGTTGCGGCCTTGCCGCCAGCCGCCCCCCTCGTGCGGCTGCCCGAGACCGGCCCGAAGGAGGTGCGCGAGCTGGCCCACGCGTTCAACGGCATGCAGGCGCGCATCGCCGGGCTGGTGGAGCGGCGCACGCAGGCCCTGGCCGCCGTCTCCCACGATCTGCGCACGCCCATGACGCGGCTGCGCTTCCGCCTGGAGGATGTGAACGATCCGGCGCTGCGCCGCGCCATGGCCGAGGACGTCGCGGAGATGGAGCAGATGGTGGATGCCACCCTCTCCTATCTGCGCGGCGAGGCCAGCGACGAGCCGGTGCGGCCGCTCGATCTGGTGGCGCTGGTGGAGACCATCGTGGACGGTGCGCGGGACCGGGGCCTTTGCGCCGATCTCTCCGCCCCGCCGCGCCTCGTAGTTGCGGGACGGCTCGTCAGCCTCAAACGGATGGTGTCCAACCTCGTCGAGAACGCCGTCACCTATGGCGGCTCCGCCCAGGTGACGCTCATCGACGAGGGCGCCGCAGCCGTGCTGGCGGTGCGAGACCAGGGCCCCGGCATTCCCGAGAACCAACTGGCCGCCGTGCTAGAGCCGTTCGTCCGGCTCGATACCTCGCGCAGCCGCGCCACCGGCGGCGTCGGGCTTGGCCTCACAATCGCGCGGACCGTCGCCGAGGCGCACGGCGGCACGCTGACCCTCGCCAACGCTCCCGATGGCGGCCTGATCGCGACGGTGCGCCTGCCCAAGGTCCAGGCTGAAACAAACTGATACAGAAGCGATACGCGGCGTGACGCGCCGCACGCTATCGCTCACCCGTACCGGCATCACGAGCGGACGGGTTGAGGCATGGGGCCCCATTTCTTGCGGAACGTCGTGTTCGGCCTGTGCGGGCTTCTCGCTGGCGCAGCGCTGTCCGGCCCCGCTGCGGCCCATGAAGGCCACGACCATGGGGCGCCGCCGCCCCCTCTGGTGACGACGCTCGCCCCCCGTGTCGAGGCCGTCTCCGCCGATTTCGAACTGGTGGCGGTGCTGCGCGACGGCATCCTGACCATCTATCTCGACCGCTTCCCCGACAATGCTCCGGTGGATGGCGCCACCGTAGACGTGGACACGCCGGAGGGCTCTCAGCCCGCGAAGGCCGCCGGACCGGGCACCTACGTGATGCCCGCGCCGTTCGCGGCGACGCCGGGCGCGCACGATATCGCCTTCACCGTCGCGGCAGGCGACACGTTGGATGTGCTTGCCGGCACCCTGACCATTGGGGCGGAGGCACCTTCACCCGATGCGGGGCCGTCCGTGCCCGCGGCACTAGCGCTGATCGGCGGCTTGCCATCCGGCGCCCTCGCGGGCGTTGCGGTGGGCATGCTCATCGGTGTCCTCGTCGGGGCGCTCGCCGTATCGCGGCGACGGACCAGGGCGCTTCTTTTCCTTGGAACAGTCGGCCTAGCGCTGGCCGGAGCGGGCGGCGCCCGAGCGGACGCATCGAAGCCGGTTCCACGCGATGCGGCTCAGCGGCTGGCCGACGGCTCAGTGATCGTGCCCAAGCCGACCCAGCGCATTCTCGGTGTGCGAACGCTCGTCACGGCTTCGGGCGCCTTCGCCGGCACGGTGGAGTTGCCCGGCCGCGTGGTGCCGGACGCCAATGCGAGCGGCCTCGTGCAGAGCGCGGTGGGCGGCCGCCTCGCGCCTCCCGAGGGCGGCTTCAGGCCGCTCGGCACGAAAGTCGCCGCGGGCGAAATCCTCGCCTACGTGCATCCGCCCATCGGCGCCTCCGACCTCAAGGACCTGGAGCAGCAGGGCTACGAGCTGGACCAGCAGATCGCCCTCGTGAAGCGCCGCTTCGAGCGGCTTTCCGCGATTCCCAACGCCGTCACCCGCCGCGAGGTGGAGGAAGCGGAAATCGAGCTGAACGGCCTCAAGACCCGCCGGACCAAGCTGGAGCGGGTACAGCGCGAGCCGGAAGCCCTCCGCGCGCCGGTCGCCGGAGTCATCGTTGCCGCCGATGCCGTGGCGGGACAGATGGCGGACCCGAACACCGTGGTGTTCCGCATCGTCGATCCCGACCGGCTGTGGGTGGAGGCCCTCGGCTTCTCGCCGGATGTGGGCCCATCGGGCGCCACCGGCCGCCTGCCGAACGGGCGCACCGTGGACCTCACCTTTCTGGGGGCGGGACTGCCCGAACGCGCGCAGGCGCTCCCCCTCCTGTTCTCGGTCGCCTCGGATACCGCGGAGCTGCGCCCAGGCCAGTTCCTGACGGTATTCGCCGAGGCCGGCGCCCCGCGCATTGGCATCGCGATCCCCCGCTCTGCGGTGGTGCGCGGGGCGAACGGCCAGCCCATCGTCTATGAGCACGTGAGTGCCGAGCGCTTCGTCTCTCTGGAGGTGAAGACCGCGCCCCTCGATGCCACCCGCGTGCTGGTTCTGGCAGGCCTTGCCCCCGGCCAGCGCGTGGTCACCGACGGCGCCGAACTCATCGATCAGATCCGCTGAGGCCGGCCGATGTTCACCGTCCTCGTCACCCAATCGCTGCGCAATCGACTGCTGGTGCTGGCGCTGGCGCTCGTGCTGGTGGTCTACGGCGCCTATGCGGTCACGCGGCTGCCGGTGGACGTGTTGCCGGACCTCAACCGCCCCACCGTCACCATCATGACCGAGGCCGAGGGCCTGGCGCCGGCAGAGGTGGAACAGCTCGTGACCTTCCCGCTGGAGACCGCGGTGAACGGCCTGCCGGGCCTCATCCGCCTGCGCTCGGTGTCCGGCGTGGGCCTTTCCGTGGTCTACGCGGAGTTCGATTTCGGCACGGACATCTTCCGCAACCGCCAGCAGATCGCCGAGCGCCTCGCTCTGGTGCGGGACCGCCTGCCGGCGAACGTCTCGCCGCAGATGGGCCCCATCAGCTCAATCATGGGGCAGATCCTGATGTTCGCCCTCACCAGCGACACCGCCTCGCCCATGGCGATGCGGGAGGCGGCGGATTTCGTCATCCGCCCGCGACTTCTCGCCATCCCCGGTGTCGCACAGGTTATCCCCATGGGCGGCGAGGTGCGGCAGTTCCGCGTCGCGCCTGACCTCGCCGCAATGCGGGCCCATGGCATCACGCTCGATGCCCTGGATAAGGCGCTCCAGCAGTTCGGCACCAATTCGGGCGGCGGTTTCGCCGACCAGGGGGGCCGGGAATTCCTCATCCGCAATATTGCCCGCACCCTCAGCCTCGACGACCTGAAGACCCTCGTGCTGCCCCGCCCGGCGGGAGGCAACGTCTTCCTCCACCAGATCGCCCAGGTGGACTATGCCGCGCGGCTGAAGCGCGGCGATGCCGGCTATATGGGGCGCCCGGCGGTGATCCTCTCGGTGGAGAAGCAGCCGGAGGCGGACACCCTCTCCTTGACCCGTGCGGTGGAGGAGGCAGTGGCCGATCTCAACCGCAGCCTCTCCAAGGGCATCCACATCTCCCCGCCGGTGTTCCGGCAGGCCGATTTCATCGCTGCCTCCATCGGCAATGTGGAGAAGGTGCTGCTGGAAGCCATGGCGGTGGTGGCGGTGGTGCTGTTCCTGTTCCTTCTCAACTGGCGCACCACCTTCATCTCGCTCACCGCCATCCCGGTGTCGATCCTCACCACCGCCATCGTGTTCCACGCCTTCGGCCTTTCCATCAACACCATGACGCTGGGCGGCCTCGCCATCGCCATCGGCGAGCTGGTGGACGATGCCGTGGTGGACGTGGAGAACATCTTCCGGCGCTTGCGCGAGAACTCCGCCGCCGCGGCGCCGCGCCCCCTGTTCGACGTGGTGGTGGCGGCGAGCCGGGAGGTTCGCTCCGGCATCGTCTACGCCACGCTCATCATCGTGCTGGTGTTCGTGCCCCTGTTCGCGCTGCCCGGCATCGAGGGGCGGCTGTTCGCGCCGCTGGGGCAGGCCTATATCGTCTCCATCCTCGCGAGCCTTCTGACCTCCATCACGCTCACCCCGGTGCTCGCCTTCTATCTCCTCCCGGCCATCAGCCGGCATACGGAGCGAGACGGCGCGCTGGTGCGCATGCTCAAGGGTGGGTACGCGACGGTGCTCTCGACCGCCTTCCGCCATCCACGTCTCGTGATGGGCACAACGGCGCTCCTCTTCATTCTCGCGCTGGCCGCTACCGCAGGCCTGCCGCGCGCCTTCCTGCCGCCATTCAACGAGGGTTCGCTGACCATCTCCATGTCGTTCCGGCCCGGCCTGTCGCTGGCCGAGAGCGATCGCATGGGGCTCATGGCCGAGAAGATCATCCTTGAGGTGCCCGAGGTGAAGGCTGTGGGCCGGCGCACCGGTCGGGCCGAGCTGGACGAGCATGCGGAGGGCGTGCACGCCTCCGAGATCGAGGTGGACCTTTCCCCCTCCGTCCGCAGCCGGGCCGAGATCACCGCCGATATCCGCGACCGGCTCTCCGTACTGCCGGCCGCCTTCAATGTGGGCCAGCCCATCTCCCACCGGCTGGACCACATGCTCTCCGGCGTCAGGGCCGAGATCGCCCTCAAGCTGTTCGGCGACAACCTCGACACCCTGCGCGCCACGGCCGAAACCCTGCGCCAGCGCCTCGGCGCCATTCCCGGCCTCGCGGACCTGCAGGTGGAGCGGCAAGTGCACGTGCCCGAAGTCACCGTGCAGGTGGACTATGGCCGCGCCGCCCTCTACGGCCTTCAGCCCGCCCAGGTGACGGACGCGCTGGCGCGGCTCTCGAACGGCCGCGTGGTCTCGACGCTCGTGGACGGGAGCCGGCGCTTCGACCTGATCGTCCGCCTCCCCGACGCAACGCGGAGCGCCGAGGGCCTGGCCCGCCTCCTCATCGAAACCCCCACCGGCTGGGTCCCCCTCTCGCAGGTGGCGGACGTGAAGGAGACGGACGGGCCAAACCAGATCCTGCGCGAGGGTGGGCGGCGGCGCATCGTAGTGCTGACCAACACCTCCGGAGGCCGCGACACGGCGGCCATCATCGCCGACATGCGCCGCGTCATCGCCGCGACAGACCTGCCGCCGGGCACCTCCGCAAATCTTGAGGGCACATTCGCGGCGCAGGAAGACTCTATGCGCACCATCGGCGGCCTCGCCGGGGTGTCGATGGTGCTGGTCTTCGCCATCCTCTACAGCCGTTACCGCTCGGCCCTGTTTGCCCTCGTCATCATGGGCAGCGTGCCGCTGGCGCTCATCGGGGCCGTGGCGGCTCTCTGGCTCGCAGGGCAGCCGCTCTCGGTGGCGAGCATGATCGGCTTCGTCACGCTCACCGGCATCGCCGCCCGCAACGGCATCCTGAAGATCAGCCACATCATCAATCTCGCCATAGCCGAGGGCCTGCCCTTCGGCCCGGCCCTCGTCATGCGCGGGAGCCTCGAGCGGCTGACGCCGGTGCTGATGACCGCGACGTCCGCCGGCATCGCCCTGCTGCCGCTCATGAGCGGGGCGGAAGTGCCGGGCAAGGAGATCCTCCACCCCGTCGCGATCACGATTTTCGGCGGCCTCGTCAGTGCCACGCTGCTCGACGCCGTGCTCACCCCCGTCCTCGTCCTCGCCTACGGCCGCCGCCCGCTGGAGCGGCTGGTGGCGGCTGCGAACGAGGCTTCTTCCCTTGCCGGCGCCGCCCGCGCGGACGCCTTCTGACGGAGCCTGCCATGATTTTCCGCCGCCTCTTTCCCGCCCTCCTCGCTGTCACCCTCTCGGCCACGCCGCTGCTCGCGCACGAGCCCGGCACCGGCGCCAATGGCGGTGTGCGGGTGGATGCCGGCCACTATCACGCGGAACTGGTGGCCGACGGCACGCCCGCCGTCGCGCTCTATCTCAGTGATGGATCCGACCAGCCCGTCACGGCGGAGGGCTTCAAGGCGAACGCGATCCTCGTCGTGGAGGGCAAGGCCCAGCGCTTTCCCCTGTCTCCTGCTGGAGGCAACCGGCTTGCCGGCACCGCTGCCGTGGCCATTCCCAAGGGGGTGAAGGGCGCCGTCCAGATCACGGCTCCGGACGGCTCCTCCGCTCAGGCCAAATACTGAAACCCACATGATGCCCGCCTCGCCTCGTCTGCCCGGCGATGTCTCCGAGAGGCCCACCATGACCCGACCAATGCCAATTCCCAGCCTCTCCCGCCGCGCCTTCCTCGCGGGCGGTGCCGCCGCTGGCGCGCTCGCTGTTTCCGGCGGATGGAACCGCGCCTTCGCCGCCCCGCTCCTCGCCGTTGAGAGCGTCACCCTCGACGTGAACGGCAAGGCCGCCAAGGTCTTCGCGGTGAAGGGTCCGGCCGGCGAGGGCATCTTCGCCAAAGAGGGCGACCGCCTCTCCGGCGCCGTGCTCAACGCCTCAGACACCCCGGCGGTGATGCACTGGCACGGCCAGATCTTCGCTCCGCCGGACCAGGACCGGGCGCGCCCCGACGGTGGCGAGCTGGCGCCCGGCGGGACGGACCAGGTGGATTTCCTGCTCACGCCCGGCACCCACTGGATGCATTCCCACACCCTGAGCGAACAGCAACTGCTCGCCGCTCCCCTCGTCACCCGCGAGGCGGACGCCGGGGACGTGCAGGACGTGGTGGTGATGCTGCACGACTTCTCCTTCCGCAGCCCGCAGGAGATCCTCGCCGGTCTCGGCGGGAGCAGCACCCACGGCAGCCACGGCATGGGCGGGACCATGCACGGCATGTCCGGGATCGCCATGCCGGGCATGAACCATTCCGGGCACGGCATGGGCGGCATGGGCGGCGGGATGATGAGCCACGCCAATGATGTGGCCTACGACGCCTTCCTCGCCAACCGCCGCACCCTCGGTGATCCCGAAGTGGTGCGGGTGGAAAAGGGCGGACGGGTTCGGCTGCGCATCATCAACGGCGGCACCGCCACCGCCTTCTTCATCTCTGCACCGGGCCTCTCGCCGCGCTGCATCGCGGTCGATGGCGTGCCCTGCGCGCCTCTTCTGGCGGAAGCCTTTCCGCTGGCGCAGGGCCAGCGCATGGACTTGATGGTGGACATCCCGGCCAGTGGCGGCGCCTTCCCCGTGCTGGCACAGGTGGAGGGCTCGCCGCGCCGGACTGGTCTCGTCCTTGCGACCGTCGGCGCATCCGTCCCGCGCATCCCCGAGGCCGCCGAGCTTCTGCAGGGGCTTATCGATCTCGACTTCGAGGCGCGCCTTTCCGCCCGCAAACCGCTCGCGCGGCGGAGGGCCGACAAGGTCTTTCCGATCATGCTCGGAGAAGAGGCCGGCTACCGCTGGACCATCAACGGGCGGACCCATGCCGAGGCCGAGCCCTTTGTTGTGAGCCCCGGAGAGCGGGTGGAGATGACCTTCATGAACCCCACCGGCATGAGCCATCCCATGCACCTGCACGGTCATCATTTCCAGGTGGTCGGCATAGGTGGGAAGCGCTTCCCCGGGGCGGTGCGCGACACGGTGATGGTGCCCCCGCATATGCCCGTCACCATCGCCTTCGATGCCGGTCCGAAGGGCGAGTGGTTCCTTCATTGCCATCACCTCTACCACATGGCCACAGGCATGATGGCGGTGGTGAAGGTTGCCTGATCCCGCAGAGGAGAGACCGCCATGCGCTACGATCAGATGATGAGCGGCGGCATGTGGGGGATGTGGCTCTTCGGCCTCCTCATCCTGGCCCTTGTCGTGCTCGGCATCGCCGCGCTCATCCAGTATCGCGGGCGCTGAAGACTAAGAACTGCCCGAATAGGATGGGGTCGAATTGTGAAGCTTGGTGTCGCTTTGGCCCTCATCTCGGCTGGACTGTTCGGCGCGAGCACGCCGCTCGCCAAGCTGCTTCTCGGCGCCATCGACTCGTGGATGATGGCCGGCGTGCTCTATCTCGGGGCAGGTGCGGGCCTCGCGGCCGTCCACCTGTGCCGGGCAGCGCTCCGGCTGCCGGCGGTGGAAGCGCCGCTGCGAAGGAGCGACGTGCTATGGCTCGCGCTGGTGATCCTCGCCGGCGGCGTCCTCGGCCCGCTGCTGCTCATGTTCGGCCTTGCCCGGACCGATGGTGCGAGCGCGTCCCTCCTGCTCAATCTGGAAGGTGTGGCGACCATGGCTATCGCCTGGATCGCTTTCCGCGAGAATGTAGACACGCGCCTCCTTCTGGGCGCGCTCGCGATCCTCGCCGGGGCTGCGCTGTTGTCATGGCAGGGCCGGGCGACGCTCGACGTCGGTGCCGCGCTGATCGCGGGGGCGTGCCTGTGCTGGGGCGTCGACAACAACCTGACCCGGAAGCTCTCGTCTGCCGATCCCGTGCAGATCGCCATGCTGAAGGGCCTGATCGCCGGAACCATCAATCTCGTGATCGCCCTCGGCCATGGGGCGGCCTTCCCTTCGGACGCGGCCATCGCCGCGGCTGCCGTGGTCGGCTTCTTCGGCTATGGCGTCAGCTTCGCCCTTTTCGTGCTCGCGCTCCGCCATCTCGGCACCGCGCGCACCGGCGCCTATTTCTCGCTCGCGCCCTTCGTTGGGGCCGTCCTCTCCATTGCCCTCATCGGCGAGGCCATTACGTTTCAGCTCGTGATCGCGGGTCTACTCATGGCGCGCGGCCTTTGGCTGCACCTCTCGGAGCAGCATGAGCACGAGCACGCACATGAGGCGCTGGAGCACGAGCACCGCCACCGCCACGACGCGCACCACCAGCACGCCCAAGATGCGGATACACCCTCCGGCGAGCCGCACAGCCACTGGCACCGGCACGCGCCGATGGTGCACCGGCATCCGCATTACCCGGACATCCACCACAGGCACGGGCACGGCACGTAAGCAATCTGCGGACTCGCTGCTCAGATCCTGCGCCGGGTATGGGAGGCGGCTTGGTCGGCTGCCCGACGGCGGCAGTCCGAAGGCATCGCCGAAGGTTCGGTTCCATTCAAACTCCAGATGCCAACGCTATGGCGCGGCGGGGGCGTCGTGGAAAGCCTCCGCACGACCGAGCCGGCGCGCGTCACTCTGCCGTGCGGTCCATCGCTTTGCGGATGCGGTATTCGAACTGGCCGCGTCCCATCTTCAGCATCCGGGCCGCGGCAGAGGCATTGCCTTTGCAGCGGCGCAAGGCGCGCTTGAGGAGGGCCTCTTCCAAGTCCTTGAAGGAGGTCATGTCGTCCAGCAGGCTGTCCATCGGATCGTCGGCAGGAGTTTCGCCGGGGGCATTCCTCCCGGCTTGTTCGAGACGGCCGGATGCATCGATGCCGAAGAGCCGGGTATTGATCTTCTCCCCACCCGCAAACAGGTGCTGGATGTCGATGCTGCCGCCCTCGTCGCAGAGAATGACGGCGCGCTCGATCATGTTCTCCAGCTCGCGCACATTGCCTGGCCAGTCGTAGTTCCACAGCGCCTCGTGGGCATGGCGGGTGAGGCCGGCCACCGTCTTGCCGAAGCGTGTGCTGCATTGCTGGAGGAACAGGGAGACGAGAAGGGGAATGTCGCTGCGCCGGTCGCGCAGCGGCGGGATCGTCACGGGGAAGACGTTCAGCCGGTAGAACAGGTCTTCGCGGAAGCGGCCCGCCTCCACCTCCTGCCGCAGGTCGCGGTTGGCCGCGGCGATGATGCGCACATCCACCTTGCGCACGCGGGAATCGCCCACGCGCTCGATCTCCCTCTCCTGGAGCGCCCGCAGCAGCTTGCCTTGGGAGGGGAGCGGCAGGGTCGCGATCTCGTCGAGGAACAGAATGCCGCCATCCGCTCGCTCGAACCGCCCAGGCCGCGAGCGGTCGGCGCCGGTGAAGGCGCCCTTCTCCACGCCGAACAGCTCGGATTCCACCAGCTCGTCGGGAATGGCCGCGCAGTTGATGGCGACGAAGGGCTTGTCGGCGCGCGCGCTGATGGAGTGGAGCGCCTTGGCGAAGCGCTCCTTGCCCACGCCGCTCTCACCGAGGAACAGAACCGTGCTGTCGGTGGGCGCGACGCGCCGAACCAGCCCCGCCACCGCGTTGAAGCCGGCGGAGACACCCACCATGTTGCCAAGGGCCGACGGCTTCGCGCCCGGTCCCGGCGCATCGCTCTTGGGGAGGCCGACAAATGTCTCGGCGTGGAGATAACTGGTGTCGTCCTCGGAGAGGTCGCTCCACTCCGCCAGCGGCCGGCCGATGACCCGGCAGTGCGAATGCCCCATGGCGCAGCATTCGATCTCCCGCCACAGGATGGGCATGCCTGTGATGGCCGTGCAGTAGCCGCTGGCATAGCCCACGATCATCCAGCAGGCCGGCGCTCCGCTGAGCCCGAGGTGCTCCAGATGGGCTTCGGCCTCCATGGAGAAGGTCCACAGATAGTCGCCCCAAAAGGTGCCGCGCTCCACGTCGCAGGTCATGCCGTCGATGGGCCTGTTGACGACGAAACCCTCCATCGCGCGCAGACGCGGACCCATGGAGAGCAGTTCCTCGATGGGGTGGTCGCCCGCGCTCTCGAGCACCCGCACGCCGTCGTCATAGCCCTGCTGGTAGCCGAGGCGGGTCATGATTTCGCGAGCCTGCGGAATGCCGAGCCGCTCCACCAGTTCCCGCCGCAGCGCAGTGAAGGAGGAGGCGTGGAGCAACAGCATCCTCTGGCCGAACAATGCGATCTGTCCCACGTCGGGCGCAAAGCGGACATGCTCGGCCAACGCGCGGTCGATCCAGCCCGCATAGCCTTGCTCGGCTGTGCTGCTCCCGTGCTGCGTCTTGGCGTTCATCACTCCCCCTTGCGACCGGTTCTTGTTTGATCGCAAGCTTTTCCATGAAAGCAGACACCCGAAAAGACCGGCTTGCTGAAATCCGGCAGTTGCCCTCCGACCCGCCGGCCGACCGGCGCGCGCGCATCGCCGGATCGCCTCGGGTTCAGGGCAGATCCTGAGTTGGCACCGAAGATGCTTAGAAAGCCTCCAAACGGGATCGGGCCGCGATCGGCCGCGCATTCCAAAGAGCCTCAATGAATTGAGGCGGGGAGGAGTTTCATGAGCAAGCAGGCCCTGAAGAGCGATCCGTACGACCGGCAGCACACCCGGTAGTCCCGCGCCCCGGCGCACGCGCCGCGGGCTCCAGCGCCAATCCCGCGCGCGCACCACGCCGGCTAGTCCCGGCGCGCCGGCCGCTGCCGGCCTCCTGTTTCCCCCGTCGCGCGATGGACCTTCGCTCGTCCGGCCGGAGGCAGCGCCCCGTATCTTCATTTTGCGGATGGAAATCAGTGGCCTCCCTTGCCAAGAGCCTCGACTTCAAGCGCCTCTGGTATTTCGTCGCGGCGGCCGAAGAGCTGAATTTCAGCCGGGCCGCGGCGCGGCTCAACATCGCGCAGCCGCCGCTCAGCCGGCGCATTGCGCAGCTCGAACAGGACGTCGGAGCCGAGCTGTTCGACCGTAGCCGAAGCCAGATCCGCCTCACCCATGCCGGCGAGCTGATGCTGGCCCGCGCCCGCGAGATCCTGGCGCTGGTGGAGCATACGGAGGAGGAGGTGCAGCGCGCCGGCGAGGGCCGATCCGGCTGGCTTCGCATCGGCTTCGTGGGCACCGCCACCTACGGCGTGTTCCCGCGCATCGTCCGTGCCTTCCGCGCCACCTATCCCAATGTGGAACTGGCGCTGTCCGCCATGAACAATGCGGAGCTGCGCCGCGCGGTGCTGCACCGGGAAATCGACCTCGCCGTTGCCCGGCCGAAGCTGGTGGACGACGACCTGAAGAGCGAGACGATCACGCAGGAAGACCTCATCCTCGCGCTGCCGGACGATGGCCGCGAGCGGCCGTTCCATCTCGCCGAACTCAGGCACGAAACCTTCGTGCTCTATCCGCGCCAGCCGCGGCCGAGCTTTGCCGATCTCGTGCTCGACACCTGCGCCCATGCCGGCTTCATCCCGGCCGAGCAGGTCATGGCGCAGGACTATCAGACGGCCATCAGCCTCATCTCCATCGGGGTGGGCATCGGCCTCGTGCCGAGATCGGTGGCGGAAGGCGCACGCCCCGGCGTCGTGTTCAGGGGCTATGAGGGCCACAACCCCGGCACCAGCCTGTCTTTCAACTACCGCCGCTTTGAGCAGAGCGCGGTGCTGTCGAACTTCGTTGCTTTGGGCAAGAGGATCGCCGGGGGCAAGGCGTGAGCATGCGCGCTCCCGCCTTGCCCCTCGGTTCCTTTCCCGCCGCCCGAGGAAGGAACCGTGCGCCCGCCGCTTTAGGCCGCCGCGCGCGGGCGGTTGATCTCGGTGGTCACGGCCCCCTCGACATCGGGCACCAGAGCGAAGTCGAAGCCGATGAGCGCGAAGGGCGCATTGAGCCCGCGCGCATGGACTTCGGCCGCGTCCGCCACGCGCGTCACGTTCGGGATGAGGCCATCGCGGGTACCGAAGGCGAAGTCGGTGTGCAGGTATTCGTCGCCATCAATGTTGATCTGGGTGGTGAGCTTGCGATAGC
>JAEZMT010000258.1 GCA_023442085.1 Pseudomonadota bacterium | reverse complement strand
TGCGCGCCCGGGAGGTAGCGGGCAAGAGTGGCGGAGGCGTCCGCCACCAGATCGCTGTCCGGCCCGCTCGGCCGCACATAGGCGCGCCAGCGCTGGCCCGGCAGAGCGGTGAGGATGAGGGGGATCTCGTCCAGATAGGCGTAATTGCCCTCGAAGGCGTGCGGGAAATCGGTGAGGGTGGCGTCGAACACCGCCCACGGCTCCTCGATGGGATGGCCGTCCTGCGCGATGCCGGCGAGGGTGCGGACGGCGCTGCGGTGGCCGTCGCAGCCCACCACCCAGCGGGCGCGCACCACCTTGGACTCGCTGCCATTCTCCAGCATGGCGACGACGCCATCGCCATGCGGCTCCAGATCCACGAGCTTCGTGCCGCGCGTGACCGCGCCGCCGAGCCGGACGAGATAGTCGGTGAGGATCTGCTCCGTCACCTCCTCGGAAACGCCGATGTTGAAGGCATAGCGGCTGCCGGCCAGGCTGAGGTCGATCTCGCCCAGCACCGCGCCGTCCGCATGTACGCGGGCGAAACGCTGCTTCACCCCGGCGTCGAGCAGGGCGTCGGCGATGCCGAGGTGGTCGAACACCTCGATGGAGCGCGGATGCACCACGGTGGCGCGGTCCCACGTCATGGGCGCCTCATGGGCATCAATGACGAGGCTGTCCACGCCCCGGCGCTTCAGCTCGGCGCCCAGCAGCAGCCCGGTGGGTCCGGCCCCCACCACCAGGACGGTTACGTCAGGAACCACGGCGCTCTCCCCTTTTCCGCCATGGTGCACAGCCACGCCGGAAACTCAAACATGGCCTTGGCAAGCCCATTGCCTTGCGCGCGCCGTCCGGCTCTAGGATAAGGCGTCATGACCGAGAGCCCTTCCCCCGCCGAAGCCGATCCCTATCTCGAGCCCGGCCGCCTGCTGTTTGCGGGCGACTGGCAGTTCATCGCCGCCGCGCCCACGGTCGATGTGCTGCCGCCCATGCAGGGCATGGAGATCGCGCTCGCCGGCCGCTCCAACGTGGGCAAGTCGTCCCTCGTCAATGCGCTGACCGGCCGCAAGGCACTGGCGCGCACCTCGGTGACGCCGGGGCGCACGCAGGAGCTGATCTTCTTCCGGGTGGGGCCGGAGCTGTGCCTGGTGGACATGCCGGGCTACGGCTTCGCCAAGGCGCCGAAGGAGAAGGTCGATGCCTGGACGCGCACCATCAAGGACTATCTGCGCGGCCGGGTGAACCTCGCCCGCGTCTTCGTGCTCATCGATTCCCGCCACGGCATCAAGCCGGTGGACGAGGAAATCCTCGATCTCCTCGACAAGGCGGCGGTGTCCTACGCCATCATCCTCACCAAGGTGGATCAGGTGAAGCCGACCGCCTTGCCCTCGGTCATCGCCGGGGTGGAGGAGAAGATCCGCCGGCGGCCGGCGGCCTATCCGAAGATCTTCCCCACCTCCAGCAACACCGGCCAGGGCTTTCCCGAGCTGCGCGCGGCGGTGGCGCAGCTTCTCGCCGAGCAGGGCTGAGCGCGCCCCTCCGGCAGGGCCGGAGGGTTTCAAAGCCCGCGCGGCGCCTGAGCGAAGACTGCTCGACCTCGGTTGAAGACCGAGGTCGACGGCATCAGGCCAGAAGATCGGCGACGGTGAGGGCGATGACCAGCGTCGCCTTGTCCAGATCAGACAGAAGCAGGTTCTCGTCCGCCCGGTGGCCGTTGGCCTCCTCGATCGTGTGCGGGCCGGCGCCGTAGAGCACCACGGGCACGCCGGCCTCGGCGTAGAGGCGGGCGTCGGTATAGAGCGGCACGCCGGTGGTCTTCACCTCCTCGCCGGTCACGGCGGAGGCGTTGCGGCAGATGATGCCGGCGAGATGCAACGCCTTGTCGTCCGGCACCAGCGGACGGGCGATGAGGATGCGCCGCACCTCCGCCTTCGCCTTCGAGCCCTCCAGCGCCTTGGCGATGACGCCGCGCACCTCGGCCTCCACCTGATCCGGATTCTCGCCGGGGACGATGCGGCGGTCGAGGCGGAAGGTGACACGGTCGGGCACCACATTGGTGTTGATGCCGCCGGAGATGAGCCCCACCGTTAGTTGCGGCGAGCCGATGCCCGGCACGTCCGAGACTTTCGCCTGCAGCGTGTCGCGATAGGCATAGAGCGCGGCGAGGATGTGGGTCGCGCCCTCCAGCGCGTCGATGCCGGTGAAGGGCAGCGCGGCGTGGGCGGACTTGCCGATCACTTCCACTTCCAGATGCAGGCAGCCGTTGTGGGCTACCACGACGGCGTAGGAGAAGCCGGCGGAGACGGCATAGTCAGGCTTCGTCAGGCCGGTTTCCAGAATCCAGCCCGGGCCGACCTCGCCGCCGATCTCCTCGTCATAGGTGAAGTGCAGTTCCACCGTGCCCTTCAGCGGCAGGCCCGAGCGCTTCAGCGCGTCGAGGGCGAAGGCATAGGTGGCGAAATCGGACTTGGAGACCGCGACGCCGCGGCCATACATGCGCCCATCCACCACCTGCGCGCCGTAGGGGTCCTTGGTCCAGCCTTCGCCGGGGGGTACCACGTCGCCGTGGGCGTTGAGCGCCACCACCGGGCCGTCACCGAAGCGGTGGCGGATAATGAGGTTGGTGGCCGTCACCATGCCCGCCGCCTTCACCCGGTCGGCCGGCACCGCATGGCGCTCGACGGTGTAGCCGAGGGCCTCCAGCAGATCGGCGGCGCGCGCCGCGTGGGGGGCGCAGTCGCCGGGGGGATTGTCGGACGGCACCTTCACCAGCTCCGCCAGGAATTGGCGCTGCGCTTCCGCGCGCTCGGCGATCAGGCTGCGGAGTGTGTCGGCGGCGGCGGTGGACATGAGTGCTTCCTTGTTCTGGGGCGGGCGACGGCCCGCCGGGTCTATCGTTGCGATGGGGTGCGGCCTACTTCCCGGAGGCCCATTCCTTCAGCATGGCCCGGTCTTCGTCCGAGAGCTCGGTGATGTTATTGGGCGGCATGGCATGGGTGAGGCCGGCCTGGACGAGGATGAGCTTGCGGTTCTTGTGGATGGCCTCCGCGGTGTCGAGCAGCACGCCGCGCGGGGCGATGGCGAAGCCCTCATACACCGGCTCTGCGGCGTGGCACATGGCGCAGCGGCCCATGACGATGTTCTGGATGTCCACCGGCACGTCGGCGGGCGGCCCGCTCTTCGCATAGGCCGTCGTGACCAGCGGCGGCAGGCCGAGCGCCATGCGGCCGGCGGCGGTGGTGGTGGCCGAGATGAACACGGCGAGGATCAGGCACACCGCCGCCACCAGCCAGCACCACGCCTTGTCGCCCCGCCCGGCGTGCCGCTCGTTGTAGAAATAGCGGATCACCGTTCCCGCGATGAGCGCCAGAGCGACGATGACGAAGGCGTAGGGCGTGGAATAGGTGAGCGGGTAGTGGTTGGAGATCATCAGGAAGACGACGGGCAGCGTGAAATAATTGTTGTGCCCGGAGCGGAGCTTGGCGGTCTTGCCGTAATAGGGGTTGGGCACCTCGCCCGCCTTGAGCGCCGCCACCACCTTGTGCTGGTTGGGGATGATGACGAAGAAGACGTTGCCGCTCATGATGGTGGCCATCAGCGCGCCGGTGTGGATGAAGGCGGCGCGGGGCGAGAAGACCTGCTGGTAGAGGAACGCCGCCAGCACCACGCCCGCGAACACGATGATGCCCACCACCAGCGGCTGGTCGCCGAGCTTCGAGCGGCACAATTGGTCATAGGCGATCCAGCCCAGCGCCAGCCCGCCGAGACCGATGGCGATGGCTGCGGCGGGCTTCAGATTCATCACGGCCGGATCGATGAGATAGATGGACGACTGGTAGTAATAGACCCAGATGAGCAGGAAGAAGCCGGTGATCCAGGTGGCGTAGGACTGCCATTTGTGCCAGCCCAGCTCATCGGGGAGGAAGTCGGGCGCCACCAGATATTTCTTCACCTGATAGAAGCCGCCGCCATGCACCTCCCACGCCTCGCCGCCCTTGCCGGCGGGGATGTCGGGCGTCGCCTTCAGGCTGGCATCGAGATGCATGAAGTAGAACGACGCGCCGATCCACGCCATGCCGGCGATGATGTGGGCCCAGCGCAGAAGCAGGCTGCCGTACTCGTGGAGAATGGGTTCCATTGCCGTTCAGATCCCGTGGCTGGAAGAGGATGGCGCGTTCGCGCCCGTCACGTCCGCCGGACGGGACCATTGGCCCGGGCCGGCGGCATGGTTATCGTTCGATTGGCTTGGGTTGAGGGGTCGCGCGACGTGCTGGAGAACATGAAGGCCTTCGTCGCCTCGGTGGAGAGCGAGAGCTTCTCGGAGGCCGGCCGCCGCCTGCACCTGTCGGCCAACGTGGTCAGCCACCGCATCCAGATGCTGGAGAAGCACCTCGGCTGCCGGCTGTTCAACCGCACCACCCGCCGCATGAGCCTGACCGAGCAGGGGCGCGTCTATTACGAGGCGATCACCGAGGCGCTGCGCCTCATCGAGGCGGCGGAGAGCAATGTCTCGGAACTCGGCGCCCTGCCGCGCGGCGCGCTGCGCGTCACCGCGCCGCTGCATCTCGGCCGGCGGCTGGTGGCGCAGGTGGCGGCGCGCTACCAGGAAGACCATCCCGAAATCGACGTGCGCCTGCGCCTGTCGGAACATACCCTCGACCTCATCGCCGAATCCATCGACGTGGCGCTGCGCCTCGCCACCTTCGAGGATTCCAGCATGATCATGCGCAAGGTCTCGCAGGTCGAGCGCATTTTGTGCGCCGCACCCAGCTATCTGGACCGGGCCGGCGTGCCGCAGCGGCCGCAGGATCTGCTCACGCATCAATGCCTCCTCCTGCGGTTCGCGAGCCTTCGGGAATTGCGCTGGATGCTCACCGACGAGGGGCGCGACCTCGCCGTTCCCGTCACCGGCCATCTGGAGGCCGACGACGGTGACGTGCTGACGGTGTGGGCCGTCGAGGGGCGCGGCATCGTGGTGAAGCCGCGGTTCGAGGTGGCGGACGCCCTCGCGGACGGCCGTCTGGTGCCGCTCCTGGAAAAGAACCCGCCGAAGCCGGCGACGCTGGCGGTGCTCTACCCCGCCCGCCAGCTTGTGCCGCTGAAGGTGAAGGCCTTCGCCGACATGCTGGTGGACGAGGGACGGCGCTACATCGCCCGCGAACTCGCCAAGATCGGGGAGCGGCTGCCGGCCTGAGTCTTACGACACCGACAGGCAACCACTCCCCGGCCTGCCCCTGACCGGACCTCAGTGCGCCTCGGCCTGCTTGGCCGCGGCGACGATCTCTTCGGTCGAGCTCTTCTTCACGCCGTTGAAGAAGACGTTGAGCACGACCGCGACGATGGCGCAGAGCAGGATGCCGCTCTCCAGAAGCGGATGCAGCTCGTGCGGCAGCGCCTTGAAGAAGTTGGGCGACACCAG
>JAEZMT010000232.1 GCA_023442085.1 Pseudomonadota bacterium | reverse complement strand
CTCGCCCCGGAGGCCGCGCAATGAGCGACATCCTCACCAAGATCGAGGCCTACAAGCGCGAGGAAATCGCCGCCGCGAAGAAGGCCCGCCCGCTGGCCGAGATCGAGGCCGCCGCCCGCTGCGCGCCGCGCGTGCGCCCCTTCGCCGGGGCCATCGAGCACAGCCTCTCGGAAGGTCGCACCGCGCTGATCGCCGAGATCAAGAAGGCAAGCCCCTCCAAGGGCCTCATCCGCGCGGACTTCGATCCGCCGTCCCTCGCGCGCGCCTACCAGCGCGGCGGCGCCACCTGCCTCTCGGTACTCACCGACACGCCCTCCTTTCAGGGCGCGCCGGACTATCTGAAGGCCGCCCGCACGGCCGTGAGCCTGCCCGTGCTGCGCAAGGATTTCATGTACGACACCTATCAGGTGGCGGAAGCCCGCGCCTGGGGGGCGGACTGCATCCTCATCATCATGGCCGGGGTGGACGACGGCCTCGCCCGCGACCTCGCCGACGCGGCGGCGGCCCACGGCATGGACGCCATCGTGGAAGTGCATGACGACGCCGAGCTGGACCGCGCGCTTGCGCTGCCCTGCCGGCTCATCGGCATCAACAACCGCAATCTGCGCACCTTCGAGACCACGCTGGAAACCTCCGAGCGCCTCGCGCCCCGCGTGCCGAAGGATCGCATCGTCATCGGCGAGAGCGGCATCTTCACGCCGCAGGACGTGGCCCGGCTCGCGAAGGTCGGCATCGGCACCATCCTCGTGGGCGAGAGCCTGATGCGGCAGGAAGATGTCGCCTCCGCGACCTGCCAGCTCCTCACCACATAGACTTGCCGTATACGTGAAGTTACGCCTTAATACGTGAGGCGGCCCGCAAGAGGCCGCAGCACAGCCCCCTGCGTGGGCCGGTGCCTAACGGGAGGAACAGCTTCATGAGAACTATGCTTTCTGCGGCACTTGCCGCCGCCCTTCTCGCCACCCCCGCACTCGCCGCCGACCCGACCGGCCTGTGGCAGACCCCCACCCGCAGCGGGCAGGTGGAAATCTCCAAGTGCGGCGCGAGCCTCTGCGGGCGCCTCGTCTCCTCGGAAGGTCTGAAGGCCGATCCCGCGCTGAAGGACGTGAACAATTCCAACGCCTCCCTGCGCAGCCGGGCGCTGAAGGGCCTCACCATCCTCACCGGCTTCTCCGGCGGCCCGCAGGAATGGACCGGCGGCAGCATCTACAATGCCGAGGACGGCAAGACCTATTCCGGCACCATCACCATGGATGGCGACAACACTCTGAAGCTGCGCGGCTGCGTGGTGGTTCCCCTCTGCAAGACGCAGGTGTGGACCCGCCTGCGCTGAGCGCCGAGCCGCGCCGGCAACACAGCCTTGCCGGCGCCATGGTGGACAGGCGCCGCCGCGGACGCCATCTTCCCGACCTCAGATCGATTCCGGGAAGTCCAGACGTTATGGCGAGCCTGACCCATCTCGACGACCAGGGCGCCGCCCGCATGGTGGACGTATCCGATAAGGACGCAACCACCCGCGAGGCGCTGGCCGAGGGCCGGGTGGCGATGGCGCCGGAGACTCTCGACCTCATTCTCTCCGGCAACGCCAAGAAGGGCGACGTGCTGGGCGTGGGGCGCATCGCCGGCATCATGGCCGCCAAGCGCACCCATGAGCTGATTCCCCTCTGCCATCCCTTGATGCTGACCAAGGTGGAGGTCGAGGTGGTGCCCGACCCCGCTTTGCCCGGCCTTCACGTCACCGCCCGCGCAAAGGTAACGGGCCAGACTGGCGTGGAAATGGAGGCGCTGACTGCCGTCTCCGTCGCCTGCCTCACCATCTACGACATGGCCAAGGCCGCCGACCGTGGCATGCGGATCGAAGGCATCCGCCTTCTGGAAAAATCAGGCGGCCGCAGCGGCCATTTCCGCGCCGACGCCGGCGCGGCCTGAGCCTTTTCCGCTAATCACAGCACGTGCAGAGTGAGGGAGCCGCGCCATGGCGCTCATGACCGTCGAGGAGGCCACCGCGCTCATCACTCAGGGCGTCGTCGCGCTCGGCGTCGAGGAGGTGCCGGTGCAGGCTGCCGCCGGCCGCGTGCTGGCGCGCGATCTCGTGGCCCGCCGCACCCAACCGCCCGCCGACATGTCGGCCATGGACGGCTATGCCGTGCGCGGTGCGGACATCGCCGAGACACCCGCCCACCTGACGGTCATCGGCGAAGCCGCCGCCGGCCGCCCCTTCGCGGGCACGGTTGGCGCGGGGCAGGCCGTGCGCATCTTCACGGGCGCGGTAGTGCCGGAGGGCGCCGACACGGTGGTGATTCAGGAAAACGTCACCCGCGAGGGCGACGCCATCACCACCACGGCGCCGACCGCGGCGCTCCGCAACGTGCGCAAGCGCGGCTGCGATTTTTCCGAAAACACCCCGGGCCTTTTCGCCGGCCGCCGACTGACCGGCCGCGACATCATGCTGGCCGCCGCCATGGACCATGCAACGCTACCGGTAACCCGCCGCCCCCGCGTCGCGCTGCTGCAGACCGGCGACGAACTCGTGCTGCCGGGCCACGGCACCGGCAAGGACAG
Organism: Pseudomonadota bacterium; assembly: GCA_023442085.1. Classification (GTDB taxonomy): domain Bacteria; phylum Pseudomonadota; class Alphaproteobacteria; order Rhizobiales; family Xanthobacteraceae; genus Xanthobacter. Next base: position 525 of record JAEZMT010000232.1, on the reverse strand, counting down.
CGAGATCGTAGTCTCCAACGCCTTCGGCCTCGCGGAACTCGCCCGCCGCGCCGGGGCCGAGGTGACGGACCTCGGGCTCATCAAGGACGACCTCACGGCCATCCGCGCCGTGGTGGCGCGCGCGCTCTCCGGCGAATTCGATCTCGTGGTGTCTTCCGGCGGCGCCTCGGTGGGCGATCATGACCTCATGGCGCCGGCGCTGAAGGCGGAGGGCGTGGATCTCTCGGTGCACAAGATCGCGCTCCGGCCCGGCAAGCCGCTGATGTTCGGCCATCGCGGCGATGTGCGGGTGCTGGGGCTGCCGGGCAATCCGGTATCCTCCCACGTCTGCGGGATGATCTACCTCGTCCCCCTCATCCGCGCACTGCAGGGCGATTCCCGCCCCGGTCCCGAGACCTTGCCGGCGCGCCTCGCAGCCAACCTGCCGGCAAATGACGTTCGGCGGGATTTCATGCGCGCCACCCTCGAGCGTCGGCCGGACGGCACGATCCACGCCACGCCCTCACCCTCGCAGGACAGCGCCAT
>JAEZMT010000198.1 GCA_023442085.1 Pseudomonadota bacterium | reverse complement strand
GGCGCCGTACCAGCAGCGGCGCCGTGCACCGGCCGGCGGAGGTGAGGAACAAGGATGGCGGACACCCGCGAAACGCCCCGCGCGACGCCCCGCGACATGCCGCGTGACATTCTCGGACGCGCGCCCTCGCTCGCCGATACGCTCGCCCAGCGCCTGCGCGAGGAGATCGCCTCCGGCCGCCTTCAGCCGGGCGAGAAACTGCCCACCGAGCACCAGATGTCGGAGACCTACGGCGTCAGCCGACCCATCGTCCGCGAGGCGGTGGGGCGGCTGAAGCATGACGGTCTCGTCACCAGCCGGCAGGGGGCGGGCGCGTTCGTGGCCGATCCCGGCGCCGCCTCCTCGTTCCGGCTGGAAATCGCCGATCTCAGCGATCGCGCGGAGATGAGCGCCATCGTGGAACTGCTGATGGCGGTGGAGGCCAATGCCACGGCCCACGCCGCCGTGCGCCGCACCAAGGACGACCTCGGCCGAATCCACGACCAGCTCGACGCCATGCAGGCGGCGGTGGACCGCGGGGAGCCGGGGGTGGACGAGGACATGGCCTTCCACCGCGCCATCGTGGAGGCGACGGGCAATCCCTATTTCCGCGACCTGTCCCAGTTCCTCGACCACCGGGTGCGCCACTTCATCCGCACCGCCCGCGCCAACACTGCGCGCCTCGGGGGCCTTGCCCAGGCGGTGCAGGACGAGCACGTGGCCATCTTCATCGCCATCGAGCGGCAGGACCCCGCCGCCGCCCGCGCCGCCGCCGAAGACCACCTGCGCCACGCCGCAACCCGCCTCGCGCTTTATCTGAAGCCGTGACCTGTCCCGGAACGGAACGGGGTGTGCGCCGGCCAAGGCCGCAGGGGGAACGGGGCGTGACCGAATCAGGCGGGCGCGGGGTTTCGGGGTTTGTTCGTCGCCCTTCCGAGCTGGCTGCCTCCTGCCTTTTCAGGCCGTCATGCCCGGGCGTGTCCCGGGCATCCACGTGGAGCGACTGAGAACCTGTGTTCGCACAGCGTCCTCTCGGCCCGACGTGGATGGCCAGGACGAGCCCGGCCATGACGGTGAGATGGCGCTTGCATGTGTCCCGGAATGGGACGATCGACAGTCCTTCCCGCGCACGCAGCGGGAACGGGGCATGCCCGAATCAGGCGCCCTCCGGTTTTCCCGCTCTGTTCGCGCCCTATCGCCCCACGGCCCGGAACCCGGCTTCGCCGGCATCGGCATCGAACAGATAGTCGAACGCGTTCAGCGCCCGCACCGTGGTGTTAACGAAGGCCGGCCGGTCGCCGCGTCCGACCAGGATGACCCGCGCCGGCGTGACCGGGTTGCCCCGGTCACCCACGGTGAAGCCGTAGGCCGGGGCCGGTTGGCCCTCGCCCGGCGCGATGGCCAGGCTGGCGCCGTCCATCACCACGCGACCGCCGCGCAGGCCGGGCATGTCGAGGCCATCCGTCTGGGCCGGCGGCAGCGTGAGGTACATCACGGACACGCCGGTATCGAGCAGCATCGTGCCACAGGCCGCCGGAGTGCGGCCATTGAGGGAGAGGCAGGCGGGGATGGGTTGCCAGTCGCCGGTGGCCGCATCGCTGCCGAGCTTCACCTTGCTGAAAGCCGCACCGTCGCCTTGGGCCAGCCCCACCTGCACGCCGCGCCGCGTCACCACATAGCCGCGCTTGAAATCGGCCGTGCCCGTTCCTGTCTGCCCCATGCCCGCCACATTGAGGAAGGGGTTGCGCGCCGGCCCGGCGCCGGGCTGGCGGTCCTTGGCGCGGGCGAAGCCGATGCCGAGCATGGAGACGCGGCGCGGCGCATCGATGGGGCGGCAACTGCGGGCGTTGCGCAGGCAGTCGATGCGCGTCACCGCCAGCACCGGAATGGGCTGGGTGGTCACGCTGGTGCCGTCCGCCCCGGTGACGGTCACCGGTACCATCACGTTCACCCCCCGCATGATGCGGCCGGACGAGGTGTAGGTTAGCTCGCCCGGGCCAAGGGGCGTCAGCTGGTCGAAACCGGGAATGGCGCTCGCCGAGACGACCACGCCGGTGGAGCCGGTATCCATGATCGCGCGGCGGGCCGGCCCGCCATTGATGGACATGGAGAGCGTCGGCGGGCGCAGGATCGGCGCGCCGTCCGCCCGCGCATTGAGATAGGGCAGAAAAGCCGGCTGCTGGGCCAGCACCGGGGTCGCCATGGCGGCGGCGAGGAGGGGAAGGAGCAGAAGCGTGGCGGCGCGCATGGGCTTTTCCTCAGCTTGTTGCGAGCGTGGCCGGGAGGGGCCGCTTGCGTGCGTGTTTGCGCACCCTAATCTCGGTGTGAATTTACCGGGAGGGAAAACATGCGCCACGAGATTTCCGGAACAACGCTGCCCGTGCTCACGCTCACGCTGGCGGCGGGAGAGACGGTTCTCGCCGAGACCGACCGCCTCTCCTGGATGACCTCCAACGTCGCCATGCGGACCACCACGGCCACCGGCGGCTCCACCGGATTCTTCGGCGCCATCGGCCGGGCGCTGGGCGGCGGCGGGCTGTTCATGACCGAGTTCACCGCCGAGGGGGGCGAGGCGCTGGTGGCCTTCGCCGCCACCATTCCCGGCAGCATCTTCGAGATGCAGGTGGCGCCGGGGCGCGGCTATCTCGTCCACCGCCACGGATTCCTTGCCGGGGCGCCGACTCTTTCCATCGGGGTCGGGGTCCAGCAGACGCTGGGGGCCGGCGTGTTCGGCGGCGACGGCTTCATCCTCCAGCACCTCACGGGGGAGGGCTCGGCCTTTATTGAGCTGGGCGGCGAGATCGTCAGCTACACGTTGCAGCCGGGGCAGGACCTGCTAGTGCATCCCGGGCATGTGGGCATGTTCGAGGACAGCGTCTCCTTCGAGATCACCACCGTGCGGGGCGTGAAGAACATGCTGTTCGGCGGCGACGGCCTGTTCCTCGCCCGCCTCGCCGGGCCCGGCACGGTGTGGCTCCAGTCGCTCACCCCGTCCAAGCTCGCCCACGCGCTCCAGCCCTATCTGCCGGCGGGCGAACGGCGCTAGG
>JAEZMT010000176.1 GCA_023442085.1 Pseudomonadota bacterium | reverse complement strand
ATCAAGTTCAATTTCCCGGCCAAGACGGCGGCCGAGCTGATCGTCGCCGGGCCGTTCCCCAAGCAGTGCGAGCAGCGCGGCTTCCGGCAGGTCTTGTTCGTCGATCCGTCCGGCATCACATGGATCTACGACATCGCCACCCAGCAGATGACCCAGAAATGAGCGCAGCAGGCGACACCGATCCTTCCACCGCCGCCGGCCTCAAGCTGGTGCTGTTCGATTGCGACGGCACGCTGGTGGATAGCCAGCACCTGATCGTCTCGGCCATGCACGACGTCCACGCCGCCCACGGCGTGCCCGTGCCGGATCGGGATAAGCTGCTGCAGGTGGTGGGGCTTTCGCTGCCGCAGGCCTTTGCCGTGCTGTCGCAGGGGGACACCTCCTATCCCATCGAGGCGATGGTCGATGCCTACAAGCTCGCCTTCAACCGCCTGCTCAATGCCGATGCGCCCGAGCCCATGTTCGACGGCGCTCGCGAGGTGCTGGAGGGGTTGCACCGGCGCGAGGACGTGGTGCTCGGCATCGTCACCGGCAAGTCGCGGCGCGGGGTCAATCGCATCCTCGCCGCGCACGGCATGGAGGGCTGGTTTTCCACCATCCAGACCGCCGACGACGCGCCGTCCAAGCCCCATCCGGCCATGGTGTTCCAGGCCATGGGCGAGACCGGGGCGCGGCCGGAGGACACGGTGGTGATTGGCGATACCACCTATGACATTTCCATGGCCCTGCAGGCCGGGGCCTCGGCGCTCGGCGTCGCCTGGGGCTATCATGAGACGCCGGCGCTGGAGCGGGCGGGCGCGGACCGCATCGTCGGGCATTTCCGCGAGGTGCCCGATGCCATCGCCGAGCTTCTGGCCCGCCGCCGCGTCGTGATCTGAGGACAGCGAGATGCGTGAGTTTCTGGAAGATGTGGAGAGCGGCGATCCGGGCGATCCCGTCGCCCGCGCCCGCGCCGCCCAGAGGGCGCCCCTGCCCAAGCGCTTCTACACCGAGGTGAGCGTGGGCGAGGGGGAGGGCGGCTTCACCATTCTCCTCGACGGGCGGCCCGTGCGCACCCCGGCGCGCGGCCTGCTCAAGGCGCCGACGCGGGCGCTGGCCGAGGCCATGGCGGCGGAGTGGGCGGCGCAGAAGACCGAGATCGACCCCTTCACCATGCCGCTGACCCGTCTCGTCAACGTCGCCCTCGACCGAGTGACCCCCGAGGCGCAGGCAGTGGCGGACGAGGTGGTGAACTACGCCGGCACCGACATGCTCTTCTACCGCGCCGACGGTCCGCAGAAGCTGGTGGATCGGCAGGCGAAGCACTGGGACGCAGTGCTGAACTGGATGAACGCCGCCCACGGCGCGCGCTTCTTCCTCGCCGAGGGCATCACCCATGTGGCGCAGCCGGAGGAGTCGCTGGCGAAGGTGCGGGCGCTGGTGCCGGCCGATCCGCTGCGTCTCGCGGCCGTGCATTCCGTGACCACCCTCACCGGCTCGGCGCTTTTGGCGCTGGCGGTGGCGGAAGGTGCCCTCTCCGCCGATGAGGCCTGGACGGCGGCCCATGTGGATGAGGATTTCAACCGCGAGCAGTGGGGCGAGGACGAACTTGCGAGTCTCCGCCGCGCCGCCCGCCGCACCGAGATGGACGCCGCCGCGCAGGTGCTGGCGCTGGTCGGGTGAGCTCTCGCTGATCGGGGCTGGGCATGATCGATGAAGACACCATCGCCGATCTGTTCGCCGCCTTCGGGCCAGTGGCGGTGAAGCGCATGTTCGGCGGGGCAGGGCTCTACGCGGACGGGCTGATGTTCGCGTTGTGGGCCGGCGACACCTTCTATCTCAAGGCGGATGCGGCGTTGGCCGAGGATCTGAAGGGACGGGGCTCCGTGCCCTTCAGCTATGAGGCCAAAGGCGTGGTGCGGACAATGGGCGGCTTCTGGTCCGTGCCAGAAGAGGCGCTGGACGATGCCGACGACCTTGCCGCCTTGGCCAGTCGCGCCCTTTTCGTAGCCCATGCGGCCAGCGCGGCCAAAGCCCGCCCGGCCAGCCGGGCGTCCGCGAAGAAGCCCGGGCCCAAAAGAAAAGGCGCGCCGGCCAAAGGCTGAGCGGCGCGCCGATCCATCTGAAAACGTGAGAATTCGCGCCGGCCCTCAGGTCGGCGCTGGTCCCGTCACGCGCCGGCTTTCACGCGCACGGGGCGCAGCAGGAAGGCGGGGAGGTGGGACATGTCCGCCGGCTCGTTGGCGGGCGCCCGCTCGCGGCGCGGGGGACGTGCGTCGCCCTCCTCGCGAGTGGGACGACGGTTGCGCTCGGGGCGGTCGGCGGACCGTTCCGGACGCGCGGCGCGTTCCCGCTCCTGCCGCTCGGGACGATCGGTGCGCTCAGGACGATCGGCGCGCTCCGGACGCTCCGCCCGGGGCTGGCGCTCGGGACGCTCCCCACGCTCGGCGCCGTCGGCCCGGGCCTCGCGCTCGCGGCGCGGCTCCCGCTCGCCGCGACCTTCACGATCACCACGACCCTCGCGCGGCTCCTTGTCCATGCGGCGCTTGCCGCGCAGACGGCCATCCTCGCGTCCGCGACGTTCGGAGGCCGGCGGCGCATCGCCGAGGGCCGGGCCGTGCCATGGGATCGGGTTGCCGATCAGCTTCTCGATGGCCGAGAGGGACTTGGCATCGAGGTGCGTGACCATCGTGTAAGCCGTGCCGGCGCGGCCGGCGCGGCCGGTACGGCCGATGCGGTGGACGTAGTCCTCGGAATGGTGCGGCACGTCATAATTGAAGACGTGGCTCACCGCCGGGATGTCGAGGCCGCGCGCGGCCACGTCGGAGGCAACCAGCAGGGTGGCCTCGCCGTTGCGGAACTCGTCCAGCGCCTTGATGCGGGCGTGCTGGTCCATGTCGCCGTGCAGGGCCACGGCATTGCAGCCGTGCTTCTGCAGCGAGCGGTGGAGCACCGCCACGTCGCGCTTGCGATTGCAGAAGATGATGCCGTTCTGCAGATTTTCGCAGCTGCGGATCAGATCCCTGAGCACCTCGCGCTTCTCATAATCCTCGCGGCCGGAGGCGACCAGTTCCTGCGTCACCGTGGTGGCGGTGGACGCGGGCTTGGAGACTTCCACCCGCACGGGGTTGGAGAGGAATTGCGAGACGAGGCGCTGAATCTCCGGCGGCATGGTGGCCGAGAAGAACAGCGTCTGGCGGGTGAAGGGCACGAGCTTGCAGATGCGCTCGATGTCCGGGATGAAGCCCATGTCCAGCATACGGTCGGCCTCGTCGATGACGAGAACGTCGATGCCGGAGAGGAGCAGGCGGCCGCGCTCCACATGGTCGAGCAGGCGGCCGGGGGTGGCGATCAGCACGTCCACGCCGCGCGCGAGCTTGGAGTCCTGGTCACCGAAGGAAACGCCGCCAATGAGCAGGGCGACGTTGAGCTTGCTGTACTTGCCGTAGCGCGTGAAATTCTCTTCCACCTGGGCCGCCAACTCGCGGGTGGGCTCCAGGATGAGAGTGCGCGGCATGCGGGCACGGGCGCGGCCCTGCTCCAGCAGCGTCAGCATGGGGAGCGTGAAGGCGGCGGTCTTGCCGGTACCTGTCTGCGCGAGGCCGAGAACATCCCGGCGCGCGAGAACATGGGGGATGGCCTGGGCCTGGATGGGGGTCGGGGTCGTGTAGCCAGTATCGGCGACAGCCGCGAGAACCTTATCGCTCAGGCCGAGCTCGGAAAATGACATTGCATCTTTTGGATGCGGCGGCGCGCCGCTGATCGAACGTCCCGTGCCGTACGGGGTCAGACGAGTGGTCGTCGGTCGGCGCGCTTGGATTCGACATATCTCGGACGACGCATAGCAACATAAGAAAATGATGCGGCGTGTCAATGTTTTCCGGCCGAGGTAGCCGATTCGGCGGTGAAAACGGCCGAGCGCGTCGTCGAGGCTGCGCAAATGCACGCTTTCCGAGCATCCGCCATGCGTTGAGCGAATGTGTGTGCGCTGCACCCATGCGGCACGCTCGGGTTGACCCATATCCGCCGACACCGCAGGGATGGCGTCCCTGTCGCCATCCCGGATCCCATGCCCTTTCTCCTCGTCCTCGGTCTTGCGGCGTTCGCGAGCGCGTTTTCCATGCGCGTCGTCGATCCCATGCTGAACATTCTGGCGAGCGACCTTCAGGTGACGCTGCAGCAGGTGGCCATGCTCGCCAGCGCCTTCACCTTTCCCTATGCGGTGATGCAGCTGGTGTTCGGTCCCATCGGCGATGCGGTGGGCAAGGTGCGGCTCATCCGCGTGAACCTCGTCATGCTCTCCATCGGCCTGGCGGTGTCGGCCACCGCGACCAGCCACGAGATGCTGCTCGCCTCCCGCGTCTTCTCAGGCGCCTTCGCCGGCGGCATCATCCCGGTGGTCCTGGCGACGGTGGGTGACAGGGTGGCGTACGAGCGCCGGCCGGTGGCGCTTAGCCGAGTGCTGCTCGCGCTGGTGCTGGGGCAGCTCTCCGGCTCGGCTTTGGCCGGCTTCATCGCCGAGATGGCAGGGTGGCGCGAGGTGTTCTGGTCCGCCTTCGGCGTCGCCGCGCTCGCCGCGCTCGCCACCATCTTCGGGCTCACGGAGGAGGGGCAGCGTCAGCCCCTCTCGTTCGCCGCCTCCATCGCCCGCTACGGCATCGTGCTGCGCAACCCCTTGTCCATCAAGGTCTATGGCGTTGTCGCCATCGAGGGCGCGCTGAGCTTCGGCGTGTTTCCGCTGGTGGCGCCGCTGATGGTCCACCAGGGCATCGGCGATGCCAAGGAGGCCGGCATCGCGCTCGGCGCGTTCGCCATCGGCGGCGCATTCTATACCTTCGCCGTGCCTCTGCTGGTGCGCTACCTCGGCCTCGGCGGCATGGTGGGGTGGGGCGCCGCGGGGGTGGGGGTGCTGCTCATCCTCGCCACCCGCGCCCACGGGCTCCTGCTGATGGCCGCGATCTTCGGCGCCGCCGGATTTGCCTTCTACATGATCCACAACGTGCTGCAGATCCTCGCCACGGAGCTTGCCCCCGAGGCGCGGGGATCGGCGCTGGCGCTGTTCGCCTCCTTCTTCTTCATCGGCCAGGCGGTGGGCGCGCTGGCGCTGACGCAGGCGGCGGGCTTCGCCGGGGTGGTGGCCATGTTCATCGCCGCCGGCATCGGCATGCTGATTCTCGCCGG
>JAEZMT010000130.1 GCA_023442085.1 Pseudomonadota bacterium | reverse complement strand
GGCTGCGAACACTGCGACCCGCTCATCATGAGCCTGCCTGTCCCGGATACGACGCTGCCGCCCTACCGCCCGGGCTGGGAATGCCCGCGCTGCCACAAGATCAATACGCGGGGGGTGGCGGAATGCGATTGCGAACCGCGCGAAAAAGAAGGCGAGAAATAGCGCCGGCCTCGCGCGCAAACGCCGCCGCCGGAATCCCAGAAGCGCGCGGGCCAGCGCTTCTTCAGCCTCCCGCCGCCCCGTATTGCTTGATCTTCGCGTAGAGACTGCTACGCGACAGTCCCAGAAGCCTTGCCGCCTCCCTCTTGTTGCCGGCCGCCTGTTTCAGCGCGTCGGCAATCATCGAGCGCTCCAGCCTGGCGACGGCGCCGCCGAGATCAAGGACCGGCGACGCTTCGTTCTCCTGCGCTGCGGGTGGAAGAACGTCCGCGACATGGTCCGCCTCGATGCGCGCCCCGTCGCTGCGCACATAGATCTGCTCGATGACGTTGGCGAGCTCGCGTACATTGCCCGGCCAATCATGGCGCTCGAGCCGCGCCATGGCGGGCGCCGTCAGCGGACGCACGGCGACGCCGAAGGCGGCGGCGGTCTGCTCGCTGAAGCGGGTGGCCAGCAGTTCCACGTCGCCGGCCCGCTCGCGCAGGGGCGGCAGGTGGATGGGCAGCACGTTGAGCCGGTAATACAGATCCTGCCGGAACGTCCCCGCGCGCACCATGTCGGCCAGCGGGCGGCTGGTCGCGGCGATGATCCGCACGTCCACCCGCAACGGCTGGTTGGAGCCCACGGGCTCCACCTCGCCATCCTGCAGCGTGCGCAACAGCTTGGCCTGCAGGCCCAGCGGCATGTCGCCGATCTCATCGAGAAACAGCGTGCCCTCGTGGGCGATCTGGAACTTGCCGGGCCTCGGCTGGCGGGCGGCGCCGGTGAAGGCACCGGGCGCCACGCCGAAGAATTCCGCCTCCAGCAGGTTCTCCGGCACGGCGGCCACATTGATGGCCACGAACGGCCGGCTCATGCGCTTGGAGGCGGCATGGATGGCGTGCGCGGCCATTTCCTTGCCCGTGCCAGTCTCCCCGAGGAGCAAAACGGCAGACCCGACCTCGCCGGCCCGGCGCAGCAGGCGCGCCAGCTGCCGCATGGCAGGGCTCGCACCCAGGATGTGCTCGGCGGTGAAGCGCACGGCCCGCTTGGCGGAGAAGGCCTGCTCCATCCGGCTGAGGCGCGACTGCATCTGGTGGAGCCGCTCGGCGATGGGCCGCAGATAGGGAATGCTGTCCTTCAGGGCGAAGGCGATGGCACCGATGATCGCGCCCGTCTCGTCCCGCAGCGGCAGCCGGGTCACCAGCAGCCAGCGGTCGCCATACTGGATGATGTCGAGGGGATGGGGTTGGCCGGTCTCCACCACCTCGCGCATCCGGCTATGCGGGATGACGCGCTCGATCTCCTGCCCCACGAGCTCAGCAAGGTCCGTCTTGCCGAGCAGTGCCAGCTGGCCCTCGCTGAACCAAACGACGCGGGACTCCCGATCGACCAAGGTCGCCCCGTCGATCATGCCTTCCACCACGCCCAGCAGCGCGCGGGCGGCGGCGAAGCGGTCGTCGGCGATGGAGGTCATGGGACCAATCCAGTTAGTGTGTGTCCAAATTCAAGACATTTTGTCGAATGACTGGACACGGGCGCGACAGCCGCTGTCAATTCGAAAAGCTAGCCGTAGCGGCCGAACCTTGAACAAGTGTGGCGATTCTCGGTCCGGAATGCTGGACATGCTAGATCCCGAGCTTGGCCGGATAGTCTGCGCAATCCCTTGAGTCTGCTGGCTCCGGAGGGTGCCCAAGGTGCTGGCACGCGCCTTGCGCAGGGAACAGCCAAAAGAGGTCGCCCCGTCCGGGGTGCAAGACGTCGGGACGAAATGCAGCCGAAGAGGATCGCCGTCATTGGGGCCGGCCTGATGGGCCATGGCATCGCGCAGGCCTTCGCCGGCGCCGGGCTTCCTGTTTCCATTCACGACGCGGACCCGGCGCGCCGCGCCGGCGTTCCCGGCCGCATCCGCGAGAGCCTCGATCAGCTGGGTGCCGATCCCGCCGCCGCAGATCGGGTGACGCCTACCGAGACGCTCGCCGCAGCGGTCGCCGACGCCGACGTGGTCATCGAGGCGGTGCCGGAAGATCTTGAGCTGAAGAAGAGGCTGTTCGCCGAGATCGAGGCCGCCGCCCCGCTTCATGCGCTGCTCGCCAGCAACACCTCGGTCATTCCCATCACGCATATCATGGCCGGGCTTGCCCATCGACGGCGGGCCATGGGCACCCATTGGTGGAACCCGCCGCACCAGATCCCCCTCGTGGAGGTGGTGCAGGCCGAGGACACCGGCGAGGCCGAGATCGCGGCCATGTTGGCGCTCCTCGCCGGCATCGGAAAAAAGCCGGTGCATGTGCGCCGGGACGTGCCGGGCTTCATCGGCAACCGGCTGCAGCACGCTCTGTGGCGCGAGGCCATCGCGCTGGTTCAGGCAGGGGTCTGCGATGCCGCGACCGTGGACGAGGTGGTGAAGGAGAGCTTCGGCCGGCGCCTTGCGGTGCTGGGGCCGCTGGAGAATGCCGACCTTGTCGGCACGGACCTGACGCTGATGGTCCACCGCTATGTCCTGCACGACCTCGACCGCACGCCCGGACCGCTGCCCCTCTTGGAGCAATTGGTCGCCGCCGGCCGCCTCGGCATGAAGACCGGCGGGGGCTTCAGGGACTGGACCGAGGCGGAGGCGCAGGCGGTGCGCACGCGCCTCGCGGACCATCTGCGCCGGTTCGACGTTCACGACACCACGAAAGAGACCACGACATGAAAGGCCGTAACGCCATCGTCACCGGCTCCACCTCCGGCATCGGCCTCGCCATCGCGCGGGCGCTGGCGGGGGAGGGCTGCAACGTGATGCTCAATGGTCTCGGCGACGCGGGCGAGATCGAGGCTGTGCGCGCCGATCTCGCCGCTTCCGCCGGGACGAAGATCGCCTATCACGGCGCCGACGTGAGCCGCCCCGCCGAAGTCCGGGCGCTGGTCGCGGGGGCGCGCGCGGAACTCGGGCCGGTGGACATCCTCGTGAACAATGCCGGCATCCAGCATGTCTCTGCGCTGGCGGACTTTCCGGACGAGCAGTGGGACCGCCTCGTCGCGGTGAACCTCTCCGCCGCCTTCCACGCCAGCAAGGCGGTCATCGGGTCCATGACCGAGCGGCGCTTCGGCCGGATCGTCAACATCGCTTCGGTACTGGGCCTCGTAGGGGCGCCGCACAAGGCGGCTTATGTGGCCACCAAGCACGGCCTCGTGGGGCTCACCAAGTCCATCGCCATCGAGGTGGCGGAGACGGGCGTCACCTGCAACGCCGTCTGCCCCGGCATGGTGATGACGCCGATCATCGAGATGCAGGTGGCCGACCAGGCGAAGGTCACGGGCCTGTCGCCCGAGGACGTTGTGAAGGAGGTGTTCCTCCAGAACCAGCCCATCCGCCGCCCCGTGACGGCGGAGGAGATCGCCGGGGCTGTCGTGTTCCTGTGCTCGCCGGCCGGCTCGGGCGTCACGGGCACGACGCTGGCGGTGGATGGCGGCTACGTCGCCCGCTGAGGGCGGCGGCGATCGTTTCGACGCGTTCAAACATAAAATCAGGGAGGATACGCATGAAGGGTCTCATGGTTGCCGCGGCGCTTGGCACGGCTGTCGCCGGGTTCGCTGGACCGGCCTTCGCCGAGATGTCGGACGGCAAGATCAAGATCGGCCTGCTGTCCGATCTCGCCGGCGTCTATTCCGACATCAACGGCGAGGGCTCTGCCCAGGCGGCGCGGCTCGCGGCGGAAGAGTTCGGCAATGCCATCAACGGCCTGCCGGTGGAGATCATCGTCGGCGATCACCAGAACAAGGCGGACGTGGCGGCGAGCCTCGCCCGCAAGTGGATCGACACCGAGCAGGTGGACGTGATCGCGGACGTGCCCAATTCCGCCGCGGCGCTGGCCGTGCAGGCCATCACGAAGGAGCGCAAGCGCATCTTCCTCATGTCCGGCCCCGGCTCGGTGGACCTCACCGGCAAGGCGTGCAGCCCCTACGGCTTCATGTGGACCTGGGACACCCACTCGGTCTCCGCGGCCACTGCCCGCGCGCTGGTGAACAAGGGCGACAAGAGCTGGTTCTTCATCACCGCCGACTATGCCTTCGGCCATTCGCTGGAGGAGGAAGCCTCCAAGACGGTGAAGGCCATGGGCGGCACCGTGAAGGGCGGCGTCCGCGTGCCCCTCGCGACGTCCGACTTCTCCTCCTTCCTGCTGCAGGCGCAGGCCTCCGGCGCCAAGGTGGTGGCCCTCGCCAATGCCGGCGGCGACACCATCAATTCCGTGAAGCAGGCGACCGAGTTCGGCCTGCCGCAGGGCGGCCAGACGCTGGCCGGCCTCCTCCTCAACATCAACGACATCCACGCGCTGACCTTGCAGGTGGCGAAGGGCCTCATCCTGTCCAACTCGTTCTACTGGGACATGAACGACGAGACCCGCGCCTGGTCGAAGAAGTTCGAGGCGAAGACCGGCCGCAAGCCCTCCATGAACCAGGCGGGCGTCTATTCCGCCGTCCGCCACTATCTCCAGGCGGTGAAGGACCTCGGCACGGACGACGCCGACAAGGTGGCCGCCAAGATGCGCGCCACGCCCGTCACCGACATGATGATGAAGGACGCGAAGATCGGCGAGAACGGGCGTGTGTTCAACAACATGTACCTGTTCGAGGTGAAGAAGCCCCAGGACTCGAAGGG
>JAEZMT010000100.1 GCA_023442085.1 Pseudomonadota bacterium | reverse complement strand
ATTACCGGCCGGGTGACCCCGCCGTCGCCGATGCCATCCGGGGCCTCGCGGGCCGCTATTCCTCCGTGCTGCTGGCCAACCATGGGCCGGTGGTGGCGGGCGATACGCTGGAGGCGGCCGTATTCGCGACCGAGGAGCTGGAGGAGGCCGCGAAGCTCTATCTGCTGCTGCGCGGCCTCAACCCGCGCTATCTGTCTCCGGCGCAGGTGGACGATCTGGTGAAGACCTTCGGCCTCACGCTTCCCGCGCCGGATGCCCATCACGACCATGACCACACCCACCATGGGCATGGCCATCCGGCCGAGGACTGACCGACCGCCAAACGCAAAAGGCGCCCCGGTGGACCGGAGCGCCTTCTGTTAGGAAACGACCTGCGTGTCAGTAAACGCCGGCGCTGCGGGCCGGCTGCGTCGCGGCGGGCGGCTTGGGGGCCGAGGCAGCGGCGGGCTTCGGCGCGGCGGCAGGCTTGGAACCATCGGGCTTGGCCGCGTTGGCCGGCTTCGGCTTCTGCTGCGGCTTGGCGGCGCCGGGTGTCGCGAGCGCGACCTTCAGCGGCTTGTCCATGGCCACCATCTGCGACAGCGTGGCGAACTTGTAGCCCTTGGCGATCAGCTCATCGAGGATGCGCGGCATGGCGTCCACGGTGGTGGCGTAGATGTCGTGCGAGAGCACGATGGCACCCGGCTTCACCTGAGCCATGATGGCGTCATGCACCGCCTGGCTGTTGCGGTTCTTCCAGTCGTTAGGGTCCACAGACCAGTTGACGATGGTGAGTCCGTACTTTTCCTCGATGGTGGTGCGCAGTGTCGGCTTCATGGTGCCGTAGGGCGGACGCAGGAAGATCGGGCGCTTGCCGGTCACCTGGAAGATCGCCTCGGTCGTGTTGCCCAGTTCCTTGTCCAGCGCCGCGGCGCTGATGCGGGTGAGCTGCGGATGGCTCCAGGAATGGCTGCCGATCTCGTGCCCCTCGTCGGCAATCATTTTCAGGACTTCAGGATGCTTGGCCACCATGTTGCCGAGCACGAAGAAGGTCACCTTGATGTTGCGCTGACGCAGCATCTCCAGCAGCCGGGGGGTGGTCTCCGGGCTCGGGCCATCGTCGAACGTGAGGGCGATGTAGGACCCGTCCACGTCGAACGACTTGTAGGTGTAGTTCTTGCGCGGCGTCACCGGCGGCGGCGCGGCGGGCTCCGGCGCAGGAGCCGGTGACGGCTGGGCAGCGGCCGCCGCCGCAGTCTTCTGCGCGGCGGTTGCGCCCTTGCCCTGGGCCGCCTGTCCGGAAGCCGGTGTCGCGGCCTGTGAGATGGACTGGGTGGTTGCCGGGCCGTCGTCCTTGGCCGACAGGAGCGGGCTGATGGCCATGCCTGCGCCAACGGCGGCGGCGGCCACAAATCCGGTAACGATGAGGAGCGGCTTCACGGCGGCGGTATCCCGGCCTTAGTTCCATATGCCCTGAAGCCTCACGGGTTTTTGTGGATAAATCGTGAAGCGTGCAGGGCTGTCGTGCTTTTTTGCCCGAATTATCGGGTTTTCGCCTCGTCGCCGACGGACTTGGGCTGCTGGGTACCTCTTCGGCAATTTCGGCGCGGCGATCAGTGAAAGTCCCGCGACTTGGGCAGGACCCTTACGTCACGCGGATGCTTGCGAGGATGCTGGGGGTGGGCGAACTCATCGGCCCGCGCCACCTCAATGCGCGGCTGCCGTACCCGTGAGAGCAAGGCGAGGTCGGCGGTGCGGTCGGCGAGCCGCTGGGCCATGAGGTGGATGACGCCCTCCGGGCTCTTCTGGATGCGTCCCTCCACCAGCAGCAGGCGCGCGCCCATCACCTCGCGGCGGAAGCGCTCCAGCGTGCGCTCCCACAGGACGATGTTGGTGATGCCGGTCTCGTCCTCGATGGTGATGAAGATGGCCTTGCCATTGCCCGGCCGCTGGCGCACCAGCACCACGCCGGCATTGCGGGCGAATGCGCCGTCCTTCAGCGCGGCTGTCTCGGCGCAGGTGAGGATGCGCTCCTTGCGGAAATGGTCGCGCAGCTCGCCCATGGGGTGCCCCTTCAGGGAGAGGCGCACGGTCTGGTAGTCCGCGACGATGTGTTCCGAACGCGCCATGCGCGGCAGCGCCACCTCCTCCTCGACACCCAGCTCGCGGGCGTCCGCCGCGGCGAACAGGGGCAAAGCGTCGTCATCCGGCAGGCGGCGGGCGTGCCAGAGCGCGGCGCGCCGGTCGAGGCCCATGGAGCGGAAGGCATCCGCATCGGCCAGCAGCTTTACCGCGCGGGTGGGCAGACGGGCACGGCGGGCCATTTCCTCGATGCTCGCGAAAGGCCCGGATCGTGCCGCTGCGAGGCGTCCGCCCCAGTCGGCGTGGAAGCCATCCACCTGACGGAAGCCGAGACGCAGGGCGAGGGTGCCGTCCTGCCTCCGCTCCAGCGTGTTGTCCTGATGGCTGAAATTGACGTCGATCGGGCGTACCTCCACGCCATGCTCGCGCGCATCGCGCACGATCTGCGCGGGGGCGTAGAAGCCCATGGGCTGGGCGTTGAGCAGGGCGCAGGCAAAGGCCGCCGGGTGGCGGCACTTGATGTAGGAGGAGATGTACACGAGCTTGGCAAAGGAGGCGGCATGGCTCTCGGGAAAGCCGTAGCTGCCGAAGCCCTTGATCTGCTCGAAGCAGCGCTGGGCGAAGTCGCGCTTGTAGCCGCGGGCCACCATGCGCTCCACCATGAGGCTTTCGAATTCGTGGATGGTGCCGAGGTTGCGGAAAGTGGCCATGGCCCGGCGCAGCTTGTTGGCTTCCACATCGGAAAAGCGCGCGGCGACCATGGCGAGCTTCATGGCCTGTTCCTGGAAGAGCGGCACACCCAGCGTTTTATGGAGTACGGAGTAGAGTTCGTCCTCGTCGCCGAAGCCCGGAGCGGGGGAGGGGTAGTCCACCGGCTCCAGCTTGTTGCGGCGCCTGAGATAGGGGTGGACCATGTCGCCCTGGATCGGCCCCGGCCGCACGATGGCGACCTGGATGACGAGATCGTAGAATTCCTTCGGCTTGAGGCGCGGCAGCATGTTGATCTGCGCCCGGCTTTCAACCTGGAACACGCCGATGGAATCCCCGCGCTGGAGCATGGCGTAGACGTCCGGCTGCTCGCGCGGCACGTCGGCGAGACCCCAGTCGATGCCCTCGTGATCCCGCATCAGGTCGAGCGCCTTGCGGATGCAGGTGAGCATGCCGAGCGCCAGCACATCCACCTTCATCAGCTTGAGGGCATCGATGTCGTTCTTGTCCCATTCGATGAAGGTGCGGTCCGCCATGGCGGCGTTGCCGATGGGCACGATGTCGTCGAGGCGGTCGCGGGCGAGCACGAAGCCGCCCACGTGCTGGGAGAGGTGGCGGGGCGCGCCCATCAGCCGGCCTGCCAGCTCCACCGCGCGGCGGATGAAGGGGTTTGACGGGTCGAGCCCCGCCTCGCGGATGTGCGCGTCGGAAATGTCCCGGCCCCAGCTGCCCCATTGGGTGGAGGAGAGGCGCGCCGTCACGTCCTCGGTGAGGCCGACGGCCTTGCCCACGTCGCGGATGGCGCTGCGCGGGCGGTAGTGGATGACGGTGGCGACGATGCCGGCGCGGTGGCGGCCGTATTTCTCGTAGATGTGCTGGATCACCTCCTCGCGCCGCTCGTGCTCGAAATCCACGTCGATGTCGGGCGGCTCGCGCCGTTCTTCGGAGATGAAGCGGGCGAACAGGAGGTCGTTGTCGGCGGGGTCCACGGCGGTGATGCCGAGCACGTAGCACACGGCGGAATTGGCCGCCGAGCCCCGCCCCTGGCAGAGGATGCTTTTGCTCTCGGCGAAGCACACGATGTCGTGGATGGTGAGAAAGTAAGGCGCGTACTCGAGCTTGCGGATGAGGGTCAGCTCCTCCTTCAGCAGCTTCTCCACCTTCTCTGGGATGCCGGCCGGATAGCGGACAGTGGCGCAGCGCCAGGTCAATTCCTCCAGCCACGCCTGCGGCGTCCAGCCAGGAGGCACGGGCTCCTCGGGATAGTCGTATTTCAGCTCGCCCAGGGTGAAATCGATGCGGGCGAGGAGCGCCGCGCTCTCCGCCACCGCCTCGGGGGCGTCGCGGAACAGGCGGGCCATCTCGGCGGGGGGCTTGAGGTGGCGCTCGGCGTTCGCCATCAGCCGTCGTCCGGCTTCGGCGATGGTGGTGCCCTCGCGCACGCAGGTGAGGATATCCTGCAGGTCGCGCTCCTGCGGCGTCGCGTAGAGCACCTCGTTCACCGCCAGCAGCGGCACATCCGCTGCGCGGGCGATGGCCTTCAGCGCGGCGAGACGGCGGCGGTCGGCGCCGGAGAAGGGCATGTCGACGCCGAGCCACACTGCGCCGGCGGCCGCTTCGCCAAGGCGGGAGAGGAGGGACGGAAGAGCGTTGCCGCCTTCCCCCGGCAGCACGATGAGCATCAGGTCGCGCACATCGGCGAGGAGATCGGCGAGGGACAGGTGGCAGTCGCCCTTCTTCGCCCGCCGGTTGCCGGTGGTCAGCAGGCGGCAGAGCCGGCCCCAGCCGGCGCGGGTGGAGGGATAGGCGATGATGTCCGCCGTGCCGTCGCAGAAGACGAGCCGCGCGCCCGTCACCAGCCGGAAGGCACGGGCGCGGGCGGCGACAGCGCGCTTTGCTTCCGCCTCGGGGTCGTCTGCCTCCAGATCCTCGTCGAGGCTGCGCAGATCCTCCAGCGCGCTATAGGCCCGCACCACGCCCGCCACCGTGTTGCGGTCGGCGATGCCGAGCCCGTCGAGGCCGAGGGCGAAGGCGATGTGCACGAGATGGGCCGGCGCGCTCGCCCCATGCAGGAAGGAGAAATGCGAGGCCGCCGCCAGCTCTGCATAGACGGGCGCGCTCACGGGAACAGGCCGTGCAGGAACCAGCGCGGCGCCGATGTTTCCCGCCCGTAGGTGCCTTCGCGATAGAGCCAGAAGCGGCGTCCTTCGGTGTCCTCCACGCGGAAATAGTCCCGCGTCAGGCCTGGCCGGTTGCCATCGAGGGCGGTCCACCATTCGGGGGCGATGCGCTCCGGCCCCTCGGCCCGCGCCACCTCGTGCAGCACGCGCCGCCAGCGGAACCGCAGGGGCGGGCCGTCCGGCACCTCGGCCAGCGTTTCCACCGGCTCGGGCATGGGCAAGAGGGCCGGCGGGCGGGCAAGGGGCGCATCGGCGGCAGCCGGCTCGGCCCAATCATGAGCAAGCATGTCCCGGCTGCGCCAGGCCTTCTGCGCCGGCATCCGCACGGCGGCGCGCTCGGGCACATGGCTGTCCTGCGCGGCCAAGCAGGTGACGCGGCGCGGACCCAGCCGGGCGGAGAGGGTATCCACCAATTGGTCCAGCCCCGCGCCGGCCGGCTCGGCGCCGAAACCGGACTGGGTGGCGGCCAGCGGCTCGGCTGCGGTCACCGAGAGGCGGATCACATCATAGCCGAAGCCGGGATCGAGCGGATCGGCCAGCGCCGCCAGCCGCTCGCGGAACAGGCCGGCGAGGCGGGCGCCGTCGCGGAGCGGCGCCGCCGTGCCCGCCGCCACCCGCCGCACCGCCCCATCGCTGCGGAAGAAGGCGGCCTCGAAGCGTCGTCCGCCCTCGCCATGCCGCTCCAGCACTCCGGCGAGATCGCCGGCGAGGTCGGCGAGCACGGCGCGGGCGGTCGCCTCATCGCCCATGGGCTCGGCGAAGCGCCGCTCCGCCACATAGACGGGCAGGGGATTGAGCGGGGAGATGGGGGGCGAAGCCGCGCCGCACAGTTCGTCCAGCCGCTCCACCAGCGCGCTGCCGAAGCGGGCGGCCAGCGCCGCGCGGGGCTTGCCGGCGATGTCGCCGATCCGCACGAGCCCGAGATAGGCGAGGCTGCGCGCCGCCTCCGCATCGAGGTCGAGGGCCTCCACCGGCAGGGGCGCGACCGCCTCCCGCTCGCCCCCCGCCCGCACCACCTGACCCGGCCGCCAGCGGGCGAGGGCGAGGGCGGCCCGGGCGGTCCCGGCCACCGCGCCCTGGGCGGCCAGTCCGGTGGCGGCGAGCCGCTCGGTCATGGCCGCCAGCATGGCCCCCTCGCCGCCGAACAGATGGGCGCAGCCGGTGATGTCGAGCACAATGCCATCCGGTCCGGAAACGGCCACGAACGGCGTCCAGCGCTCGCACCACGAGGCGATGGCGGCGAGCAGCGCGGCATCCGCCGCCGCATCCGCCTCCACCGCCTCCATCTGCGGCACGCGGGCCTGCGCGTCGGCGAGGGTAAGGCCGGGATGAAGCCCGAGGCGGGCGGCGGCCGCGTCCACCGCGGCGAGGCGGCGGGCATTGGCCTTCACCTCTACCGTGACCAGCGGCAGGTCAGCCGGTGCGGCGCCAGCCGACGACATGCGACGTCCCCGCCGGCTGCGGTGCAGCCGGTCGGTCGGCAGGCGCGGCAGGAAGAGCGCGGCGAGGCGCCGAGGCGAAGCGTCGGGCATAGGCATTCCATTCCACGGTGAAGTGGCCGGTGGGTCCGAGGCGGTTGCGCTCGATCTCCAGCGCGAAGGCGGGCGGGCCGAGGCAGAAGGCCGGCACGTCCCCCGCCACGCGGGAGGGGACGGCGGCGACCCGCCAGCGGGTGGCGGCGGCGGAAGGGCCGGGGTCCGCCCCCGGCCGCAGAAGGAGGGACGGCACGCCGGAGCGCTCGCTGCGCAAGGCGAGGCGACGGGTGGCAGTGAGGTCGATGAGGCGGGGCGATCCCCAGGGCTCCGCCACCACCAGCCCGAGGGCACCATGGCCGAGGGCCTCCTCCGCGGCGCCCAGCGTGTCGGCGGCGTCCGCCGTGGCCACCAGGATCAGGCGGGCGGGATCGAGCCCGAAGGCGGCGCAACCGGGGCCGTAGAGGTCGCCGCCCTCCAGCGCCGACATGTCCTGCCGTACCCACAGCACCGGCTTGCGGGTGCCAGCCGCGAGCGCGAGGGCGAAGCCGAGTACGGCGGCGGCATTGCCCTTCTCTGCTGGAAACGCCTCGTGCAGCGCATCGCGGGCGAGGCCGCCGCCCAGGGCATCATCCAGCGGGCTCCCCAAGGACAAGCGCGGCCGGGCAGGTCCGTCCGGAAGTCCGGACAGCCGTTCCATTTCGACGATGCGGCGGCGAAGGGCCGTCAGATCCTCGCGCGGAGCCTGCTGGGAGGGCATGGGAGTAAACTTATGTTCCTATTTTGTTCTCTTTAGAAAGGACTCCGGGAGCGCGGAATGTCAACCGTACGGAGGTCCGGCAGCAGGGGTTGCGGGGGCTGGACCGAACCGGGTTCAGGCGAGGGGAGGCCGTGTCGGCTTGTCCCCATGATTCACAGATAAGGTATTCAGAAACCGTTGTTTGGAGGTGCAAACCTCCCCTTAACGCCCCCGCCCTAGTGTCTGCGAAACGGCGCCGGTGCTGCGGATTTCGGATTCCCATGTCTTCCTTCAACCGTCCTCCCAGACCTTTTGCGTACCCCTCGTTCGCTCCGGACGAAACGTTCGAAGCGCCCGTGGCCGATTCTGGTTCCGAACGCGGCTTGCCCTCGTTTTACGAGCGGATTCCGGAATACGACCCAAGTCTCCATGACGGCGCCTTCGAGGCTGCGGAGCCCACCCACAGCTGGATCGATCTCGAACTGGTCCCGAGCTGGCTCCGGCCCTTCACCCTCGACGCCAACACCCGCTTCACCCGCACGCCGGACCATCTGCTGCGCCCCCGCGAGCCCGGTGCAGCCCCCATGCCGTCGCCTGTCCTGCCGCAGGTCACCACCCCCGTCACGAC
>JAEZMT010000023.1 GCA_023442085.1 Pseudomonadota bacterium | reverse complement strand
GCGTGGTGACATGGGACGACGGCGTGCGCGGCCCGCAGCAGGTGGACACGGCCACCCTCTCCGACCCTGTCCTTGTGCGCGCGGATGGCAGCTTCCTCTACACGCTGCCTTCGGTGGTGGACGATCTTGCGCTGGGCATCACGCAGGTGATCCGCGGCGAGGACCATGTGACCAATACCGCGGTGCAGATCGAGATTTTCGAGGCGCTGGGCGGCCCGGTGCCGGGTTTCGCGCACCACAACCTGCTCACGCTGCCCTCGGGCGAGGGCCTGTCCAAGCGGCTCGGCCATCTCTCCTTGTCGGCGCTCCGCGAGGCGGGGCAGGAGGCGCTGGCGGTGGCCGCGTTGTCCGTGCTGGTGGGCACCTCCCATGCGGTGGAGGCGGTCGCGGACCTCGACGCGCTGGCGGTGATGGTGGAGCTTGCCGCCATCTCCCGGGCGCCCGCCCGTTTCGATCCGGCGGACCTCGACGCGCTCACCGCCCGCACCCTTCACATCATGCCCTTCTCCGCCGCTGCCGCGCGGCTAGAGGCAGCCGGCATCGGGGGCGGGGAGGCGTTCTGGCTGGCGGTGCGGGCGAACCTGTCCCGCTTCGATGATGCGCAGGACTGGTGGGGGATCGTGGCCACCCCTCGTGCGGGCGTGATCGCCGAAGATGACCGCGCCTTCCTCGCCGAGGCCGCCGGCCTGCTGCCGGCCGAGCCGTGGGACGGCGCGACATGGAAGGCGTGGACGGCCGCGGCGAAGGCCGCCACCGGGCGCTCCGGCCGCAACCTCTTCCACCCCCTGCGCCTCGCCCTCACCGGCCGCGAGACAGGGCCCGAACTTGCCGCCTTGCTGCCGCTGATGGGAAGGGCACGGGCGGAGCGTCGGCTGCGGGGCGAGGTGGGGTAGGAAAGCGCCGGGACTTAAAACCCGCCATCATGCCCGGCCTTGTGCCGGGCATCCACGTCGGGCCGATGGCACGGCCGTCAGAAGACTATTGCCAGCCGATCCGCGTCGATGCCCGGGACGAGCCCGGGCATGACGATTGCTCCGAACGGCCGCCCCTCAGTTCAGCGGCACCGTCACGAACTCCTGCTTGCCCTCGCCGTCGGAGACGAGGAACAGGGCCGAACGCTTGCCGGCCTTGCGCAGGGCGTCGATCTGCTTCTCCACGTCGGCGGGGCTTGCCACCGCCTCCTGGCCCACCTGAACGATGACCTGCCCCGCCTTCAGCCCCTTGTCGGAGGCCGGGGACGAGCGGTCCACGTCGGTGATGACCACGCCGGAAATCTCGCTCTTGATCTTGAAACGCTTGCGCAGGTCGTCGCTCATCGCGGACAGCTCGATGCCGAGGGCTTTCTTCGGTGGCACCTTCTGCGCCTCGGGGGCGGGCTTGGAGGCTTCCGGCTTGTCGTCCTCGGGCATGCGGGCGACCTTGACGCGCAGGGTCTCCTCCTTGCCCTTGCGGATCACCACCACCTCCACCTCGCTGTCGGCCATGGTGTCGGCGACGGTGCGGGTGAGGTCGCGCACTTCCTTGATGTCGCGGCCGTTGAACTTGACGATCACGTCGCCGGCCTTGATGCCGCCCTGGGCGGCCGGGCTGTTCTCGGTCACCACGCCGATGAGCGCGCCGCGCGGCCGGCCGAGGCCGAGGCTTTCGGCGATGTCCTCGGTGACGGGCTGGATGCGCACGCCGATCCAGCCGCGCCGCACTTCCTTGAACTGCTCGATCTGCGCCAGCACCGGCTGGGCGGTGGCGGAGGGCACGGCGAAGCCGATGCCGATGGAGCCGCCTGAGGGGGAGATGATGGCGGTGTTGATGCCAATCACCTCGCCCTCCATGTTGAACAGCGGGCCGCCGGAATTACCCCGGTTGATGGCCGCGTCGGTCTGGATGAAATTGTCGTAGGGGCCGGAATTGATGTCGCGGTTGCGGGCGGAGACGACGCCAACCGTGAGCGTGCCGCCGAGGCCGAACGGATTGCCGATGGCCATCACCCAGTCGCCCACGCGCAATTTCTCGCTGTCGCCGAACTTCACCGCAACGAGGGGCCGAGGCGGGTTCACCTTGAGCAGGGCAAGGTCGGTCTTGGTGTCGCGTCCGATCAGCTCGGCCTTGAGCTTCGAGCCGTCGTTGAAATTGGCGAAGATCTCATCCGCGTCGGAAATGACGTGGTTGTTGGTGACGATGAAGCCGGACGGATCGATGACGAAGCCGGACCCGAGCGAGGAGACGCGGCGCGAGCGCTGCTCGCCGCCGTCGTCCGGGCGGCGCTTGAAGAATTCGTCGAAGAAGTCCTCGTAGGGCGAGCCCGGCGGCAGTTGCGGCGCGGGCACCGAGCGGGAGGGGGCGACGTTCTGCGAGGTGGAGATGTTCACCACCGCGTCCATCACCTTCTCGGCCACGTCCGCCACCGTGTCCGGCCCCTTGCCGGGCGCGGCATGGAGCGGCGCGCTGCCGATGCCGGCGAGGGCCACCGCGGCAGCCAGAAGCAGGGCGGGCAGCCGGGACCGGCGGGGGAGGGCACGGGAAGGCACGAACGGTGCGGGCATGGCTGTCCTCGAGGTCATCCGCAGAGGCTGCGACGCCGGCGCGCCGGGCGCAAGCCCCGCGCCGCTCACGATCCGGCGGGTTGGGAGGCAAGCTTCGGGGACGATTGCGGCGGTCCTGCGCCGGCCGTCGCTTCCGGGCCGCCCGGATGCAAACGCCCGGACGAGTCGGGCGATGATGCGCGTTGATGGAAAAGAAAACGGGGCCCGAAGGCCCCGTTGTCAGAAGCTGCGTCAGAAGCTGCGCACCAGGAACACCACCAGCACTCCCAGGGCGCCGACGCCGAGGCCGGCGAGGCGCATGGGGGTTTCCGGGGCGTGCAATACGGCCTTCATGGCCTTGCGCCACGCCACCGGAAAGGCGGCGAGGCACAGGCCCTCGATGGCCAGCATGAGGCCAAGGGCGGCCAGAAGGTCCTTCATGCCGCCCGCCGGGCCGGTCAGTTCGCGGCCGCCGGCGCCGCGGGAACGGCGACGGGAGCGCCCGACGCGGTGCCGCCCGCGGGGCTCTGGAAGAAGCGGAAGAAGTTCGAATCCGGCGCCAGCAGCATGCGGGTGTCGGATGACTTCATGCTCGCCTCATAGGCCTGCATGGAGCGGTAGAAGGCGAAGAAGTCCGGGTCGCGCTGGAAGGCATCGGCAAAGATGCGGTTTCGCTCCGCATCGCCTTCACCGCGCAGCTGCTCGCCCTTGGAGTTCGCCTCCGCGACCACGATGGTCACCTCGCGGTCGGCGCGGGCGCGCAGGCGCTGGGCGGCCTCGTTGCCCTGGGCGCGGATTTCCGCCGCTTCCCGCTGGCGCTCGGTCTGCATGCGCTGGAACACCGCCTGGCTGTTGGCTTCCGGCAGGTCGGCGCGGCGGATGCGCACATCCACCACGGTGATGCCGAAGTTCGCGGCCTCGCGGTTCACCTGCTCGTTGATCTGCCGCATCAGCCCCTCGCGCTGGTCGCGCACGACGCTGGTGAAGGTGTTCTCGCCGAGCACACGGCGCAGGGCCGAGTTGAGCACCGTGGAGAGGCGGGAGTTGGCACCCTGCACCGTGCCGACCGCCTGGTAGAAGCGCAGCGGGTTGGTGATGCGGTAACGCGCGAAGGCGTCCACCACGAGGCGCTTCTGGTCCGCCGCGATCACTTCCTGGGAGGGGTTCTCCAGGTCGAGGATGCGGTTGTCGATATAGACCACGCTGTCGATGAACGGCACCTTCCAGTGCAGTCCGGGCGAGGTCACGGGCGCCAGCGGCTCGCCGAGACGCAGGACCAGCGCCTGCTGGGTCTGGCTGACGATGTAGGCGGACGAATAGATCAGGACGAGGGCGACGACGCCGAGGACGGCGATGACGCCGCCGAGGACCGGATTTCTCATCGGGCGGCTCCCTGGGGCTGCGTGGCGGGCGCCGGGGTGCGGCGGAACTGATCGGCAAGGGGCAGGACCGGGACGACCCCGCCGCCGCCGCTCTGGCGGCTCGCGGAAGGATCGACCAGCACCTTTTCCACGCTGCCGAGCACGCGCTCCATGGTTTCGAGGTACATGCGCTGGCGCGTGACCTCCTTGGCCTTCTGGTATTCGTCGAACACCTTGAGGAAGCGGGCGGCCTGGCCGCGGGCCTCCACCACGGTCCGCTCGCGATAGGCCTGGGCCGCATTCTCGATGCGGGAGGCTTCACCGCGAGCTTCGGGCAGCACGCGGTTGGCGTAGGTCTGCGCCTCGTTCTGGGCGCGCTCGGCGTCGGCGCGGGCGGCCTGCACGTCGCGGAAGGCGTCGATGACCTGGCTGGGCGGATCGACCTTCTGCATCTGCACCTGGGTGATCTGCACGCCGGCCTTGTAGCTGTTCAGCACCTGCTGCATCAGCTCTTGCACGCCGGTCTCGATGCCCTGGCGGGCGCCGGTGAGGATGGGCTGGATGTTGGTGCGGCCGATGACCTCGCGCATGGCGCTCTCGGCCACCGCCTTGATGGTGCCCTCGGGGTTCTGAACGTTGAAGAGGTATTCCTCGGCGTTGTTGATGACCCAGAACACCGAGAAGTCCACGTCGACGATGTTCTCGTCGCCGGTGAGCATCAGGCTCTCCTCGGCCACGTCCGTCATGCGGGTGCCGCTGCGGCGCGTGTCCTCGCTCACCCGCATGCCGATGTCGATGCGGTTTACAAAGGTCACCTTGGGGGTGAGCACGGTCTCGATGGGATAGGGCCAGTGGTAGTTCAGGCCCGGCTGGGTGATGCCGACGAACTTGCCGAAGCGCAGCACCACGCCCTGCTCGTCGGGCAGCACGCGGTAGAAGCCGGAGAGGAACCAGCCGGCCACCACGAGCGCGATGACGAGGATGATGCCATTGGTGCCGAACGAGCCCGGCATGATGGTGCGCAGGCGGTCCTGGCTGCGGCGGATCAGGTCTTCAAGGTCTGGCGGCGTCGGTCCCGATGAAGAGGGCCCCGAACCCCAGGGACCCCGCGGCCCATTACCCCATGGGCCGCCACTCTGATTCTTCCACGACATCCGTCGTCTCCCGTGGGCGGTGCCGCCACCGGCACCCGCGTCGCTGATCCTGCCACCGGCGCGGCTGCGGACACGCCGCAGGCTAGCACGCCGCCCGCAGCGGGTCGTCCGAGGCGAACGGTTCTTGGAGAACACGGTCAGCCCGAAGACCCGTTCGGCGGGAAGGACCTCGACGTGGCACGCCGCGTCTGGCCTGCCCCGCCGGGCCAGGTGGTTATAGGAAACCGCGCACCGCCTTTCAACGCGATGCGCGGTCAGCTCGAACCGCAGATAAGGTTGACCTCGCGCTTACGCAACGGGAGGGCTGGAGACCTGGAGACGTTCTCCCGCGGCCTGGGCGCGCGCCTGAGTGGCCGCGCCGCGAAAATGGTCGAGCACGAACAGGCGGATGGCGGAGGAAAGATTCCCCTGCGAACGGCCGGAATCGATGGTCGCCACGAGATCGGACAGGGTGAGCCGGCGGCCGCTCGCGATCTCCTTCAGAGCCTCCCAGAAGGCATCCTCGAGACTGACGCTGGTCTTGTGCCCGGCTATGACGATGGATCTTTTAACCACGGGGCTTTTCATGTTCATCCCTCTCGGTCAGGGCGTGGCCCTCAAGGTGGCGCTCTTGCCGCACGAGCTCGTCCGCCTGCTGCCGACGCTCAGCCTTGGTCCGACCGAATCGGATCCGATTCTGGCTGGCTGCCGCATCAGCCGCCTGACGGGCCCGCGCCTTGCGCGCCCGGTGAAGATTGACCACGTCGCCCAACGCTTGCCTCACCTTGCCGCCGGTCTCCTCCGCGCCGCCGGCAGATGATTGTCTATACGGCCGGCGTCACGCGTCAGGCCACTTTGCCCGCCGAGGAATTTTACCTCATCGGACACGGTCAAGATATGGCTAAATTCCAAGGAGGTAACATCCCTCCGCTACCTCTCTGGAACTATTTTAGGGTGGAACTCCGCCTCCCCCACGGGCCGTCAGCTGTGCTAAGGACCCGCCCGCCCGCGTCTTAAGGAAAGGCTCGCCATGACCACCCGCACAGAGACCGACACATTCGGTCCGATCGAAGTTGAATCCGACCGCTACTGGGGCGCGCAGGCGCAGCGCTCGCTCGGCAACTTCAAGATCGGCTGGGAGAAGCAGCCGCTGCCGGTGGTGCGCGCGCTCGGTATCGTCAAGCGTGCCGCCGCGGAAGTGAACCGGGATCTCGGCCGCCTCGATCCCAAGATCGCCGACGCCATCGTGGCCGCGGCGCAGGAAGTGATCGAGGGCAAGCTCGACGCCCACTTCCCGCTCGCCGTGTGGCAGACCGGCTCCGGCACCCAGTCCAACATGAACGCCAACGAGGTCATCTCCAACCGCGCCATCGAGATGCTCGGCGGCGAGATGGGCTCCAAGAAGCCCGTTCATCCCAACGACCACGTCAACATGAGCCAGTCGTCTAACGACACCTATCCGACGGCCATGCACATCGCCTGCGCCGAGGAAATCCATCACCGTCTGCTGCCGGCGCTGCGCAAGTTGCGCAACGCGCTGAACGACAAGGCGCAGGCGTGGAAGGACATCATCAAGATCGGCCGCACCCACACCCAGGATGCGACGCCCCTGACGCTGGGCCAGGAATTCTCCGGCTACACCCAGCAGGTCGAGAACGGCATCAAGCGCATCGAGATGACCCTG
>JAEZMT010000014.1 GCA_023442085.1 Pseudomonadota bacterium | reverse complement strand
TGCTCTCGATGCCGCGGTGGGCGGCCAGCAGAATGGTGCCGCCGGGGGTCTCGTAGATGCCGCGGCTCTTCATGCCGACGAAGCGGTTCTCCACGAGGTCGAGGCGGCCGATGCCGTTGGCCTTGCCCAGCTCGTTCAGCTTGGTGAGCAGGGTCGCGGGGGAGAGCGCCTCGCCATTGATGGCCACCGCGTCGCCCTTGTCGAAGGCGATGGTGATGATCGTCGCCTCGTCGGGGGCCTCTTCCGGGGAAATGGTGCGCTGGTAGACATATTCCGGCGCGTCGTCCGCCGGGTCTTCCAGCACCTTGCCCTCGGAGGAGGAGTGCAGGAGGTTCGCGTCCACCGAGAAGGGCGCCTCGCCGCGCTTGTCCTTGGCGATGGGGATCTGGTGCGCCTCGGCGAATTCCAAGAGGCGGGTGCGGGAGGTCAGGTCCCACTCGCGCCAGGGGGCGATGACTGTGATGTCCGGCTCGAGGGCGTAATAGCCGAGCTCGAAGCGCACCTGGTCGTTGCCCTTGCCGGTGGCGCCGTGGGCGACCGCATCGGCCCCCATCTTGCGGGCGATCTCGATCTGCTTCTTGGCGATCAGCGGCCGGGCGATGGAGGTGCCGAGGAGGTACAGGCCCTCATAGAGCGCGTTGGCGCGGAACATGGGGAACACGTAGTCCCGCACGAATTCCTCGCGCACGTCCTCGATGAAGATGTTCTCGGGCTTGATGCCGAGCAGCTCCGCCTTCTTGCGCGCCGGTTCCAGCTCCTCGCCCTGGCCGAGGTCGGCGGTGAAGGTGATGACCTCGCAATTGTAGGTGGTCTGGAGCCATTTGAGGATGACCGAGGTGTCGAGCCCGCCGGAATAGGCCAGCACCACCTTCTTCACGTCACGCGCCATCACGTCTCTCGGATGTTCGGGGAAAATCGGCGCGGACTATAGGCGCGCGCGGCGCTCTGGCAAGCCGTCTCGGTCAAGGATGGGGACGGGGCGCCCGTCAGGTCCTGCCGAGAAGCCGGCGCAGGCCCGCCTGAAGCGCGAGGCCGGCGTTGCCGATGGCGTCCTCCAGCGAGGCGTCAGTGGGGCTGCGCTTGCGATCGTAGAGCCAGAGCCGCATGCCGACGATGAGCAGGATGACCAGAACGCCGGAAAACACCACGTCTGTGAAGAAGTGGCCGCCGAAGGCGATGCGCAGCCCACCGGCCAGCGCGCCGAAGGAGACCGCCGCGACCATGGCAACCGCCCCCGCCGGGCCGGGCACGAGGCTCGCCGGGGCGACGAGCCAGAAGCCGAGGGACCCTTCGCCCGAGACAAAGGAGCAGTTGGTGGGGCAGGTGCCGTCGGTGGCGTACCAGGGGCGGAAGGTGTCCTTGCCGCCGAAGGTATCCACGTGCACCGGGCGCGGCCGGCCCCAATGCTCTTTCAGGACGCCGTTGACGAGAAGGCCTGGCCCCAGCGCCATGGTGACGGCGAGCAGCACCGCCGCCCGCGACGGCATGAACATTTTGCCCCGGGGGAAAATGAGCTTGAGGATGATGGCGGCGAAGGCCGGGCCGGCGAAGATCCAGGGCAGCCAGTTGGCCAGGGTCCGCACTTTGGTCGCCCAGCCGAGGCCGGCGACGCCGAACACGCGGCGCGTGGCGTTCCAGAACAGGCCGGAGATGGCCAGGTCCCACTCAGGGAACACGGTGAACAGGATCGCCACGGCGGCCCCGATCACCAGCGCGAAGAACAGGACCCACTTCACCGCGTCGCCAGCTCCATTCCGGGATTGATCCAGCCTGTTGATCCAGACCCTTGCACGCCGGGGCCGCCCCGCCGCACTCTTCCGCCGCGATGTACAGGCCGGAGGAGCCCATGGCCAGCGGCAGCCTCGATTTCTACTACGAGTTCGCCTCGCCCTATTCTTACCTCGCCGCCTGCCGCATTGCCGCCTTGGCCGAGCTGGCGGACGTGCGGGTGAACTGGAAGCCGTTCCTGCTCGGCCCCATCTTCGCCGCGCAGGGCTACACAAGCTCGCCCTTCAACGTCTATCCCCTGAAGGGCGCGCATATGTGGCGGGACCTCGACCGGCTCGCTGCCGCCCAGCGTCTGCCGCCCATCACCAGGCCCGCGACCTTTCCGGCCAACGGGCTCCTGGCGGCGCGTGTGGCGATCCACCTCAACGACGCCTGCCGGCCCGCCTTCACCCGCGCTTTGTTCTCCGCCGAATTCGCGCAGGGCCGCGACATTTCGGACCGGGAGACCGTCCGGCAGGTACTCGCCGGCCTTGGCCATTTCTGGGACGAGGTGATCGCCGATGCCGAATCCGAGGTGAACAAGGCGCGCCTGCGCGCCCAGACCGAGGAGGCGCAGGCGCGCGGCGTGTTCGGCGCCCCCACCTTCTTCACCGCCGATGGCGAGTTGTTCTGGGGGAACGACCGGCTGGAGATGGCGCTGGAGCACGCGCGAAAGCTCGCCAGGGCGGCGTAAGCCGCCCATCCCGCATCATCTACGGCGTAAGCCGCCCATCGTACGCCATCTGCGGCGTAAGCCGCCCCGCGGGCATCATCGGCGGCGTGAGCCATCCCCCTGCGCGGGGTCGCCCTGCGGTCGCAGGTGTGGCAATGCCGCCCGGCTCTGATATATGCGCGTCACACACAAGCGACGAAACCGCGACGAAGGCTTTCCCCATGGCGAATGTCACTGCTTTCCCGGACAAGGCTACCATCGCCGAGCAGACGGCGCGGATGCTGCTCGAGGTCGAGGCGGTGCGCTTTTCCTCCGGCGAGCCCTTCATCTTCACCTCGGGCTGGGCGAGCCCGGTCTATATCGACTGCCGGCGCCTCATCTCCTTCCCGCGCGTGCGCCAGACGCTGGTGGATTTCGGCATCTCCACCATCTACCGCGACATCGGCTACGAGCAATTCGACACGGTGGCGGGCGGCGAGACGGCCGGCATTCCCTTTGCCGCCTGGGTCGCGGACCGGATGATGCTGCCCATGCAGTATGTGCGCAAGAAGCCCAAGGGCTTCGGCCGCAACGCCCAGATCGAGGGCCATCTCGCCCCCGGCGAGCGGGTGCTCCTGGTCGAGGACCTGACCACGGACGGCAAGAGCAAGGTCAATTTCGTCAATGCCTTGCGTGACGCCGGGGCGGAGTGCTCGCACTGCTTCGTGTTCTTCTATTACGACATCTTCTCCGAGGCCGCGGGCATCCTCGACGGTGCCGGCCTCAGCCTCCACCGGCTCGCCACCTGGTGGGACGTGCTGGCGCAGGTGAAGAAGATGAACCGCTTCGAATCCGCGCAGGTCGCCGAGATCGAATCGTTCCTGCACGAACCCCACGCCTGGTCCAAGGCCCACGGCGGCACCGCCACCACCGGCGAGTGACGCCCTAGATGGACCTCTACGCCCTCGTTCGGCCCTTCCTCGGGCTGGTGACCCCGGAGCGGGCGCACGGCTATGCCGTCCGCGCCCTTGCGAAGGGTCTGATGCCGGACCTTTCCGGCCATGACGACCCGGTGCTCGCCACCCGCGTGTGGGGCCTCGACTTCCCCAATCCCGTGGGCCTCGCCGCCGGCTTCGACAAGCATTGCGAGGTGGCGGACGGCCTGCTGAAGATGGGCTTCGGCTTTGCCGAGATGGGCACGGTCACGCCGCGCCCACAGCCCGGCAATCCGCAGCCGCGTCTGTTCCGGCTGGAGGAGGACGAGGCGGTCATCAATCGCTTCGGCTTCAACAGCGAGGGCCTCGCCCCCTTTGTCTACCGGCTCGCCAAGCGGCGCTCGGCGGGCGGCAAGGGCATCCTCGGCGCCAATGTGGGGAAGAACAAGGAGAGCGAGGACACGCTGGAGGACTACGCCGCCGGCGTTTCCGCCACCTGCCGGCTCGCCGATTACATCGTGTGCAACATCTCCTCCCCCAACACGCCGGGGCTGCGCGCCCTGCAGGCGCGGGCGGAGATGGAGGCGCTGCTCGCCCATCTCGTCGGCGTGCGCAACGCCTCCGTGCCCGACCCGGCCGAGCGCCCGCCGCTGCTGGTGAAGGTCGCCCCCGACCTCGACGACGCCGGCCTTGCCGACGTGGCCGAGGTGGCGCTGGAAACCGGGATCGACGGCATCATCATGGGCAACACCACCCTGTCGCGTCCGCCGAGCCTGCACAGCGCGCACAAAAGCGAGGCTGGCGGCCTTTCCGGCAAGCCGCTGATGACGCTCTCCACCGAGCGGCTTGGCGCGCTCTATCGCCTCGTGGGTGGCAGGCTGCCGCTGGTCGGCTCCGGCGGCATCAGCTCGGGCGCGGACGCCTATGCCAAGATCCGGGCGGGAGCGAGCCTCGTGCAGCTTTATTCGGCGCTGGTGTTCCACGGCCCCGGCCTCGTTGGCCGCATCAAGACGGACCTCGCTGCGCGCCTGAAGGCCGATGGCTTCGCCCATGTGGCGGATGCGGTGGGCGCGGATTTCCGCTGATCCTGTCCGATGGCACGCCGCTTGACCGCGGCGGCTACTCTGTTACCTGTGATGCTCTTCCTTCTGAGGGCAGGGCACCATGGCCGGGCTGGATCGACGCGCCTTCCTCTCTCTTCTCGGCGCGGCGGCGCTTTCCGCGCCTGCCGTCGCCCGCCCGGCGATCTTCGCGCCGGCTGAGCGGGAGCTGATGGTTCCGGTCAAGGGCGGGCGCCTCTATGTCCGCACCAACGGGACGAGCGCGGGCGGCCGCTTGCCGGTGCTGCTCCTGCATGGCGGGCCGGGCGGCATGCATTCCACCTTCCACGACCCGCTGGAGCTGGCCGACGAGCGCATGGTGGTGCTCTACGACCAGCTGGACAGCGGCCGGTCCGATCATCCCGACGATCCCGCCAACTGGACCGTCGCCCGCTTCGCCGACGAGATCGACGCCGTCGGCGCCGCGTTGGGCCTGCCCCGCTTTCATGTGCTTGGACACAGCTGGGGCGCCACCATTGCGCTGGAATGGGCGGCGCGGCGCCCGGCGACGCTGGCCGGGCTGGTGCTGGCCAGCCCTTATATCTCGGGGAAAAGCTGGATCGCGGACGTCGCCGCCCGCCGCGCCGCGCTCCCCGCCGACGTGCAGAACGTGATCGACGCCTGCGAGGGCACCGCCCCGCCGCCACCGGCCAGCTGCGATGCGGCGTCGGGCGCCTTCTACGCCGCGTTCAACCGCCGCGAGCCGCTTCCCGCCATGCGCAAGACCTATGAGACAGCGCAGAATCTGAAGCTCAACGAAAAGCTCTACGTGACCATGAACGGCGCCGGCGAGTTCACCCAGACAGGCACGCTGAAGGATTATGACGGAGAGCCGCTGCTGGCGCGCCTCGACGGGGCGCGCACTTTGTTCGTCGTCGGCCAATATGACGAGACGCGCATCTCCACCGTCGCGGCATTCGCCGAGCAGGTGCCCGGCGGCGCCGAGTTCGCGGTGATCCCCGGCGCCGCCCACGGCATCTTCAACGACCGCCCCGATGAATCGGTGGCAGTGGTGCGCGGTTTCCTCAAGCGGCAGGATGCGCTCGCGGCCCAGGGCGCGAAGCGCTGAGCCGGCGAGCGTCCGCGCTCACATGGTCGGCGGGGACGGGGGCGCCGGGGTAACGGGGGGGCGGGCAGCGGGCCGCTCGGCCGCGAGCAGGTCGCGAATCTCCATCAGCAGCGCCTCGCTCTTGGTCGGCGCGGCGGGCGGCTTGCCGGCCTCGGCCCGGCGCAGGGCATTGATGCCGCGCACGACCAGGAAGAGCACGCCCGCCACGATGATGAAATTGATGGCGATCGTGATGAACGACCCATACGCCAGTACCGCGCCCTGTTTCTTCGCGTCGGCGAGGTTTTCTGCGGTCACGGACTTGGAGAGCGGAATGAAATAGTTCGAGAAGTCCAGCCCGCCCGTGACGGCGCCGATCACCGGCATGAACACGTCGCCCACCAGGGAGGTGACGATATTGCCGAATGCCGCGCCGATGATGACGCCGACGGCGAGGTCCACCACGTTGCCGCGGACCGCGAACTCCTTGAATTCCTTCAAAATCGGCATGCCAAGCTCCAGCCAGTGTCGCGTCGGGGCGCGCGCCATGGGGCAACGGGTCGTTCTGCCCCGCGCCATAGCATACCCGCTCGCCCCTGACGGCAACGTTCGCGCAGCCCATCCGGTTCGCCCGGCGCGGCCGGATAACGCGCGCATCGTGCCGCGCGTGACGCTTTCATGACTTTGAGCGCGCCCTTGCCTATGTTAGGGAGTGCCCGCCACCGATGGCGGGGGCGGGCCTTCCGGGCTCATTAACAGCAACCCTCGGCTGCCCTTCCGGGCGGTTCAGGGGAACAAACGGCGACACTGGCAAGAATGGCGGACCGGCAGACCAGCTTCGATTATGAGGATCTCCTCGCGTGTGGACGTGGCGAGCTGTTCGGGGCCGGAAACGCGCAATTGCCGCTGCCGCCCATGCTGATGTTCGACCGCATCACCGAAATCTCGGAGACCGGCGGCGAATTCGGCAAGGGCATGGTGCGCGCCGAGCTGGACGTGAACCCGGACCTCTGGTTCTTCGCCTGCCACTTCAAGGGCGATCCCGTGATGCCCGGCTGCCTCGGCCTTGACGCCATGTGGCAGCTCGTGGGCTTCCATCTCGGCTGGCTCGGCTCGTCCGGCCGCGGCCGGGCGCTGGGCCTCGGCGAACTGAAATTTTCCGGCCAGGTTTTGCCCGGCATCAAGAAGGTGATCTACGGCATCGAGTTCAAGCGCGTCATGCGCTCCAAGCTCGTGCTCGGGATCGCCGACGGCTGGCTGGCGGCGGATGGCGAGGTGATCTACCGCGCCAAGGATCTGAAGGTGGGCCTGTTCCAGGCCGAGACGGCACCCCAGCCCGCAGGCGCCGCGAGCGCCTGACAAGGCCTCGCCACGATCTGCGGCGACACTGGGTGCACTCCAATGGGGATTTGATATGCGGCGCGTCGTCGTCACCGGGATGGGCATCGTCTCGTCCATCGGCAACAACACGCAGGAGGTTCTCGCCAGCCTGCGCGAGGCCAAGAGCGGTATTTCCTTCGCCGAGGACTATTCCCGGCTCGGATTCCGCTCCCAGGTGCACGGTGCGCCGACCCTGAATGCGGAAGAGGTCGTCGACCGTCGCGCCATGCGCTTCCACGGCGGCGGCACCGCGTGGAACCACGTGGCCATGGAGCAGGCCATCCGCGATTCGGGCCTCGAGCCCAACGAGGTCTCCAACATCCGCACCGGCCTCGTCATGGGCTCGGGCGGCTCCTCCACCAAGACCATCGTCGACTCGGCCGACATCACCCGCGAGAAGGGCCCGAAGCGCGTCGGCCCGTTCGCGGTGCCCAAGGCCATGGGCTCCACCGCCTCGGCGACCCTCTCCACCTGGTTCAAGATCAAGGGCCTGAGCTATTCCATCTCGGCCGCCTGCGCGACCACCAACATCTGCATCGGCAACGCCTACGAGCTGATCCAGTACGGCAAGCAGGACATCATCTTCGCCGGCGGCTGCGAGGATCTGCACTGGACCCTCTCCGTGCTGTTCGACGGCATGGGCGCCATGTCGTCCAGCTACAACGACCGCCCGGCGGTGGCCTCCCGCGCCTATGACAAGAACCGCGACGGCTTCGTCATCTCCGGCGGCGCCGGCGTCCTCGTGCTGGAAGAGCTGGAGCACGCCAAGGCGCGCGGCGCGCGTATCTATGGCGAAATCGCCGGCTATGGCGCCACCTCCGACGGCGTGGACATGGTGGCCCCCTCGGGCGAAGGCGCCGAGCGGGCCATGAAGCTCGCCATCGCGGGCATCAAGGCGCCGATCGACTACATCAACCCGCACGCCACCTCGACGCCCATCGGTGACCTGAAGGAAATCGAGGCGATCCGCGCCGTGTTCGGCGACAAGTGCCCGCCCATCTCGGCCACCAAGTCGCTCACCGGCCACTCGCAGGGCGCCACCGGCGTGCACGAGGCGATCTATTCCATCCTCATGATGCAGAACGGCTTCATCGCCGAGAGCGCCAACATCGAGGAGATGGACCCGGCGTTCGCCGACATGCCCATCGTGCGCCAGCGGGTGGATAACGTGACGCTCGGCCATGTGCTGTCTAACGGCTTCGGCTTCGGCGGCACCAACGCCAGCCTCGTCATCAAGCACGTCGACGCCTGAGATTTCGGACGCCTAAGGCTTAGGCCCGGTCGCCCGGTAGGGCGGCGTTCAGGATTGGTCATCAATGGTGAGCGGGCGCCGGCCGAAACGCGATGGCGTGGCCGGGTGCCGTCTGCTATCGGCGTCTCAGGCGCAAGAGGGTGAGTTATGCAAGACCTGATGAAGGGCAAGCGCGGCCTGGTGATGGGTGTCGCCAACGATCATTCCATCGCCTGGGGCATCGCCAAGGCGCTGGCCGGTCAGGGCGCGGAACTCGCCTTCACCTATCAGGGCGAGCAGGTGGCCAAGCGCGTGAAGCCGCTGGCCCAGAGCGTCGGCTCCTCCCTCATGCTGCCATGCGACGTGGAAGACCTCGCCAGCGTGGACGCGGTGTTCGCCGCGCTGAAGGAGGCCTGGGGCAACATGGACTTCCTGGTCCACGCCGTCGCCTTCTCCGACAAGTCCGAGCTGAAGGGCCGCTACGCAGACACCAGCCGGGAGAACTTCTCCCGCACCATGGTGATCTCCTGCTTCTCCTTCACCGAGATCGCCAAGCGCGCCGCCGCGCTGATGACCGAGGGCGGCTCGCTCATCACCCTCACCTATGGCGGCTCCACCCGCGTCATGCCCAATTACAATGTGATGGGCGTGGCCAAGGCGGCGCTGGAAGCCTCGGTGCGGTATCTCGCGGCGGACTTCGGCCCCGTGGGTATCCGTGTCAACGCCATCTCCGCCGGCCCGGTGCGCACGCTGGCGGGTGCCGGCATCGCCGATGCGCGGGTGATGTTCAACTACCAGAAGCGCCACGCGCCGCTCCGCCGCACGGTCAGCATCGAGGAGGTGGGCGGCTCGGCCCTCTATCTCCTCTCCGACCTCTCCGCGGGCGTGACCGGCGAGGTGCATTTCGTCGATTCCGGCTACAACATCATCTCCATGCCCCACCCCGACGTGCTGAAGGCGCAGGAGGATGCGGAGGCGCAGGCTGCCGCCGAGGCCCCGATCGCCGCTTCCGATGTACCGACCAAGGCGGCCGAATAGGACGGGACATGGGCGCGCCTTTCCGCCCGCTCTCCCGCCGGGGGCTGCTCGCCGCCGGTGCCGGGCTGATCGCCGTCGCGGCATCCCCCGCCTTTGCTGATCCGCTCTCCCCCGAGGCGCGCAAGCTGCTGGACGCCATGCCCGGCAAGGCGGTGCTGGGGGCGGAGAAGACCACTCCCTTCATCACCGAATTGGTGGATTTCAACGCCCCCGACTGGCGCCGCTCCGCCTTTGACATGCGCGAGCTGCTCGCCGGCGATGCGAAGCTCGCCTATGCCCTCGTGCAGACGCCGCGCGTGGGCGTGGGCTCCATCGAGGCGGCACGGGTGGCGTTGGCGGTCCTCACCATGCAGCCGGCGAAGTTCGGCGATTTCTACCTGGCGCTCGCCGCCACCACCGGCGAGATCGACGGGGTGAAGGCGCTGAACGTGGTGCGCGCCGAGGGGCTGGACCACTACAAGGTGTTCCGCGCCGCCAACCAGCCGGACATCACGGATATCCTCACCCAGGGCGTGGCGCTGGCCGCAGCGCTGAGGGTGCTGGAAACCCCCGCCTATGTGATCGGGGCCGAGGTGATCGCCGGCTACGCGGACCTCGCCCGCAAGCGGGCGCTGATCGCCGCGCGCTGACGATCTCCCGCCGACCGCCCGACCGCAGGGGGCCTCTCGCAGCGGCAGTCTCCCGGTGCGCGATTTTCTCCCTTTACGCTTCGGAGCCGGCGTCGTATCGGGCGAGCGCTCGCGTTATCCGATCTTGATCGCGGTCCGATCGGATCGGCGCGTGCTCAGGGGGAAGCCATGCAGGCGTGGCAGGTCGCGATACTGGTCTTCCTCGCGCTTGAGGGCGGGGCGCTGTTCGGCATGGGCGCGCAGCGCTGGCTGAAGGCGCATCACCTCTCCAAGGAGACGCAGGAGGCGGTGAAGCTCGGCGTCGGCATGGTGGCCGCCATGGCCTCGCTGATCCTCGGCCTGATGACCGCCTCGGTGAAGGGCAATTTCGACACCACCGGGAAGGACGTGCAGCAATACGCGACCTTCCTCACCATCCTCGACGCCACGCTTGAGCACTATGGGCCCGATGCGAAGCCGGCGCGCGAGGCGCTGAAGGTCTACACGGTCCACGCGATCAACGAGACCTGGCCCGATCCCACCCAAGCGCCCGTGGTGGTCGCCAGCCTCGATTCCGAGCAGAAGCTGGAGCGGGTGGGCCACGAAATTCGCATCCTCACCCCGTCCAATCCCGAGCTGACCGACCTCAAGGCGGAGGCGCTCGACCGCTTCAAGTCGCTGAACGCCCTGCGCTGGACGATCATCGCCGAGAGCGTCACGGATATTCCCTCGGTGTTCATCGTGGTGCTGATCGTCTGGCTGATGCTGATCTTTGCCAGCTTCGGGCTGTTCGCTCCGGTGAATTTGGTGTCCCTCATCGTCTTTCCGCTCTGCGCGCTGTCGCTGGCGGGCGCCATCTTCCTGATCCTGGAGATGAGTTCGCCGTTCGATGGCGTCATCATGGTGGGGCCGGAAGCCATGCAGCGCTCGCTCGCCCATATGAAGCTGCCGTGAGCCGCAGCATGATCGGGCGGTGCATAGCGGGGGCTTGAGCGGGACTGCGACCCCGGCGCGGTTGCGCCCCGCCCCCGGGTTGGTTACGTCGTGCCGTCCGGGCGGGACGGTTCCGTAGTGCTGCCCCCATTTGGCAGACAGGAGGCCGACATGAGCCGCAAGGTGCTCTGGATCGCGGCGGCGAGCGTGCTCGTCGGTGCCATCGTGCTCGGCCTGAAGACGCTGGCCTGGTGGGTCACCGGCTCGGTGGCGCTGCTCTCCGACGCGCTTGAGAGCATCATCAACGTCGCCGCCTCCGCCGCCGCGCTGTTCGCCATTACCGTCTCCGCGCGCCCGGCCGACGACAACCACCAGTTCGGCCACCACAAGGCGGAATACATCTCCGCCGTGCTGGAAGGCGTCCTCGTGGTGGTGGCGGCCATCACCATCATGCGCGAGGCCTATTTCGGCTTCCTCGATCCGCGCCTGCCCGACCAGCCGTTCACCGGCATGCTCATCAACGGCGCGGCGACGGTCATCAACGCCATCTGGTGCGTCGTGCTGCTGCGTGTGGGCAAGGCCATGCGCTCGCCGGCCCTGGTCGCCGACGGTCGGCATGTGCTGACCGATGTCGTTACCTCCGGCGGCGTGCTGATCGGCTTCGTGCTGGTGCCCGTCACCGGCTGGCCGGTGCTCGATCCGCTGATTGCCGGCCTCGTGGCGCTCAACGTGCTGTGGACCGGCTGGTCGCTCATGAAGGAATCCGTGGGCGGGCTCATGGATGCCGCCCCGCCGCCGGACGTGGTGGCGCGCATCCGCGAGCTGGTCTCGCTCCACGCCGCCGGCGCCATCGAGGCGCACGATCTGCGCACCCGCCATGCCGGGCGAATCAC
Organism: Pseudomonadota bacterium; assembly: GCA_023442085.1. Taxonomy (GTDB): domain Bacteria; phylum Pseudomonadota; class Alphaproteobacteria; order Rhizobiales; family Xanthobacteraceae; genus Xanthobacter. The sequence continues at coordinate 4,144 of JAEZMT010000014.1, read as the reverse complement.
CTTCGTGGAATTCCACCTCGTGGTGCCGGGCGACATGACGGTGGCCGCCGCCCACGACATCTGCGACCGCATCGAGAACGCCTTCGAGCGCGACATGGACGATGCGATCATCACCATCCATGTGGAGCCCGAGGGCGAGGCCAAGCACCGCGGCGTGGTGGTGGTCTGAGCTCCCTTACGCCCCTTTCGGGCGGAAGGCGGCGCACACGTCGGGATCGGTCTCGATCCGCCCGGCGCCGATGAGGTCCAGGCAATAGGGGATGGCCGGGAACACCGCCGACAGGCACACCGCGATGGACGCGGGCTTGCCCGGCAGGTTCACGATCAGCGTCTTGCCGCGCACGCCGGCCTCCTGCCGCGACAGGATGGCGGTGGGCACCTCATTGAGGCTGATACGCCGCATCTGCTCGCCGAAGCCGGGCAGCGGCTTCTCGATCACCGCCGCCATGGCCTCCGGCGTGAGATCGCGCGGGGAGGGGCCGGTGCCGCCCGTGGTGCAGATGAGGTCCATGCGCTCGTCGTCGCAGAGGGCGATGAGGGTGTCGCGCACGCTCTCGAACCCGTCCGGGATGATCCGGTAGTCGGCGACCCACGGGCTGGTGATGGCGCGGCGCAGCCAGGCCTCGATAGCCGGCCCGCTGAGATCCTCATAGGTGCCGGCGCTGGCGCGGTCCGAGATGGTGACGATGCCAATACGGACGGGAGACGCGGCAGTGGTCATGGGGCAAATCCGGCTGGAGATCGTTCCGCCTGTGCTGGCGTGCCCGGCATCCTAAAGCAAGCGCGGACCCAGCGGTGCCCCGTCGCAGGGCGACAATTTAGGCTTGCGGCGTGGCCGCTAAGCCATATTCATGTGAACATAAGAAGAAAGTGTCGTTTCCTCCGGCGCGCCGCCTCGCCGGGGCCAACCGGGCCGGGCCGGATGTCGGAATATCTCACCACCCGCGAGCTCGCGGCGCTGCTGCGGGTGCGCGAGCGCAAGGTCTACGACCTCGTCGCCACCGGCAGCCTGCCGGTGCGGCGGGTGACCGGCAAGCTGCTGTTCCCCCGGCGGGAAATCCAGGACTGGATCGCCGGCTCCGCCGAGCCCGCGCCGTCGCCCGCCGTTGCCCCCGTCCTTGTCCCCGCCCTCGCCTCGGCGCCCTTCGAGGCCCCCGCGCCGCCGCCGGTGATGACGGGCGGGCATGATCCTTTGCTCGAATGGGCGCTGCGCGAATCGCGCTCCGGCATCGCCTGCCTCATGGACGGCGCGCTCGACGGGCTCGACCGGGCCGGGCGAGGGGAGTGCATGGCCGTGGGCCTGCATGTGCCGGAGGGCGAGGGCTGGAATTGCGCCGTGGTGGAAGAGCGCTTCGGCCACGGGCCCTGGGTGCTGGTGGAATGGGCGCGGCGGGTGCGCGGGCTCGTCTGCCGGCCGGACCTGCCCCGTCCGCCCACCTGCCTCGCCGAGGCGCGCGGCCTCACATTCCAGACCCGCCAGAAGGAGGCGGCGAGCGAGCTGGTGCTCGACCGCCTGCTCGCGGCGGAAGGGATGGGCCGCGCCGATCTCACCTGCGCCGGCACGGTGGCGCGCTCGGAGACCGACCTTGCCCTCGCCGTCGCCGCCGGGCGGGCGGACGTGGGCCTCGGCATCGCCGCCGCCGCCCGCCTGCACGGTCTTTATTTCGTGCCGATGGTGGAGGAGCGCTTCGACCTCATGGTCTGGCGCCGGGCCTATTTCGAGCCCGCCTTCCAGAAGCTCGCCGCCTTCTGCCGCGAGCCTGCCTTCGCGGCCCGGGCGGCGGAACTCGGCGGCTACGATGTTTCCGGCTTCGGCACGGTGCATTTCAACGGGGCATGATGCCGTCGGACCGGTCTTCGACCGGTCCAAGAGGCCACGCTCAAGGCTCACAGACAAAAAGGACCCGCCCGAGGGACCGGGCGGGCCAGTGAGGGCAATGGGGGTGCCCTGTCTGTGAGCGCCGCTCAGGCGAGCGGCGGCACGTCTAGCGCGCGGAAGATGGCGCAGCGGCGGAAGGCGTCGATGGAGGGCGGTTCGCCCTTCTGCGAGCAGTATTTCGCCACCAGCTTGGCGAGGCCCTTGATGTCGCGGCCCGAGGTCTCCGGGAACATCTCCACCAGCGTGTCGATGAGTTCCCTGGAAAGTACGAGGCCGAACTGGTCGCACATCACTCGCCAGATCTTGCGCCGGTCGTCCGGGCCGGGGGAATGATACTTGATGAGGGCGATGCAGCGCGAGACGATGGCCTCGTCGATGTCATCCACCCGGTTTGTGGTGAGGAACAACAGGCCGTTGAAGTATTCGAGCACGCGCAGGAACACGCCCACCACCGCATTCATGGTGAGGTTGTCCTGCCGGCGCTTGATGTAGACGTCCGCCTCGTCGATCAGCATCACCGCGCCCCAGCGCTGGGCGCGCGTCAACGCATCCTTCAGGGCCTGCTCCATGTGCGCCACGTCGAGCCCGAGCTGGCCGGAATGCACGCGGTAGAGCGGGCGCTGGATGATCTCCGAATAGACCTCGGCGGTGAGCGTCTTGCCGACGCCGGGCGGGCCCGCGCAGAGCACGGTGGTGCCGCCGGACTTGCCCGCCACCACGTCGTCCATGAGCGTGTTCATCTCGGCGGTGAGAATGTCGATGAGGTCGGTCTGCTCCGGCGGCAGCACCAGCTTCTGCTTGAGCTCGGGGTTGTATTCGTAAGGTTTGATGTCGTCCACATGCACCCACACGTGGTGGTGCAATTCCAGATGGAACATCAGGATCAGCGGGTGCACCGGCATGTCGGTGAAGGCGCCCTTGGGGATGCTCTCCTTCGCCGCGCGCAGGGCTTCGTCCACCGCCATGTGGAAGAGGTTCTGCTTGTCCGCCTTCTTCACAATCTTATCGAGGAAGAAGCCGGACGTCTCGGTGCCCAGCGTGCGCTCGCCGAGCAATTCCTCGTCGTTGACCAGCCGCGCCTCGCTCCCGGAAGAGGAGAGCACCACGGTGGACTTGCGCGCCCAGTCGGTGTCGCGCCGGTTGGCCGTGGGGTCTTCGGCGAAGAGGCCGGTGCCGCGGCCGGAGAACTGCTCCCCATAGCGCCCGCGCCATTCGAAATAGCGCACCATCTGGTCGTCGAAGGACTTGAGCAGGCCCTCGTCCTCCATCAGCCATCCCTTGGCGGCGAGCGTGCCGGGGATGGTGAGGCCGCGCAGGTCCTTGGAGCGGATCAGCAGATTCTCCACATGGGTCTTGCCGCGGTTGTTGGCCTTCAATTCCACGATGAGCCGGCCGGCCTCCTCCTCGCCGGGGGGCGTGTAGTCGAGGCGGGTGATGAGATAGGGCTCGGGCTTGCCCGAGGGGTTCATGCGGAACAGCCAGCCGCGGATGCAGTGCTTGACGAAGTAAAGCGCGATCGCCCCCGCCAGATCCTCCAGCTCGTCCGGCCCGAAGCGCCGGCCCTCGTTGCGGAAGACGCCGACGAGATTGGCGAGCTGCTCCTCCTGCCCGCGAATGGTGGTGCCGCCGGTCCTGAGCACGAGTTCATGCAGATGGGCTAGTTCGTCCGGCTTCAGCGCATCGAGGCCCAGCTCCATGCGGCTGGAAAGGCGCGGCTGGGCGAGGAGGTGCGCCTGGTCCGGGAAGGCGTCGACCAGGCTTTCGACCACCAGGCGTTCGACAATGAGTTTCATGGGGCAGCCTCATGTCTCGAACGATGTCGGGGCTTCGACATTTTTGGCCGACCTGTGACACGCCCTGGCATCGCGAACGGGGATGAGTGGCGGTGAGCAAGATCGGGGCCGCCGCCACGCGGCGGCGCCGGTCCGGCGCGGCAGGCAGGTCACAGGGTTAGGGCTGCTCTGCCGCAGGCGTGTGCAGACGCGCGCCTGCGTCGAGGGCAGGCGATGGCCGCGCGTTTCCGGGGAATCGCCGCAAGCCTATGAGGATGCAGCGCGGGGCCAGCCCAGGACCATGCTGCAGTGCGGTGAAATCCGCCTGAATTTTCAGCTTGAAGCCTGGGGCGAAATAGCTTTGTTTCAAAACTAATCGCTGTCCCGCTTCCGTAAGGTTCGTCCGTCGCAAGGCTCGTCCTTCGATGGCGACGACCGGGGGGAGGGCGGCGCTCGCGTCCGGCGTTCGAGAGGAAGGTTGCCCCGGCCCATG
>JAEZMT010000390.1 GCA_023442085.1 Pseudomonadota bacterium | reverse complement strand
GCCTTGCGCACGACCGTGGAGATCAAGGGCGCGAAGCACACGGTGTTCGAGGCGACCTCGCTCACCCGCGCGCCGCAGGATCAGCCGCAGTTCCAGCTGCCGGCCGGCATCCAGGTGATGAAGGTGCCCAAGGGCAAGATCGGCGCCGCCCTCGGCATTCCCGGCCTCGGCGGACCGGCCGAGGCGCCGCCGGCCACGACCAAGCCCTGAGGGGCCTCAGCCGAAGGCCTCGGGTGAAGGTCCCTACCCGAACGTCATGGCCACCGGCACGTGATCGGACGGCTTCTCCCAGCCGCGCGCATCCTTCAGCACGGTCATGGCGCTGGCCGAGGGCGCGAGGCCCTGCGATGCCCACACATGATCGAGCCGGCGGCCGCGATCATTCGCGGTGTAGTCGGGCGAGCGGTAGCTCCACCAGGTGAACAGCTTCTCCTGCGGCGGCACGAAGTGGCGCATCACGTCCACCCACGGGCCGGACGCCTGGAACGCGCCGAGCCGCTCCACCTCCACCGGGGTGTGGCTGACCACCGTGAGCAGCTGCTTGTGGTTCCAAACGTCGGTTTCGAGCGGGGCGATGTTGAGATCGCCCACCACGATGGCGTGCCCGTCCCCGGCTGCGTCGGCCTTCAGCGCCGGCCAGTCCGTCACCTCGTCGAGGAAGGCGAGCTTGTGCGCGAACTTGGGGTTCAGCTCCGGGTCCGGAATGTCGCCGCCCGCCGGCACGTAGAAATTATGGATGGTGAGCGGCTTGCCGAGCGCGTGCGCGCCATCCAGCGTCACCGCGATGTGGCGGGCATCGCCCTTGCCGCAGAATGCGCCCTTCTCCATGCGCGCGAAAGGCCGCTTCGAGAATGTCGCCACCCCATGCCACCCCTTCTGCCCGTTGAGCGCGATGTGGGGAAAGCCCATGTCGCGAATGGCGTTGAGGGGAAACTTGTCGTCCTGGCACTTGGTCTCCTGCAGGCACAGCACATCCGGCCGCAGCTGCTCCACGGCGGCGCGCACGATGTCGAGGCGGATGCGGACGGAATTGATGTTCCAGGTGCAGACGGTGAGGGACACGGGCAATGGCAGACTGAAAAAGGGCGGGAGGATCGAGGCTTACACCTGCGCGGGCGGGGGAGGCAAGGACGGGGGTGGTGAGCCGCTATCGATCCCCGGATCAGCGCTCCGGCTGGCGCCGTTGCTTGGCCGGTGAACGTCCTGCCCACCATTTCGCCTTGCCGCCTTTTCCGGCAGGCCTACACTGAAGCCTTTCCAGTGCCCGCGTTTTTTACGACGTCTCGTTTCTTGATGGGTTCATCGCCATGCACAACAAGCGGCTCGAGGCCCTGCGGGCCAGCCCCGGCGCGGAGCGGCGGCCGGCGGATCTGGAGATCATCGCCTCTCAATATGCCATCAAGTTCCGGAAGGTGACGGGGACCCATGTGGTCTTCACCCACCCGTCCGTGCCGGATTGCGTGGCCGTGCCCATGAAGGCCCCCATCCGCGCCGCCCATGTGCAGGCGTTTGTCGCCATGGTGGACCGGATGGATGACGGCACCGCGCCGGTGCGCGTCCGCACGCTGGCGCCGGGGACAATGGTGGACCTCGCCGCCTATCCCGCGCAGATCGCGCCGCTGCCGGAGGCGGAGGGCGGCGGCTTTGCCGTGCGCTTTCCGGATGTGCCCGGCTGCCTCGGCATCGGCGCGACGCCGAAGGCGGCGGAGGCGGATGGGCGCCTTGCGCTGTTCGCCGCCATCGATGCCCTCAAGGCCGCCGACCGCGCCCCGCCCGAGCCGGGCGCGATGCAGGACACCGAGGCGGAGGCGTGAACGATGCTGGCTCAGCCGCGCCTGTCCCGCTCCTCGAGGAAGGTCGACACCGTGTCGAGCAGGCGGATGGCGCCCGGCAGCTGGGCGTGGGCCTCCGCCTGTCGCGGCGTCTCGGGCTCCAGCGTCCGCCACCACACGATGAGGCGATGGACCAGCGCGCGGCCGGGGATGGCGTCGAACGGCACGCCGGGAAAGCCATCGAGCCCGAACGCCGCCTCCACCTGCCGGAGGCATCCATGCACATAGACATGATCTTCGGTTTCCAACTGGAATGGCGCCTCCGGCGCGCGGCGCTCCATGCGCACCTCGCTCAGCTCTGGAATGTAATCCGCCTTGGTCACGCCGCCTCCGTCGGTTTCCGGCCTCGGCCCGGCGTAGCAGGAAAGGTGCCAAGGGGGGCTTCTGATGCGCCGCGATGACCCCACCGCCATCGCCGCCGTGCCGGCCGAGGCCATCGCGAGCGGCTTCCGGCTGCTGGTGATGCGCGAGCTGGCGCTGGACGACGGCCCGCCGGCCTATGCGGTGATCGGCCAGACGCTGGTGCGCGCCCCGCCCCGCAGCATCCGCCACGGCGTCGCCTTCGCTCTCGCCTTCGGGCCGGAGGTGATGGCGTGGCTTGGCGCCAGCCTCGGCCGCCCCGCCTGGCGGGATGAAGCGGGCGAGACGCGGCGCAATCCGCGCTGGCCGGCCCTCGGCTGGCATCGCGCCCCGCGCGACTGGCCGGGCGGCACGCGCACCACGGAATGGAGCGCGGACATTCTTTTCCCGCAGGAGGCCGACCGCGCCGCCTTCGCGCACGCCTTCGGCGATGCGCTCGAAGCGCGGGCGCCTGTGTCGCAAACCGCCTGAGGTCCGCTTTTTGCTTCGCGAGCCGAAGGCCCGCGTGCCCGTTTCATTGATGGCTTTTGGAGATCCTTCCATGTCGGATGTCGTCGAAACCCGCTCCATTCTCACCGAAGCCGAGTTCGACCAGCCGGTGGATGTGGTGTGGCGCGCCATCACCGATTCCGAATGGCTCGCGGTGTGGTTCTTTCCCAATGACATCCAGCCGCTGGAGGGGCACAAATTCACCATCTGGGGCCGGCCCATCGAGCGGTGGGACGGCGAATTCCAGTGCCAGGTGACGCGCTGCATTCCCGAAAAGGAGCTGTCCTTCAGCTGGAAGGGCGGGCATGAGGAGCTGAAGGGCTTCGGCCATTACATCGACACGCTGGTGACCTGGACGCTGACGCCCACGCCCGAAGGCGGCACCCATTTCCGCTTCTTTCACGACGGCTTCGGCACGGACGGCGCCAATGACGCGGTGTTCGAGGTCATGTCCAAGGGCTCGCAGAGCGTGCTGCGCACCCTCACCCGCCGCCTGCCGGACCTCATCGCCCACGGCGCGTGAGGAAAATCGACACGATGGCGACAGGGGCGGGAACCGCCGCCATAAGGCCGCGTTTACTATCCGGCTGATGATGCCGGCCTCCACAGCGGAGGCGGTAGCCGACGAACGGAGACGACCATGGGCCAGAGCCGACCTCTGAACACCCCGACCTCTCTGCGGATCGTGATTGGTGACGCCGAGACACGGGTGTCCAGCGTCGAGGACGTGGTGAAGTTCCTGCGCCAGCAGGAAGCCGGCGATCTCGCCGATTTCCTCATGGCCGAGCGCAGCGGTGCGAACAAGCCGAGCCTCGGCGATGTGTGCGCCCGCATGGAAGCGCTTTGCGCGATGGTGTGAGGGGCGAGCCTTAGGGCTGGCCCGGCTCCCATCCCGGCGGAGCGAGTTCAAATCCAGCAAAATCGAAGGCCGGCGCCACGGTGCAGCCGACCAGCGTCCAGGCGCCGAGGCTTTCGGCGGCCTGCCATGCAAAGGGCGGCACCACGCCCTGCGGCCGCTCCCCGGCCGCCAGATCCGGCCCGAGCAGAATAGCGCGCCGGTCCGCGCCTTCGGCGATGGACAGCCTCAGCGGCGCGCCGGCATGCCAATGCCAGATCTCAGACGCATCCACCTTGTGCCAGTGGGAGCGCTCTCCCGCGCGCAGCAGGAAATAGATGGCCGTGGACGCGCCGCGCCCGCCATCCGGTGCCGTCTCGCGAAACGTCTCCCGAAAGAATCCGCCTTCCGGGTGGGGCTGTAGCTCCAGCAGGGCGATTATCGCGTCCGCGGTGAGCGAGGCGCGCTCCGTGTACCCCATCGCCTCAGCCCTTGAAGCTGTTCTTGCGCTCGCGCAGCGCGGTGAACACCTCGGCCGGGTCCGCGCCGGGCATCTCAAGCCGCTCGGCCATGGCGGGATCGTCCGCGCGGAGGAAGGGATTGGCCTTCAGCTCGTCGCCGAGCTTCGAGGGCATGGTCGGCTCGCCCTTGGCCCGCTGTTCCTGCGCCTTGGCATACATGGCCGCGAGGTCCGCATTGTCCGGATCGACCGAGAGGGCGAAGCGGCCGTTGCCGAGCGTGTACTCATGGCCGGAATAGACATCGAGGTCTTCCGGAAGGGCGCGCAGCCGCTGCAGCGATTGCCACAGCACCGGCGGCTCGCATTCCAGCGCCCGCCCGCAGCCGAGGGTGAACAGGGTGTCCCCCGCGAACAGCAGCTTCTCGCCCTCGAAGAAATAGGAGGCGGGGCCGGCGGTGTGGCCGGGGGTCTCCAGCACGCGGCCCACCAGCGAGCCCACCGCCACGGGGTCGCCATCCACCACCGCCACGTCGAGGCCGGGGATGCGGTCCGCCTCCGCCTTGGGGCCGACCACGGTGGCGCCATAGCGCGCCTTCACCGCCGGGATGCCCTGGGTGTGGTCTGCGTGGTGGTGGGTGACGAGGATGTGGGTGAGGGTCCAGCCCTCCTTCTCCAGCGCCGTCATCACCGGGCCGGGCTCGGGCACGTCCACCACCGCCGTGGCCTCGGTGACGGGATCGTGGATGAGGACGGCGTAATTGTCACCGAGGCAGGGGATCAGGCGGATGTCGGCCGGCACTGTGTCGATCTCCGGAAGGGGACGGGCTTGACGGCTCGGGTTGCGGACCCGGCGCGCATGATCCTCTATTAAGGGGGCGAGCGGAAGTGTGGCCGGCCGGCCGCTGTCCACAGCGAGGGTGCATGTTTCTCGACGTCGTCGACCTGCGCAATTTCTACGCCCAGCCCGTGGGAATCATGACGCGCCGCCTGCTCGGCCGCACCATCCGCGCCCGATTTGACAATGTGACGGGCATGCGCGTGCTGGGGCTCGGCTACCCGACACCCTATCTCGGCGTGTTCCGGGAGGAGGCCGAGCGCTGCCTCGCGGTGATGCCGGCGGCGCAGGGCGTGGTGCGGTGGCCCTCCGCCGCGCCGACGCTGGCCACCCTCGCGGACGAGACGGTGCTGCCGTTTCCCACTTCCAGCATGGATCGGGTGGTCATCGTTCACGCGCTGGAGATGACGCCCAACGCCGCCGAGATGCTGCGCGAGGTCTGGCGCGTGCTGGCGCCGGGGGGGCGGCTGCTGGCGGTGGTGCCCAACCGGCGCGGCGTGTGGGCGCGGCTCGATACCACGCCTTTCGGCAACGGCCGCCCCTTCTCCCGCGGGCAGGTGGTGAGCTTGTTGCGCGAGGCGCTTTTCACGCCGGTGGGGTGGGACGAGGCGCTCTATGCGCCGCCGAGCCGCTGGTTTCTGAATACGGCGGTGGCGTGGGAGCGCATCGGTGCGCGGCTGTCGCTGCCATTTTCCGGCGTGCTGGTGGTGGAAGCCACCAAGCAGCTCTACCGCCCCGTCGCCGCCCGCCGCCCCAGCCGCATCGCCGAACCGGCCCTGGAGCCGGTTCTCGTGCCGGGCGGGGTGCCGGCGGGGTGAGGGGCTTTGTCTGTAGGGCGCTAGCTAGCAGCGACGGCCCGCCTCAACATCGACAATTCAAGGAACATGTGCAATTTGCCTTCGATGAAAGGCTCAAATCCAAGCTCCCTGTAATAAGCAGCTACTTTTTCGTCCAAGGCTTCTAATACAATCGCGTATGCGCCGGCATGTTCTGAGATAAGAAGTGCTCGCGAGATCGCATTTTGAATAAGCGCACGCCCAACTCCCTTCTTTTGGAAGCTATCGGTGACGCCAATCATTGCCAGGTAAATCGCGGGGACCGCTTTAACGCGATCGAATTTCTTCGTTGCGTTTTTTGATACGTGTGAAGGTAAGAGCGCGGTCAACGTAAGAGAATAAAACCCAACAGGGCATTCTTGGCCTTCTTCGGTCGCCACGAAAACTCTAACCTTATATGCTTGATGATCTTTGCGGGCATTGTTCTTGAAAAAATTGTCGATGCGGCTAACCCCGCAACAAAAATTACCCCTCGGGTGGGTCCCGAGGGGGTTAATTTCGAGCTGAATTTCAGGAAGATCGGACGTATCTGCTGTGGCGTTTAAATTGTCGTCACTTGAGCTTTCTTGCATCGTATCGCCCAGCCATCAATCTCACCAGCGCCAAGGTCGGTTCCTTGGGGGTTTTCACAGCCTTCTCAAGCTTCCGCAGGCCCTTCGGATGGACCACCAGCGCTTGCTCAAACTGGACGCCATCGTCCTTAAGCCTAGCTGCCATGTCACATCTCCAAAAAATCAATCCACTCCACTGCGGCTCTAAGGCCACTCTCAATATGCAGTTTCTGGACTGAATTTCAACCGAGCCAGTGCCTGCTACCCTCCCGGCTCTTTTACTCGGCCAAGGCCGGAACTCCGTTCCTGCTCCTAAAAGAGCCGGGAGGGTAGCAGGGCTGAGGGATTTTGTCAAATGGCGTCATCTATCTGTGGTTGTGTCGCGCTTCTTGACCTTTACTGACGGCCCTACCGCTCCCGCGTCAGCAGAAACACCGCCTGTTCGCCGAGCAAATTCCACACCCACCACGGCATGTTCACGCGCACGCGGTGGCCGGAGGAATCCAGCGCCACGGCTTTCTCGATGCGGGCGTCCAGCACCTCCACCAGGGCCACGAAGTCGCGGATGGTGCAGAAGTGGATGTTGGGGGTCTCGTACCAGGCGATGGGCATGTTGTCCGTCACCGGCATGCGGCCGTTGACCAAGAGGTCGAGGCGCGAGCGCCAGTGGCCGAAATTGGGGAAGGACACCACCGCCCGGCGGCCGATGCGCAGCATCTGCTCCAGCACCCAGCGCGGCCGGCGGGTGGCCTGGAGGGTCTGGGACAGGATCACATAGTCGAAGGCGTCGTCGGGATAATGGGCGAGGTCCACGTCCGCGTCGCCCTGGATGATGGCGAGCCCGCGCGCCACGCCAGCGTTCACGCCTTCGCGGGATAATTCGATGCCGCGCGCGTCGCAATTGCGGGTGGTGGCCAGAAGCTCCAGCAGCGCCCCGTCGCCGGAGCCCACGTCGAGCACGCGCGAGCCGGGGGCGACCATTTCGGCCACCACCACGAGATCGACGCGCCCGCCCTGGTCGCGGACGGCGCTTTCATCCAGCACCGGCTGGCGCAAGGCGATGCTCACATGCCCCTCCCGGCCGGCAGGCCGAGGGCGCGCGCCGCGCTGTCGAGGAAGCCGCGGGCGATGGCGAACAATTGCGGCTCTTCCAGAAGGAAGGCGTCGTGGCCCTTGTCGCTCTCGATCTCGGTGAAGGAGACGCTGGCGCCCGAGGCGTTCAGCGCATGGACGATAGCGCGGGACTCCTCGGTGGGAAACAGCCAGTCCGAGGTGAAGGAGGCGACGCAGAAGCGCGTCTTCGAGCCGCGGAAGGCATTGGCCAGCACGCCGCCGTAGTCCGCCGCGAGGTCGAAATAGTCCATGGCCCGCGTCACGTAGAGATAGGAATTGGGATCGAACCGCTGCACGAACGATTCGCCCTGGTGGCGCAGATAGCTCTCCACCTGAAAATCGGCATCGAAGCCGAAGGTGGGCATCTCGCGGTTCTGCAGCCGGCGGCCGAACTTGTTGTGCAGCGACTGGTCCGACATGTAGGTGATGTGCGCCGCCATGCGCGCCACCGCGAGCCCGCGATGGGGCGTCACCCCTTCCGCCAGATAGCGTCCGCCGCGCCAGTCGGGATCGGCCATCACCGCCTGGCGGCCCACCTCGTGGAAGGCGATGTTCTGCGCCGAGTGGCGCGCGCCGGTGGCAATCGGCATGGCCGCGAACAGCCGCTCGGGATAGCTCGCCGCCCATTGCAGCACCTGCATGCCGCCCATGGAGCCGCCGGCCACGCACAGGAGCTTCTCGATGCCGAGATGGTCGAGCAGCATGGCCTGCGCGTTCACCATGTCGCGAATGGTCACCAGCGGCATGTCGAGGCCGTAGGGCCGCCCGGTCGAAGGATCGGTGGAGGCGGGGCCGGTGGTGCCCATGCAGCCGCCGAGCACGTTGGCGCAGATGACGAAGAAGCGCTCGGTGTCGATCGGCCTGCCCGGCCCCACCATGGTCTCCCACCAGCCGGGCTTGCCGGTGACGGGATTGAGGCTCGCGGCATGCTGGTCGCCGGTCAGCGCGTGGCACACCAGCACCGCATTGGTGCCGGCGGCATTGGGCTCGCCGTAGGTCTGGTAGCCGATCTGCAGGTGGTTCAGCTCGACGCCCGCGTCCAGCCTGAGCGGGGCACCGGCACCGAATCGCACCACGGGGGAATGGGGCTCGTCCGCCTCGCGCCGCGCCTCGGCGGCTGTGTTCGGGGCGACGTCCTTCCGGGCGAAAGATGTCATGGGCGAACCAAGCGACGCCCCGGCGCCTGTGTCAAGCACCCGCGCGGTGCGCGGGCCTCGCCTCTAGCTCCGCGCGGCCGAAAGGGCCACCGCGTCGCCTTCCACCACGTCCGCCGTGTCCTCGGCGCCCATGAGCACGAGAAGCTTGGCGCGGGCGCGGTTGACGCGGCTCTTGATGGTGCCGAGCGCGCAGCCGCAGACCTCCGCCGCCTCCTCGTAGGAGAGGCCCGCCGCGCCCACCAGCACCAGCGCCTCGCGCTGGTCGTCGGGCAGCCGGGCGAGGGCGTCCTTCAGGGAGGTGAGGGTGGCCGACCATTCCTGGCTCGGACCGATGTTGGTGTCCTGCTGGGCGAGAGCGGCCATGCCGTCGTTCTCGCGCCGGCGCTTGCGGATCTCAGTGTAGTAGGTGTTGCGAAGGATGGTGAACAGCCACGCGCGCAGGTTCGTACCGGGATCGAACTTGTCGATGTTGGAGAGCGCTTTCAGCAGCGTCTCCTGGACAAGGTCGTCGGCTTCGGTGCGATTGCGCGTCAGCGAACGCGCGAAGGCGCGCACCGCTGGAAGGAACTCCAGCACCTGCGTGCGCAGGGCGGCGGCGTCCATCTCTTGGCGGGTCCTTTCGCTCGGCGCGGGCAGGTCCATCAGGCGGCCTATTCTTTCCGGCAATCGTGACTTTTGTGGCGACATGTCCGCGCCAGGCTTCCCATCGGCCGGGCGGAGGCCAAAGCGGGCCCACGGGCCACTTTTTGGCGAGACCTCATGATAACGCTGCGGCTGCGCTTCCGGTTCCCGTCCGCAGCACAGCTGCGGACGGCGGATCTGGCATCAGCCTTTTTCAGGCGGCGCGGTCAGGCGCCGCCGTTGCCCGTGCCAGTGGTCTGGCCGCTCTTCTGACCGCCCTTCTGCCCCGCCTGCGAGGCGAGGGTGCGATCCCGCGAGAAGCTGCGCTGATCGTCGGCGACGCTCTGGCCGCCCTTGCGGCCGGCCTCAGCCGCCAGCGTCCGATTCTGGAAGAAGCTGCGCTTCTCGGCCGGGACGCTCTCGCCGCCCTTGCGCGCGATGGCCCGCTGCTTTTCCGCGTCCATCGCCGCAAAGCCGCGCTGGGAGGTGCCCTTGGTTCGCGCCTTGTCCATGTGCCCTTTTCCTCCGACTGCGATCGGCCGCTCGTCGCGGCACCCGGCCGGTGCACCCGGTCATGAGTGCCGGAACGCGAACGGCCCGCACTGAAGCCAATAGGCCGCCCTCCGGCCGGTGGGGTGGCCAGGACGGTCCAAGGTGTAACGAAGCCGGAAGGACTGTGGTTCCAAGGAAATCGCGCTTTCGTGCGGGCCTACACGCGCGAGGCGCCCCCCGGCGCTGTGGTATCCGGGGAAGCGATTGAGGGACAAGGGAAATCCCCCACGATCACCAGCGCCTCGCCGGTGTGGTCCCGAGTGAGGGTTCCGCCGAGCTGGGCGGCGAAACCGCCGGCGAGGCCGGACGGCTCCTCCGGCGCGTCGGCGGCGCCGGTGAGCACCAGGCGCAGGCGGTCGGCCTCTACCGAGCCGGTGATGAGCATGCCGAGGGAGGTGCTGCCGGGCCGGAGCGACAGGCCCAGCACCAGCTCCACCACCATCAGGGCGAGGGGAACCGCCATGTCGGTGGGCAGCCGCGTCTCCTCGGCCTCGACCATCAGGCGCAGGTTCTTGTCGGACGAGCCCTCGATCAGAGAGGCGAGTTCGCCGAGCAGCTCGCTGAGACGCACCTGTGAGCCGTCGCTCGCCTCGTAGAGGATGCGGTGGACCAGGGCGAGGGTGTTGACGCGGGTGCGCAACTGGTCGAAGCGCTTCCGGTCCTCGCCCTTGCCGATACCGCCGCCATAGAGCGACAGCAGGCTCACCACCACCTGAAGGCTGTTCTTGATGCGGTGGTGGATTTCGCGCACCAGCGCCGTCTTCTCCGCGAGGTTCTCGCGCAGGCGCGCATCCCGCTGCCGCACGGCATAGGCCATGTGCTCCACCGACTGGCCGAGCATGCGGAATTCGCTCGGCGCCGAATCGAGCCGCGTCGGCCGGAAGCCGTAGTGTCCTTGCGCATAGACCGCCGTGACCCGGCGCAGATAGAGCAGCCAGCGCAGCACGATGCGGTCCACCGCCACCCACAGGGCGATGAGCGAGGCCACCATCACCAGCGCCGGCAAGGCGAAGCTCGCCGCTACCGTCACCAGGGTCCAGCCGAACAGGCGGTCGGACGGGGAGGCGTAGGCCACCACCATGCCCTCCCGCCCGAGGGGGGTGGTGGCATAGGTCCAGCGCCGGCCGGAGGGGTCGTTGCTTTCCCGCAGCGCGTTGTCCGGCGCGGCGAAGGGCGCGGCCTGGAACAGGGCGCCGCTGAGGGTGCGCGAATTGGAGACCAGTTCCTCGCCGGACGCGGAGAACACCGCGACCACGCCATCGGTTGGCGGCACCTGCTGGCGCAAAAGATTGTCCAGCCAGCCGATCTCGATGCCCAGCGCCAAGCCGCCCTCGAGCCGGCCCGATGCATCGCGCAGGGGCAGGAAGCCCACCAGCACGTCGCGGTTAGCGGCGGTGCTCCGTACCCGTCCCGACAGGCTGAAGCCGGGCTGCCGGACGGCCGAAAGCCACCAGGCATCGTCGCTCATGTCGGTATCGGTGGTGGGCAGGGCCGAGCAAGTGATGCGCCCGGCGGCATCGATGACACCGATATTGGCCACGAAGGGCAAGGAAACGGTCGCGCCCCGCAGGGTCGCCCGGCAGCTCGGGCCGGAGCTACGCACCTCTTCCACGTTCTGGAGCGCGTAGAGCACGTTTTCCGCCGAGGCGATGACGTTCTGCTGGGCAGCTGCGGCCGCCAGAGCATGGCGTAGCAGGTTCTGGCGGGCGTCCTCCTCGGCGGCGGACAGCTGCATCACGCCCTGGACGATGTTGAGGGCGGCGATGGGGGCGAGGGCCAGAAGCACCATCAGGATCAGGCGCCGCCGCACGCTGTCGAACAGCGTGCGCGGCCGGGCGCCGGATGCGCCGAACAGACCGCCGCCTTCGCCCGAGCCGGGATCACGGCCAGCACCTCGCGCGAGGCGCTCGCGAGACGTTTCGCGCGAACCCCCCTCGCGGGATTTGGCGGCCTGCGCCCGTTCGAGATCCATCGTCGCTCCGCCAAAACGCCTTACGAGTACAACGCGCCGTCGCCCCGACAGCGTTTCCGACCACCACCAACCCGTCCTCTCACCGCATCCACCTGCGGCGACACGACGGCGCAGGCCGTCTGACCTTACGCCCACACCGCCAACCCGGATGACGCCGCAAGGCGCCAACCGGTCACGGCGACGTCGGACACGGGGGACCGGCTGTCGCCAGCACGCAACCGAGAGGATAAGACCGCGAGATTGGGTCCTGCCCTGACGCCTGAGTGGCGCTTTTCATTCCGTCCAGGAACGTCCGGCGTCCCCGGCGGTTCACCTTGAATCGCCGCGCACCGTTACGAACGCGGTCACGGTGCCGCTCCCGCTGGGCTCGCTTCGGACTATAATGCGATTTGCGGCGAACCGGTTCCATCGGGGTGGAACTTGTCGCGCACGCAAGCGTTACCGGGGTTTGGCTTCAACTTGGCCCGAACCACGTTGGCCTGAATCACGGTGGCGCTCGGTACGGTGGTTCAAAAGGCCATCCGCTTGGTCCCGTACAGCTTGGCAGGGAAAATTCCGCATGGCTTCCAATCCGCTCATCAAGCAGCTCCCGTTCCTGCGCCGCTATACGCGCGCCCTGATGGGATCGCAGGCGGCCGGCGACCTCCTGGTGCAGAACACCCTGCAGGCGATCCTGGACGGCAAGGTCGCGGTCGATCAGGCCGTCTCGCCGCGCGTCGCGCTCTACAAGGCGTTCCACGAAACCTGGAACCGCCAGTCCTCCGGCGGGCAGGTGCCGTCGCGGGCGGATGCGCGGCTTCAGGCCATGGACCCGTCCTCCCGCGTGGCGCTGCTTCTGACCGCAATGGAGGGTTTCTCCTTCGCCGAGGCGTCCACCATCCTCGGCATCACGCTCTCCGATGTGGAGGCGCAGGTCATCTCCGCGCAGCGGGAAATCGACCGCCAGCTCGCCACCCGCGTGCTTATCATCGAGGACGAATGGGTGATCGCGCTCGATCTGAAGACTCTCGTCACCGAGCTCGGTCACGAGGTCATCGGCGTCGCCCCCACCCATTCCAAGGCGGTGGAACTGGCCCAGGGCGGTAACTTCGGGCTGGTGCTGGCCGACATCCAGCTCGCCGACGGTTCGTCCGGCATCGAGGCGGTGACCGAGATCCTCGCGAGCTTCAACGTGCCGGTGATCTTCATCACCGCCTTCCCGGACCGCCTGCTCACGGGCGAGCGGCCGGAGCCGACCTATCTCATCACCAAGCCGTTCCTCACCGAGACGGTGAAGGCGACGGTGGCGCAGGCGCTGTTCTTCCACGAGGCCCGCGCCGAGCCCGAAACCGCGCGCAGCGCCTGATCAGGATCGCGCGCGCCAGCCCGAAACAGCGGGGCGCGCGTCGTCTTTACAAAGATCTTCGCGGAAATCGCGCGGACTACGAACTTTCCCGGGCACGCAATTGCCGTGTCGGTCGTTACACTCCCGAGCGGACCCGGAGCGGAACGCCTCGGCCATCCGGCCGGCGCCAGCTCCACCGCGCTTCGTGACAACCCTGCCGGAGACAACCATGGTCGACAAGCCGCAGATCGTGACATCCCCCGCCGCTTCCTCGGCCTCCGCCGCCGAGGCCAACCTGCACGACGTGAAGTCTGACCTCGATCAGCTCAAGGCCGATTTCACCAAGCTGCTGGAGACCCTCGGCAAGACCGCCAAGCATTCGGTGAAGGGCGCCAAGGGCGATGCCGAGTCCGCCGCCGTCGAGGTGGGCGACTGGGCCGAGGACCAGGTCGTCAGCCTGCGCGAGAGCATCCGCGAGCAGCCCATCAAGGCCTGCGCCATCGCCGCCGGCGTCGGCGTCATCCTCGGCCAGATCCTGCTGCGCCGCTGACCGGAGCCGGTCGACGTGACCGGCGCTCCCGTTTGAAACGAACCATCATGGCCGGGCGCGTCCCGGCCATTTGCTTTTAGGGGCGTCGCTGACGCCCTATTCCGTCATCCGGAACCCGAGCCGCTCCAGCGCCGCCACCAGCGTCGCGCCGTCGTAGGGCTTCGAGATGACGCCCACGTCCGAGCGATCCCCGAACAGCCCCGTCAGGTCCTGCGTGGCATAGCCCGAGGCGACGATGACCGGCAGGTCGGGTGCGATCTCGCCCAGCCGGCGCACAACCTCGTCGCCGCGCATGTCCGGCAGGCCGATGTCAACGATGGCGAGCACCAGAGCGTCGCGGCCGATGTCGGTCCTGGCGGCGCGGGCGTGCGCGAGCGCGGCCTCGCCGTGGGAGGCAATGGTGACCTTGAAGCCCTGATCCTCCAGGATCTGGCTCGCCACCATGGCGACGAAGGGCTCGTCCTCCACCAGGAGGACGGCCCCCCTGAGGGCAGGTTCATCCAGCATTCCGTTCACCTTGGCGACCATGTCGGACTGGCTGTAGGGCTTGGTCAGGAGCTTCATGCCCGGATCGAGCCGCCCCTGATGCACCACCGCGTTGCGGGCGTAGGCGGTGGTGAAGAGAACCCGCGCGCGCGGCATCCGCCGCTTCATCGCGTCGGCGAGGCCGCGTCCATCCATCCCGTCGCCGAGCCGCACGTCGGTGAAGAGAAGGTCCGGGCGGGCGCCGCGCGATACCGCGTCGAGGGCCGCCGCGGCGTCCGCCGCCTCGATCACCGTATGGCCGGCCTCCCGAAGCGAGGCGGCGCCGAGGGCGCGGAGCTGGTCGTCGTCCTCCACCATCAGCACGGTGGCGGGGGCGGCGCGGCTTTCGGTCTCGGCGCGCGCCGGGGCCGGCTCGGCGGTGGTGGCGCTCTCCTCCAGCCGCGGCAGATAGAGCTTCACCGTGGTGCCCTCGCCGCGCTCGGAATAGATCATCACATGCCCGCCGGACTGCTTCACGAAGCCGTAGACCTGGCTGAGGCCAAGTCCCGTCCCGTCCTTCGGGCCCTTGGTGGTGAAGAAGGGCTCGAACGCGCGGGCGCGCACATCCTCCGACATGCCCATGCCGGTGTCGGTGACGAAGATCGCCACGTACTGGCCGGGCGTCAGGTCCTCGTGGGCGGCGCAATAGGCCTCGTCCAGATAGGCGTTGGCGGTCTCGATGGTGAGCTTGCCGCCCTCGATCATGGCGTCGCGCGCGTTCACCGCGAGATTGAGGATCGCATTCTCCAGCTGGTTGTGGTCGATCTCCGTGCGCCAGAGCCCGCCGGCCAGCACGGTCTCCACCATCACCCGCTCGCCCAGCGCGCTGCGCAGCATGTGGGACATGCCGGTGACGAGGCGGTTGGCGTCGGTGGGGCGCGGGTCGAGCGGCTGGCGGCGGGAGAAGGCGAGCAGGCGCTGGGTGAGGACGGCCGCCCGGAGCGCGCCCTGTCGGCCGTAGTCGAGGAAGCGGCGGATTTCCTCGGTCTTGATCTCCTGGGTGCGGGCGTCCTTCGGATCGGACGGCACCCGGCGCTCGGCGGCCTCGATGTTGCCGATGATGATGGTAAGCAGATTGTTGAAATCGTGCGCGATGCCGCCGGTGAGCTGGCCCACCGCCTCCATCTTCTGCGCCTGCCGGAGCTGGGATTCGGCCCTCAGGCGCTCGTCCATCTCCAGCTTGAGCAGCGAGTTCGCCTCGGCGAGCTGCATGGTGCGGGCGGCGGCGAGGCGCTCAAGGTCCTCGTTTGTTCGCGAGAGCGCCTCGCGCGCGGCGACGATCTCGGAGATGTCGGTGCAGCTACCGTACCAGCGGTCCACCCGCCCGTCCTCGTCGCGCACCGGCACGGCGCGGCACAGGAACCAGCGATACGTCCCGTCCTTGGCGCGGAAGCGGCATTCGCGCGAGAAAGGGTTGCCGCTGGACAGGCTGGCGTGCCACGCGCCCATCACGCCGCTCTTCTCTTCCGGATGGAGGAAGGCGTGCCACTCCACCACCTCGCCGGGCGGCGGCTCGACACCGGTGTATTCGGCCCAGCGGCGATTGTAATAGTCCCCTGACCCGGTGGGGGCGGAGGTCCACACCATCTTCGGCAGGGCCTCGGCGAGCAGGCGGTAGCGCTGCTCGCTGGCGGCGATGGCCTTCTCGGCGCGTTTGCGCTCGGTGATCTCCACCACGATCATGCCGACGAGGCTGATGCCCTGACCGGTGGTGCGCACCGGGAAATAGCTGACGAGGAAATGCCGCCACATGCCGGGCAAGGCGGGCGTCGCGCCTTCCAGCTCCACGTCGGCGATGACCTCGCCGGTGGCGAGCACCCGCTCCAGTGATGGGGTCACGGCTTCGGCCAGCTGGGGCAGTATGTCGGTGAGGGAGCGCCCGGCGTGCTCACCGGCGGGGATGCCGTCGATGCGGGCCAGCATCTCGTTGACGCGGATAAAGCGCTGCTGCGCGTCGAAGAAGGCGAAGCCGACGGGGGCGTGGGCCAGCAGCGCCTCCAGCGTCGCCACCACGGCGGTCTGCTCGCTCGCTGCCGACAGCAGAGCGGCATGGGCCGATTCCAGCCGGCGCAGGATGCTGCGCACGAGGGAAGCGATGCCCCAGACGGCAATGGCATTGATGACGAAGGAGAGCAGCGAGGCCAGCGGCGAGCCGGCGACGACGCCGTTACCCGCTTCCGGCACCAGCGCCGCATTGACGCCGGCGAGCAGCGCGACCGCGGCAAGCCCGATCTCCGGCCCGCTGACCAGCGACACCAGGATGATGGCGGGCAGCTGAAACAGGTAGGGCGGAAAATCGATCACCCACAGGAGGAGGCCGAGACGAATCGCCAGCGCCCCGCCGATGACGGTGCCGGCGAAGACGAGGCGCCACCAGAGAGGCCGCGGCTCCGCGATGATTTTCAGGAAGAGGCCGGCGGGGCCTCGACTGGACAGGTTCATCCCTGCTCCCTGTGGCGATCGGGCCGCCACATTGCCCCCGCAACTGCCGCGGGATCAACCGCCGCTGGCCCTGTTCGTTCCGCTCCGGCGGGGAGGCCGGACGTGACGATGCCGGCCCGGGCCATGGGGCCTGGGCCGGCTGGTGCTTTAATTCCAGAGGCTTGCGGAGAGAAAGGCCATCACAGCACCCTCTCCCCGAAGACCGTTGGGGATCAGCGGGCGGCGGGAGCCGTGGCCGGCGGGGTGGTGGCCGGACGGTTGTTGTTGTTCACGCTGCCGGTGGTGGCCGGGGTGGCGTCCGCCTCGGTGAAGGTCGGGGCGTTCTTCAGCTCATCCTTGGTCTTGCGCAGCACCATACGGTTCTTGCCGTCCATGCGGGTGACCTCGACGGACTGGAACGGCACGGCCACGTCCTTCTCGCCGATGCCGAGGAAACCGCCGACGCCGATCACCACGGCCGCCACGTTGCCGGCGCGGTCGATCACGAGATCATTGATCTCGCCGAGGTTTTCGTCGGCCGGGCCGCGCACGGCGGTGCCGATGAGGTTGGACGCCATGTGCTGGTCGGCCATCTGGCGCGTCACGAAGGTGGGCGCGGTGGCGGCGGAGCTGCTGGCGGCGCCCATGGTGCCGGTCGGGGCGGCCGGGGTCGCCTGAGGCGCGGTGGTGGAGGGGGCCGCCGTCTGAGCCATGGCGGTGGTGGAAAGAAGAACAGCCGCGGTCGCAGCGTAGATCGGCATCATCTTCATGTCATCCTCCTCGTGGGAACGGGTTATAGCCCTATGGCCCTGTTCAAGATGCACCGAAGCACTTGCCGTGCGCGCAGTCGCGCCAAGCTATGCCGTCGTATGCCTGAAACGGTGCGCGGGCTCGACTGGCCTGCGCGCAAAGACAAGTCGAAGTCGTGAGGCTTAAGTCTTGTCTCTGCTGGCCTATCAACTCGAACCGCGCCGCGCGGTTCCCTTACGGGCGACGCTTCTGCGCGTTGATCGAAGATGGTTGACTAAGAAACCATTTCATAGGTAGTTTCTTAGTCAACAAACGAGGTGCTCATGGCTTCCGCCCCGCCCGTGCCAGATCTCACCCGCCATCTCGGCTTCTGGCTGCGGCGGGTGTCTAACCACGTCTCCCACGCCTTCGCGGTCCGGCTCGCAGGGCAAGGCGTGACGGTGGCCGAGTGGGCGCTGATGCGGGCGCTCTACGATCGCACGCCGCTCCCGCCCAGCCGCCTCGCCGAGGAGATGGGCATGACGCGCGGCGCCATCACCCGCCTCGCCGACCGGCTCATCGCCAAATCCCTTCTGGTGCGCACCGCCAGCGCCAGCGATGGCCGCGCCCAGACGCTGGCCCTCACCGAGGCCGGCCGCGCCCTCGTGCCGGACCTCGCCGGCCTCGCCGATGCCAACGATGCCGCCTTCTTCGACTGCCTGACGCCGGCCGAGCGGGAGACGCTGGAGCAGCTTCTGCGGCGGGTGGCCGAGCACGGCCGAATGACCGCCGTTCCCGTGGAATGACTGACCGAGAGGAAGCCAAATGACCGAAGAGCAAAATGCCGCCGCGCGGGCCTGCCTCGCCGCGGCCGAGAGCGACACCGCGAACTTCCCCGCCATCGTCGGGGCGCTCATGGCCGCCGGTTTCGAGAGCTATGCGGTGGACTTCCGGCGCGCCACCGCCACCTATTATTTGCCGAGCGGCGACAGCCTGGAACTGCCCACCCACAAGGCGGCGACCGCCATCGCCCCCACCCTCGACGACGCCGGCCTCACCGCCGCCATACGCGAGGCCCAGCAGCAGGCCCCCGGCTACACCTATCGCGGCTTTTGCGAAAAGGCGGCGGCGGCCGGCTGCGCCGGCTACATCGTCTCCTTCCCCGGCCGCCGCGCCGTCTATTTCGCCCGGACGGGGCAGACGCATGTGGAGCTATTTCCGGGGTCGTGAGGGGCTTCCTGCCGATCGGGCCGACCTGTCCCGTTTGGCTTGTGCGCCTTGTGGTATGAACGCGCATGGCAAAAACAGATCAGAGCCTGATCCGTTTGCGGGTCACCATCGAGCAGCCGGTGATCGGTGTCGTGCATAGTCTTCAGGCGAAGGACGAGACACCGCTCGATCCGAAATGGTCGCGCGCGGGCGAGCCGCTCCATTTCGACTTTCAGGTTCGCATGGGTCCGGGCTCGAAGGTCTTCGGCGATCAGGTGCGCCGCGAAGGTGCCGAGCGGAGATTCGTCTACATTCGCGTCGGTCAATTCGCCGGCGACCCGTCGTCCCCCTGGTCCCGCCGGATGAAGATAGACATCCACGACATCGGGAATGACTTGCTGG
>JAEZMT010000067.1 GCA_023442085.1 Pseudomonadota bacterium | reverse complement strand
CTGCAGGCGCTGGCGCTGCTGGCCGAAGGCAAGGCCTATGGCCAGATCGCCGACGAACTGGGCGTGAGCTACAAGACGGTGGCCAACACCTGCTCCCAGCTGAAGGCCAAGCTCGGCGCGACGAATCTCGCCGAGCTGATTCATCGGGCCATCCAGTACGTGGCCGGCGCCCCCGCCGGACGTAAGAACTAGTTCTGGTTCAGCCCAGTGCGCAGGCGAGGGCGAGCAGCATCTCGTCCTTGCCGCGCGGCGCCATGGCTGAGAGGCCGAGCGGGCAGCCGTCCAGCGTCGCCAGCGGCAGGGAGATCTGCGGCGTCCCGGCATGGCCGGACAGGCACAGAAGCTCGATGGCGCGGGCGCGGAAGGCCTCAAGGTCGGCAAGTGGCGTACCGCGCAGCGGCGCGATGCCGGGGGCGGTGGGCAGGAGGAGAATGCCGTCTTCGCCCAGGAGCGCATCGATCCGCGCCCGCACCTCGTCCCGCAGGGCGCGCGCCTCGGCCACCTCGGTGGGATCGAGGGTGGCTGCGGCGGCGAAACGCTCCTTCACGCCTGGGCCGAAGTCCGGCTGGGCCGTGCGCACCCAGTCGGCGTGCGCCGCCCAGGCGTCGGCCGATTGCAGGATGCGGAAGGCATTGCGCCAGTGGGGCAGCGCGCCATGGGCCACGTCCACCTCCTCCGCCGCCCCATGGAGGGCCGTGATCCGCGCTAGGGCCGGCGCCAGCGCTGCCGACACCTTCGGCCCGGCCGCCTCGAACAGGTCGCGGGCGAGGAGAAGCCGGGGCGCGGGCATCGATTGAAGGCCCCCAAGCAGCACGGCGCCGACCTTTGCGAACGTCTCCCCGTCGCGGGCGAACCATCCGACCGTGTCGTAGGACGGCGCCAGAGGAACGGCGCCGTCGATGGGGATGCGTCCATGGGTCGGCCGCAGGCCGATCAGGCCGCAATAGCTCGCCGGCAGGCGCACCGAGCCACCGGTGTCCGAGCCGATGGCGAAGTCGACGAGCCCGCCCGCCGTCGCCGCCGCCGAGCCGGAGGAGGAGCCGCCGGGAATGCGCCCCGGCGCGGCGGGGTTGATGGGCGTGCCGTAATGGTGATTCTCGCCGTTGAGGCTCCAGGCCATCTCGTCGGTATGGGTCTTGCCCACGAGGCGCGCGCCGGCGCCGCGCAGGATGTCCACAACCGGTGCAGTCTCGGACGGCACGGGATGGCTCGCCAGCCACGCCGGGCTCCCGGCCGCGGTGGGCACGCCGGCCACATGGAACAGGTCCTTCAGCGCGAAGGAGAGGCCGTCAAGCGGCCCGGCGATTGCGGGAGCAAGTTCGAAATGGCCGTGGGAGACGAAGGCGTCGAGCGTGTCATTCACCGGCATGAGCGATCCGTGGGGCGACGGGAGAGGCGGGGCGCAAGGCTTAACCGATCCGCGCGCCCGTGTCTTCGCCTGACCGTTCCCCTGCAACCGGGGCGGGGTTGGGCGGCGCGTCGGCTGCTGCTATCACCGGAGCGGGGTGCGCGGACCTTCAGCCATGTTCAACTGGAACGACCTGATCTTCTTCCTCGAACTGGCGCGGCAGGGCCGGCTGATGCCGGCGGCGCGGCGGCTGAAGGTGGACCACACGACGGTCTCCCGCCGCATCAGCGAGCTGGAGAAGGACCTTTCCCTCAAGCTGTTTGACCGTAAGCCCGACGGCTTCGTGCTGACCGAGCCGGGCCATCGCCTGTTTGCTGTCGCCGAGCGCATCGAGCAGGAGGCGGTGGGGGTCGAGGAGACCTTGCAGGCGGCGCCCAGTGCGCCGCGCGGGCATGTGCGCGTCGCCTCCATGGAGGGCATCGGCGCCTTCTACCTCGCCGAGCGGTTCGCGGAACTGGCGGAGAAGGAGCCGGGGCTGGTGGTGGAGCTGGTCACCGAGCGCCACCTCATCAATCTCACCAAGCGCGAGGCGGATATCTCCATCTCCTTCGTGCCGCCGCAGGGCCAGCGCCTGGCCGTCCGCAAGATCGGCGCCTTCCGCCTCGCGCTGTATGCGGCGCCGGACTATGTGCGGCGCTTCGGCATGCCGAGGACGCGGGCGGAGCTGCCGTCCCACACCTTCGTGGACTATGTGGAGGATCTCGTCGCCATTCAGCCGGTGCATTGGCTGCTCGATGTGCTGGAGCCGCTGAAGGTGTCGTTCCGCTCCACCTCCATGCACGCCCAGCAGAATGCGGTGGCGCGCGGTGCCGGCATCGGCCTTCTGCCGCTGTTCTCGGCCAAGAGCAATCCGCGCCTCATCCCCATCCTCACCGACGAGGTGGTGGTGATGCGCGACATCTATGTGAGCGTCCACGAGGACCTGGAGTTCATGGGCCGCTTCCGCGCCGTGCTCCAGCACCTCGCCGAGGTGGTGCAACGGGATGCGGCGTATTTGACGGAGTTCTGAGGGAGCGGAGGGCGGGCGGGCCCAGTCTCCGGAGGCCGTCATGGCCGGGCTTGTCCCGGCCATCCACGTGGTGAGGCTGGGAACAGCTCTTGACGCGGAGCGTATGCGTCCTGACGTGGATGCCCGGGACAAGCCCGGGCATGACGACGTGACGATGCCTGAACCGGTTGGCTCTACACCCGCTCCCCCGGCAGGAAGCCGAGCAGCCCCGTTCCCGGCGCGCAGTTCACGTATTCGAACTGGTGTTTGTCGACCTCGGGCAGCACGAACACCTCGTGCCAGGTGCGCAGCTGGTTAGCCTTGCCGTATTTGCGATAGCGGGCGATGGCGGCGCTGAAGATGGCTTCGTGGGTGGGGTGGTGCTCCGCCCAGTTTTCCAGATGGCCGAGGGAGAGGAAATAGCCCAGCGCATGGGTTTCCAGCA
>JAEZMT010000353.1 GCA_023442085.1 Pseudomonadota bacterium | reverse complement strand
TCGGCGCGCTGCTCGGCACGCTGATCGGCGTGCTGCCCGGCCTTGGTCCGGTGGCGACCATCGCCATGCTGCTGCCGCTCACCTTCGGGCTGCCGCCGGTGTCCGCCCTCATCATGCTCGCCGGCATCTATTACGGCGCGCAGTACGGCGGCTCCACCACGGCCATCCTCATCAACCTGCCGGGCGAATCGTCCTCGGTGGTCACCGCCATCGATGGCCACCAGATGGCCCGCAAGGGCCGCGCCGGCGCGGCGCTCGCCACGGCGGCGCTGGGCTCCTTCTTCGCCGGCTCGGTGGCCACCTTCCTGCTCGCTGTGTTCGCGCCGCCGCTCGCCAATCTCGCGCTGCAGTTCGGGCCGCCGGAATACTTCTCTTTGATGGTGCTCGGCCTCATCGCATCGGTCACGCTGGCTTCGGGCTCGGTGGTCAAGGCCATCGCCATGATCGTGCTGGGCCTGATCCTCGGCCTCTCGGGCCAGGACATCTACACCGGCACGCCGCGCTTCACCTTTGAGCTGCAGGAGCTCTCCGACGGCTTCGACTTCGTGGCACTGGCCATGGGGATGTTCGGCATCAGCGAGATCATCCGCAACCTCGAGGACGAGCACCAGCGCTCGCTCGTGGCGGCCAAGGTGAAGAGCCTGCTGCTGACCAAGGAGGAGTTCAAGCGCATCATCGCGCCCGTGCTGCGCGGCACGGCGCTCGGCTCCTTCCTCGGCATCCTGCCGGGCGGCGGCGCCATGCTCTCCTCCTTCGCCTCCTATTCCATCGAGAAGAAGCTTTCCAAGCACCCGCGCGAGTTCGGGCGGGGCGCCATCGAGGGCGTGGCGGGGCCGGAGAGCGCCAACAATGCCGGCGCGCAGACCTCCTTCATCCCCATGCTCACGCTGGGCATCCCCTCCAACCCGGTGATGGCGCTGATGATCGGCGCGCTCATCATTCAGGGCATCACGCCCGGACCGAACGTGGTGACGGAGAAGCCCGACCTGTTCTGGGGCGTCATCGCCTCCATGTGGGTTGGCAACTTCATGCTGGTGCTGCTCAACCTGCCGCTCATCGGCATGTGGGTGCGCCTGCTGACCGTGCCGTACCACGTGATGTTCCCGGCCATCATCGCATTCTGCTGCATCGGCGTGTACAGCGTGAACAACAACGTGTTCGACGTGTACACTATGGCCCTGTTCGGCGTGCTCGGCTACGCGCTGGTGAAGCTCGATTGCGAGCCCGCGCCCTTGCTGCTCGGCTTCGTCATCGGCCCCATGCTGGAGGAATACCTGCGGCGGGCCATGCTGATCTCGCGTGGCGACCCCATGGTGTTCGTCACCCGTCCCATCTCCGCCGTGTTGCTGCTGCTTGCAGTCGCCGCTCTGGTGGTGGTGCTGCTGCCCTCGGTGCAGAAGGGCCGCGAAGAAGCGTTCAAGGAGTAAAATCTCGAGCGACGGCGCGGCGGCGGGAAGACCTGTGGAAATCTTCGCCGCCGCGCCGTCCGAGGCCCTTGCCAGCCCGAAACGCATTTGCTACACGAACGCCTCCTCTGGGGGCCACCCCGGACGGGCGCATAGCTCAGTTGGTAGAGCAGCTGACTCTTAATCAGCGGGTCCTAGGTTCGAGCCCTAGTGCGCCCACCACTCTTTTCCAAAGAGAACGTATCGAACGGATTGCAGTCCGCGTTTCCGTTCTGTCGAACGAGCAGCCGGATCAGACCGTCTTCGCCACAGTCCCGGCTTTCTTAGCTTGCGCGGCACTCCACCTTTCACGGTTTCCGCGACCGTCACGCCGGTCAATCGCGAATAGTCGCGCGTCACGCCATTCCACTTGAGCAAGAGGCAGCCGAGGCGCCCCACCAGTTATCCTGACGTGGGAATGGGCGTCCTGACGCGGCATCGTCGTGACGCGACGATCAAGACCCATCCCAATGGGCCAGAGCGCGCCCAGTAGATCAGTTGCCAACTTGGATGGATGCGGAGTTCGCCGAAGCGCCCCAGATAGGCGGGTGCGGCAAGCACCGTCTGGTGCTGCTCGCTCGACAATGCATGGCCATCATGTGTTGATAGACCACCTCGCCAAGCCGCACCCATGCATCCCATCTTCCGCGACGATGTCGAATTCCTCGTCGAGACGCTGAAGTCGATCTGAACGGCAGGATGGGTGTTCGCAATTCGGGCCAGCAACGGCCCTGAGCTCAACTGTTCCGTGATCAAGGATACCGTCAGTCGCAGAACGCCGCTTGCTGCGGGCGGGCTTTCCGGATGGGAGTATTCCCTTTACACTCAAGAAATAACGCCAAATACCGGCACGAAATCTCTAATCCGTGACGGCTATGCAATTGCCGATGTACCGCAGGCGTCATGCCGTAAGGTATATCGTAAAGCCGAAGGCTCGACTCGCGATAAAGCGTAAAATCGGCGGCGCAGGCCGGCGCGAAATCACTCCCATTCGATGGTGCCCGGGGGCTTCGAGGTTACGTCGTACACCACCCGGTTGACCCCCTTCACCTCGTTGATGATGCGGGTGGCGGTGCGGCCGAGGAAGGTCATGTCGAAAGGGTAGAAATCGGCGGTCATGCCGTCCACGGAGGTCACGGCGCGCAGGGCGAGGACGTGATCGTAGGTGCGACCGTCGCCCATCACGCCCACGGTGCGCACGGGCAGCAGCACGGCGAAGGCCTGCCAGATCACGTCGTAGAGGCCGGCGTAGCGGATTTCTTCCAGGTAGATGGCGTCGGCCTTGCGCAGGATGTCGAGCTTCTCCCGCGTCACCGCGCCGGGGCAGCGGATGGCGAGGCCGGGGCCGGGGAAGGGGTGGCGGCCGACGAAGCTTTCCGGCAGGCCAAGCTCGCGGCCGAGCGCGCGCACCTCGTCCTTGAACAGGTCGCGCAGGGGCTCCACCAGCTTCATGT
>JAEZMT010000315.1 GCA_023442085.1 Pseudomonadota bacterium | reverse complement strand
CGGATGGCGAGGCCGGGGCCGGGGAAGGGGTGGCGGCCGACGAAGCTTTCCGGCAGGCCAAGCTCGCGGCCGAGCGCGCGCACCTCGTCCTTGAACAGGTCGCGCAGGGGCTCCACCAGCTTCATGTTCATGCGGTCGGGCAGGCCGCCTACATTGTGGTGGCTCTTGATGGTAACGGACGGTCCGCCGGCAAAGGAGACGCTTTCGATCACGTCGGGATAGAGCGTGCCCTGTGCGAGGAAATCGGCACCGCCCACCTTCTTGGCCTCGGCCTCGAACACATCGATGAAGAGCCGGCCGATGGTCTTGCGCTTCACCTCCGGGTCCTCGACCCCCTCCAGCTCCTTCAGGAACAGGTCGGCGGCGTCCACATGGACGAGGGGAATGTTGTAGTGGCCGCGGAAGAGGGAGACCACCTCGTCCGCCTCGGCGTGGCGCATCAAACCGTGGTCCACGAACACGCAGGTGAGCTGATCGCCGATGGCCTCGTGAATCAGCACTGCGGCGACGGAGGAGTCCACCCCGCCAGAGAGGCCGCAGATGACCCGGCCCGTTCCCACCTGCTCGCGGATACGGGCGATGGCACGCTCGCGGAAGGCGCCCATGGTCCAGTTGCCTTCCAGGCCCGCCACCTTGCGCACGAAATTGGAGAGGAGCCGCGCACCGTCCGGCGTATGCACCACCTCGGGGTGGAACTGCACGCCGTAATAATTGCGGGACACGTCGGCGATGGCGGCGAAGGGGGCGTTCTCGGAGGTGGCCACCACCTCGAAGCCCTCGGGCAGGCGGGTGACGCGGTCGCCGTGGCTCATCCACACGGTGTGGCGCTCTCCGGGGCGCCAGACGCCGTCGAACAGGGGCACGGACTTCTGGACCGTCACCTCGGCGCGGCCGAACTCGCGGTGGTGGCCCGCCTCCACCGCCCCACCGAGCTGCGCCGCCATGCACTGCTCGCCATAGCAGATGCCCAGCACCGGCACGCCCGCCCCGAAAGCCGCGTCCGGCGCCTTGGGGCTCTGGCCCTCGATCACCGAGGCCGGGCCGCCGGAGAGGATGATGGCCTTCGGCTTGAGGCGGGCGATGGCCTCCTCCGCCTTCTGGAACGGCACCACCTCGGAATAGACCCCGTCCTCACGCACCCGGCGAGCGATGAGCTGCGTCACCTGGCTGCCGAAATCGACGATGAGGACGGTGTCCTGGGAGGCGGCGGGCGCGGCGGTCATGAGGTAGCCTTGGGCGAGAGGGCGAATTTCGCCCCTCCTTTAACCGCAAAGCGCCGATTCCAAAAGTCAAGCGCCGCGCAGGGCTCCTATGAGCGCCCGTCGCGGGTCAGATGCGCGTCCAGTAGGCCTCACAGCCGACGGGCGCGTTGACCGCCCCGGAATGCCGGCGCTTCAGCTCGGTGCAGGCGAATTCGCGGGCCTGCTCGGGGAGGCGGGAATTGATGGCGGTGCCGATCTCGTCATAGGGCTCGCCGGACGCATAGACATAATAGGCCCAGTAGCCGCCGACGAGGACGACCACGAGGAGCAGCAGGCGGATGAGACCCATGGTCTGTCCTTTCAACGCAGTGACATTCGCGCGGACAACGCCGCGCTCGCGCTGAAAGTTCACTCTTGAAGGCGCCGCCTCACCCCGCCCGCTTCATCACGCTCACGAAGAAGCCGTCCGTGCCGGTGCGGCGGGGGGTCATCAGCAGGCCCTCGCGGCTGGTCAGCGCCGCTTCCGCCAGTGCGTGGCCGGAGGTTCCCAGCGCCAAGACGGCCTCGGTGGGGGAGACGGGAGAGAAGTCCTCGCGCTTGTTGAGGAGGGCGCGCACCTGGGCGCCGTTCTCCTCGTCGAGGAGCGAGCAGGTGACGTAAGCAAGCCGGCCGCCGGGGCGGACGTAGTGGGCAGCCTCTTCCAGGATCTTCGCCTGTTCGGACGTGCGCTGGGCGAGCGCGCCGGGGCGCACGCGCCATTTGGCGTCGGGATTGCGCCGCCAGGTGCCGGTGCCGGTGCAGGGGGCGTCCACCAGGACGAGGTCCATCCTGCCTTCGAGGTCGTGCAGCATGTCCTCGGCGCCGCGGGGGCTGCGCACCTGCACATTGCGCACGCCGGCGCGGGCGAGGCGCTCATGCATGGGCTTCAGGCGGCGGATGTCGCTGTCATGGGCGTAGATCTGGCCCTTGTTGTCCATCAGCGCGGCGAATTCCAGCGTCTTGCCGCCGGCGCCGGCGCACAGGTCCAGCACCTGCCCGCCGGGCACGGGGCGGGCGAGGATGGCGGCGATCTGGGAACCCTCGTCCTGCACCTCCACCTCGCCACGCAGGAAGGCGGGCTCGGCGGAAACCGGCGGCGCCTTGCCCTCGGAATCAAGCTTGATGCGCAGGGCCAGTGGCGAGAAGCGGCACGGCTCGGGGTGAAGGTGGGAGAGTTCCGCCTTCACCGCCTCCGGCTCGCCCTTCAGCGTGTTGACCCGCAGATCCAGCGGGGCGCGGGCGGCGAGGGCGGCGCCTTCCTCCACCACGCTCTCGCCGAAGACATGCCGCAGCGAGGCGTGCAGCCACTGGGGATAGTCGCCGCGCACGAAGGGCGGCGCGCCCGCAAGGCTCGGATCGGCGAGGCGGGCGCGCTCGGCCTCGGAGAGCGGCGCGGGGGCGAAGCGCGCGCCGTCGGCCAGTGCCGCGATGGCATCCACCGACAGGCCGCGCATGAGCACCAGCATGCCCAGCACGAGGGCGCGCGGCTCTTCCGATCCCATCACATGGGCGGCTGAGGCGCGCCGGCGCAGGGTGTCGTAGAGGATGCCGGCGATGGCCGCGCGGTCGCCCGATCCGGCGAAGCGGTGGGAGAGGCCCCAATCCTTCAGCGCGTCGGCGGCGGGGCGGCGGCGCGCGGCGAGGTCGGCGAGGATCTCGATGGCGGCGGAAAGGCGGGCGGCAGGGGTCACGGCGGCTCTTCTATTGTCGGATCAGGCGTGCTGCGCGGCGGGGGCTAGCCCTTCCGCGGTCAGCTGCCGGGCGAGGAGGTCCAGCGCGCGGGCCAGCTTCTCGTCGATGATATGCAGATATTCGGTCCAGTCGGCAAAGCCGGTCAGCTCGGCCTTGCCGTCGCTGATGCCGCGCAGGCCGAGGAGAGGCACGCCGTGGCGCCGGGCGGCACGCAGCACGGCGAAGGTTTCCATGTCCACCATGTCCTCGGCGATGGCGTCATAGGCCGCGCCGGAGATGATGGCCCCGCCGGTGGAGAGGGAGGCTTCGGGCACGCCGGCGATGCGGTGGGGCAGCTCCACCACCACCGGCTCGTCGAGAAAGGGCGTCTTGCCGCGCTCGAATCCCAGGGCGGAAGCGTCCATGTCGCGATAGGCGACGCGCGCCACCTGATAGACTTCCGCGTGATCCAGCCGCCGCGAGCCGGCCGAGCCCAGCGTCACCACCAGGTCCGGATGGCGGCCCTGATGGTGCAGGATGGTGAGCGCCCGCGCCGTCTCCACCGCGGCCTCCACAGGCCCGACGCCGGTGATAAGCGGATCGATGCGGGCCTTCAGGTGCTCCCCATATTCCTGGCTGGTCGCCATGACGAAGAGGACGTCGTGGCCGCCGAAGGCGAGGACGTGGCGGGCGGGGTCGGTCATCGCAAATCCCATCGGGCGCCCCGGATCGGGCGCCCTGCGCAATCAGCAGACTCCTCAACCGCCACGCCGCGCCTGTCAACCGCGGCGCCTCAGATGGCCAGCAGGACGGCGACCGCGAACAACACCCACATCAGGGCCAGCACGGCAAGGCTAGCGAGATCGAGGCTGACACCGCCGATGCCGCCCCGCGCCCGCGTCGAGAGCAGCTGGGGAAAGGCGGCCGCGAAACGCAGGATCACGAACAACCAGGCCAATACTACGAAGGCCACGTCCGCCTTGCGGGTGAACAGGGCGAGGCAGGTGAGCGTGTAGAAGAGCACGGCGGCGAGGCCGGCGCGCAAACCGTCCGCCGTCACCTCGGTGGAGCGCACCGCCCGCAGCAGGACGGCGAGCACGAGAGCGACGTGAACGAAAAGCGGCAGCAGGATCATCTGAACGGTCATCAAAGCCTCCGTGGCGGGCGGCCGCGCATGCCATCAAGCGCCAGCGCTGCCATGAGCGGAACCGCCGGAGCGGCCGTTCGTTCCCTCGCTGCGTTCTTTCAGGGATGAACGCATCCGGCGCGCGGTTCCCGTTCCTGACGGGCCGTTCGGAGGCATCACAGATGAGACAGCAGGAAGACATCCGGGAGCTGCGGCGCAAGGTCGACGCCGGCCGCGCGCCTCGCCCCTTCTTCACCCGCGTATCGCAGACGGTGTCCCGTTACGCGGGAAAGCCGGCGACCTTCATCGGCGCGGTGTCGCTGATCGTGATCTGGGGGATGACGGGGCCGCTCTTCGGCTTCAACGACACCTGGCAGCTGATCATCAACACCTCCACCACCATCGTCACCTTCCTGATGGTCTTCCTGATCCAGAACAGCCAGAACCGAGACACCGCCGCGCTCCAGATCAAGCTGGACGAACTCATCGCCCGCCTGGAAGGTCCGCGCCAGAGCCTGCTCGATCTTGAGGATCTGGACGAGGAGGTGCTTGAGCGCCTCAGGCTGGAATATGCGCTTCTCGCCGACGAGGCGCGCGAGGCCGGGGACAGCCGGGGACGGGTGCCGCTTTCGGAAGCGCCGGAATGCCAGCCGGGGCGGGGGCGGGCGGAGGATGGACCGGTCTCCGGCTGAGCTTATGTTTCAGGCCGGGACGGCGAACGCCTCCGGCTGCGCGCCCGCCCGCATGCGCGCGGCCATGGTCTCGAACGCACTTTCGATGTGCCGGGCGTAGCGGTCCACCGCGAACAGCGGCGAGCCGGGCAAGGCGGCCTGGAGACGGGCGCGCACCTCGGCCAGCGCGGCCGGATCGCGGGCGAGGGCGATGGCGCGGTCTTCGAACGCTGCAGGCGTCGTCACTGCGAGATCGCCGAGGTTCACCTGCCGCATGAGGCTTTCCGCCACCCGCGAGGCGAAGGAGCGCCCGGTGCGCGTCACGATCGGCAACCCGCGGCGCAGCGCATCGCTGGCGGTGGTGTGGGCGGTGTAGGGGAAGGTGTCGAGAAAGAGGTCCGCATGCCCGATGCGGGCCAGATGCTCCTTCAGCTCGGCCCGGGGGGCGAACACCAGACGCGCGGGGTCGAGGCCCCTGAGCTTGGCCTCCCGACGCAGATTATCGGCGGTGCCGGGCCCGCCCTCCAGCAGCCACAGCACCGAGCCCGGCACCGCTTCGAGAATGCGGACGAAACTGGAAAGGGTCTGCGGATCGAGCTTCGAGGCCGCATTGAAGGCGCCGAAGACGAAGGCATCTTCCGGAAGGCCGCAGGCGGCGCGGCCAGGCGGGCCGCCGACTGGCAGGTCGGGGTCGTTCGGCTGGTAGCAGTAGGGCAGCTGGACGATCTTCTCGCTGTAGAAGGGCGCGTCCGCGAACGGCAGCACCACCGGGTCGCCGATGATGTAATCGAAGAACGGCGCCCCGCTGGTGCCGGGATAGCCCAGGAAGCTCACCTGCACCGGGGCCGGGCGATGGGCGAACAGGCTCATGCGCTCGCCCTTGGTGTGCGTCATGAGATCGACGGCGATGTCGATGCCGAGCCCGGCAATCTGGCGGGCAATCTCCTCGGCGCTCGCCTTCTCCACATCGACGAAACGGTCCACTGCCGCCTTCACCCGTGTGCGCTCGGGCGAGCCATCGTCCGGACCGATGGAGATGGCGGTGATCTCGAAGCGGCTGCGGTCGTGGCGTTCCAGAAGACCGGCGATGAGGTGCGTCGTGGGATGGATGCGGAAATCGGCCGAGACATAGGCCACGCGGATCGGTCCGGTGGCCGCGCGCCGCGCCGAATGGTCGAAGACGAGCGGCCGCGCCGGCTGCCGCTCGGCCTCCACCCAGCGCCGGCTCGCGGCGAGGTGCAGGGCGGGGTCGTCGATGTAGAGCGTCAGGAAGGGAATGGAAGGCGCGCTCTGGCCGATGGCGCCGAGCCGCAGGTTTTCCAGCAACCGGTCGTGGCCGCGCCAGTCGCAGGCGGCGCGGCGGGCGGGAAACAGCACGTTGGCGGCGAGCGGAAGGGTCGGGTCGCGCGCGAAAGCCTCGCCCATGGCGGCCACTTCCTCCGCCTCGCGCTTCAGCGCCCCATAGGCGAGAGCGAGATTGTACAGGCACTTGGCATCGTCCGGCCGCCGCGCCAGCGCCTTGCGATAAAGCTCGATGGCCTCGATCTCGCGTCCCTGGCGGGCGCGGCAGATGCCCAGGAGCTGGATGACGTCGGCATGGTCCGGCGCGCTCTTCAGGATCTTGCGATAGGCCCGGGCCGCGTCCTCATACTGCCCGCGCAGCTGTTGCTGATAGCCGTCATAGAGCAGCTTCGCGAGGGGCGGGGGGAGCGCAGGAGGCTGGGACATGGTCTCGACGGGCTGGGTTCGGCAGAGGCCGCGACGGCCGGCTGGACATGGCTGCTCGACGGCAAGGCGTGGCGCGCCTCTAGCATGCGGACGCCGATGGCGATAGGCAGGGACAGGCGCGCCCGGCCGCCACGCCGACCCGCCGACCGACCTTCTGGAGGAACCCCATGCCGCTTTATGCCCTCGACGGCATCGCCCCGGAGCTGCCCGCCTCCGGCAATTTCTGGATCGCTCCCACGGCCGTCCTCATCGGCCGGGTGATCGTGAAGGAGGGTGCGAGCATCTGGTTCGGCGCGGTGCTGCGCGGCGACAACGAGCCGATCGTGGTGGGCGAGGGCACGAACATTCAGGAAAATTGCGTCCTGCACACCGATCCCGGCTATCCCATGACGCTCGGCCCCAAGGCCACCATCGGCCACAGCGTGACGCTGCATGGCTGCACGGTGGGGGAGGGGGCGCTGGTGGGCATGGGGGCGACCGTGCTGAACGGGGCCGTCATCGGCGACCACTGCCTCGTCGGCTCCATGGCGCTGGTCACCGAGGGCAAGACCTTCGAGCCCTACTCGCTCATCGTCGGCGCTCCGGCCAAGGTCGCCCGGACGCTGGACGAGGCGGCGGCGGAGCGGCTGATCGCGACGGCGGCCGGCTACCAGCATCGCTGGCCCCAATACGCGTCGGGCCTCAAGCGCATCGACTGAGGGGCCGATCGGGCCCGATCCAACGCAAAACGGGCCGGATCCGCGGCGGCGATTCCGGCCCGTTTTCGTCTCGCTCAGGCAGAACCGGCGAGGCGACTCTTTGACGGTGAAGCGGTCAGCGGCCGGTGCCCACCACGGGCGGCACCCGGGTTTCGCCCAGAGACACCCACTGGGAGGGATCCTCCTTGGACTGGCGCTTGACGAAGCGATAGCCGGTGTCGGTCCAGGTGAGGATCTCGGCTTCCTGGTTGTCGAGAATGAGGTCGCCCTTGTCGGTGACGACGGTGAGCACGGCGTGGCCATCGCCCTCGTGATCGCGCACCACCGTGATCAGCAGAACCGACGTCGGCCAGCCGGCGTTGATTAGGCGGCGGCGCTTTTCGAGAACATAATCCTCGCAATCGCCGCGGCGGTCGTCGGGATAGGCCCAGCGCTCCGTCTCGCCGTAATGGTCGAGATCGGTCTCGGGCTGAACCACTTCGTTGACGGTGCGATTGACGCGCTCAAGCTCGGCCTTGCGTTCGGCATCGAGACGGATGGCGGGCATCAGAGGACCGGCAGCGCGGCAGTCGCCACCGTTTTCGGCGCAAAACCGGACATAACCGGACGGGGCGGAGGTATAGCGTCCGTCGGCCAGATGGCGCGGCGCGAAGGTGGCGGCCAGATTGGCGAGGCGCAATTGTCCGCGCGTGTCCTGCTGCGCGGCGACGGGGACGCTTGCGCCCAGAAGCGCGACCCATGCGGCCAGCGCCAGAGGAAGGCTGAGGAGCGAGACGCGCTTCGACATTGCAGGGTCCGAGCGGAGTTAACAAAAAGATAATGCCTCAAGCCGCCG
>JAEZMT010000044.1 GCA_023442085.1 Pseudomonadota bacterium | reverse complement strand
GGCGTCGTCGCGGCGGCGACCACCTCGTTGGGATCGACCGGGGTGGTGAGGATGGCGATCAGCGCGTCGCGCTCCGGCGAGGCGGTGCCCATCCGCTCCAGCCCGCCGCCGATGCGCGAGACCTCTTCCTCGTCGATCTCCCCGTCCGCCTGCGCGGCGGCGGCCATGGCCGAGAGCAGCACACCGGAGAAGGCCTCCGGCCCGCCCGGCGCGGCGGCGGGGGAGAAGGCTGCGTCCGGAGAGCCGGAGGAGAAGGCCGAGCGCCCGCCGGAGCCGGCCTGCCATTTGCGCAGGGCCTTCCAGGCCAGCATGCCGATGATGGCGAGGCCGCCGTACTTCATCAGGTCGCTGCCGCCCGAGGAGGGGGACGGCTGGTGGCCGGGCTGCGGCGAGGGTTGCGGCTGGCGATAATCGGAGGGCATCTCCGGCGGGGTATAGCCGCCGGTGGGGTTCGAGCCGCCGCGACCGAGGGCCTCTGCCGCGATATCGCCGAGCCCACCGCCCGCGCCGCCGGAAACGCCGCCGCCTTGGGTGGAGCCGCCGGAGGGCCGCCCGCCGCCGCCGAGGATCTGGCCGAGGATGTCGTCAAGCCCGCCACCGGGTCCCGCCGAGGCGCCGCCCGAGGGACCACCTTGGGGCGTTCCCCGCCCGCCGCCGAGAACCTGTCCGAGAATATCGCCAAGGCCGCCGGGGAGGCCGGACGGCGCGCCGCCGCCACGCGCACCGCCGCCGCCCAGAACCTGCCCGAGAATGTCACCCAATCCGCCCGGCCCACCGCCGCCGGATGCGCTGCCGCCGGGCGCGCCGCGACCGCCGCCGAGCACCTGACCGAGAATGTCGCCGAGGCCGCCCGGCAATCCGCCCCCGGCCTGCTGTCCCGCGCCGCCCCGCACGCTGCCCGAGCCGAGCGCCGCGCCGATGAGCTGCCCGAGAAGATCACCCGTTCCGGCCATGGCTTCCTCCCTCATGATGCGGGCGCGCAGCCCGCTGGTGTTCGGCTGCTAGCACCTCATTGAGTCCAACCGCAGGCACAATCTTACGCAAGGGAAGAACGTGCATACGAGGCGGGACCAGCGCCGGGCGCACTCTACGCCAGACGGCGGCGCCGCCCCAGCTTTTCACCGCCATTGCCCGGCTGGTCCCTGGATCCACGCTTCGGCCGCTAGAGGTGCGGCATCCATAACGCCGGATGCGAGGCGCGGTGCCCCCTCCCCCGCACGGCAGGGATGACGGCAGTTGAGGATGGGGAAAGGGCCGCCGCCCTACACCGCCACCGGCGCTTTGATGGCCGGGTGGGGATCGTAGCCGACGATCTCGATGTCCTCGTAGCGGAAGGCGAAGATGTCGGTCGCCGCCGGATTCAGGCGGAGGACAGGCAGCGCGCGCGGGGTGCGGGAGAGCTGCTCGCGGGCCTGATCGAGATGGTTCACGTAGAGGTGCGCATCGCCCAGCGTATGGACGAAATCGCCGACGCCGAGCCCCGTCACCTGCGCCACCATGTGGGTGAGCAGGGCATAGGAGGCGATGTTGAACGGCACGCCGAGGAACACGTCCGCCGAGCGCTGGTAGAGCTGGCAGGAGAGCTTGCCCTCCAGCACGTAGAACTGGAACAGGCAGTGGCAGGGCGGCAGCGCCATCTTCGCCACGTCCGCCGGGTTCCAGGCGGTGACGATGAGGCGACGCGAATCGGGATTGCGGCGGATGTCCGAGACCACCTGCGCGATCTGGTCGATCACGCCGCCCTCCGGCGTCGGCCAGGAGCGCCACTGGTGGCCGTAGACCGGGCCGAGATCGCCGTTGGCATCGGCCCACTCATCCCAGATGGAGACGCCGTTTTCCTTCAGATAGCGGATGTTGGTGTCGCCGGCGAGAAACCACAACAGCTCGTGGATGATGGACTTCAGGTGCAGCTTCTTGGTGGTCACGAGCGGGAAGCCGGCCCCAAGGTCGAATCGCATCTGGTGGCCGAACACGGAGAGCGTGCCGGTGCCGGTGCGGTCGTCCTTGCGCACGCCCTCGTCGAGAATGCGGCGCAGGAGCTGGTGGTAAGCTTCCATTAGGTATGTCCGGCCAAGATCAAGCAGAGGGGCTTCCAAGCCTCACAAGGCTTTCGCCGGATTAGTCTAGCGCGCGGGCCGCACGGCAGCCACCCGCTGCCGGCGGGTGTCCACACATGCGCGCACACGCCTTCCCGTTTGCCGATGCCAGGCTGCCCGTGGGGGAGGTGTGGCGGGAGCGAACTGATGGCGAAAAAGTGAGTAATTTCCGCTGCGTATGACCTTCGGACACCCCCTTTTTCGCCACGAGGCAGCCGCATTAGACCATCACTTAACGCTCAAGTTGACGATCAAGGGCAAACGAGATGAGCTCCCAGACCACCCTCCGGCAGACCACCCTTCAGGCCGCGCTGATGGATGTGCGCGCCTATCTGGCGCAACTGGCGCAGGCCGAGGACTTCCGCAACGAGGCCGCGTGGGAAGCCGGTTCGAGCAGCGCCGAGGAGCACGCCGCCAGCGACGCCCTCACCCGGCTCGACGAGGCGCTCCGCCAGATCAAGGCCGAGGCGCGCCCGCGCAAGGACGAGCGACCGGCCAAGGACGAGCGGATTTCATCGCGCGGTCAAGAGCGGATGCGCCTGCACCACGCCCACATCGCGGCGTGACAATCGCCGTCATCGCCGTGACCGTCCTCCATGCCTTCGCTGCGGTGCAGCGTTGACATTGGGCTTTCGTATACATCACAGTGGCATTGTTCCAAGGGGGGCCCCGGAAGGGGCTGAGATATCGCAAGTTCGCGGAATTCAGGTTCCGCAGCGCCGCGATGACCCTTCGAACCTGATCCGGGTCATACCGGCGAAGGGATCGGAACTCGTGCTTACCGGCGCTCAGCGTCGCCCCGCACCCGTCTCCTAGCTCACACCCCGGTTCTCGTTGAAAGCGCAAGCTGAACGGAGATCCGCCATGCTGGACGAAGCCTCGACGTCCTCCCTGAAAGTCACCACCGGGCCGCTGCCCCATTCGCGCAAGGTGTTCGTGTCGGCCACCCGGCCAGACGTGCGTGTCGCCATGCGCGAGATTTCGCTGAGCGACCCGTCCGAGATGCCGGTGAAGGTGTATGACACCTCCGGCCCCTATACCGATCCGCAGGCCGTCATCGACCTCACCAAGGGCCTGCCCCAGCTGCGCGCCCAGTGGATTCGCGAGCGCGGCGACGTGGAAGAGGTGGACGGCCGGGCGTTCAAGCCCGAGGACGACGGCCTGAAGGCCGGCCAGTCCTCCACCCTCCCGCAGTTCGATCTCTCCGGCCGCAAGCCGCTCCGCGCCAAGCCGGGCAAGCGCCCGACGCAGATGGCCTATGCCCGCGCCGGCATCATCACGCCGGAGATGGAATATGTCGCCGCCCGCGAGAACCTCGCCAAGGTGAACGGCGGCGCCCATCCGCATCATCAGGCCATGGGCCTCGGCGCGGCGATCCCCGCCGAGATCACGCCGGAATTCGTGCGGCAGGAAGTGGCGCGCGGCCGCGCCATCATCCCCAACAACATAAACCACCCCGAAACCGAGCCGATGGCCATTGGCCGGAACTTCCTGGTCAAGATCAACGCCAACATCGGCAACTCGGCCGTGACCTCGGGCGTGGCGGAAGAGGTGGACAAGCTGGTGTGGGCCACCCGCTGGGGCGCCGACACGGTGATGGATCTCTCCACGGGCAAGAACATCCACACCATCCGCGAATGGATCATGCGCAACTCGCCGGTGCCCATCGGCACCGTGCCGCTCTATCAGGCGCTGGAGAAGGTGAACGGCGTCGCCGAGGACCTCACCTGGGAAGTCTTCCGCGACACGGTGATTGAGCAGTGCGAGCAGGGCGTGGACTACATGACGGTGCATGCCGGCGTGCGCCTGCCCTTCGTGCCGCTCACCGCCAACCGCGTCACCGGCATCGTCTCGCGCGGCGGCTCCATCATGGCCAAGTGGTGCCTCGCGCATCACAAGGAGAGCTTCCTCTACGAGCATTTCGAGGAGCTGTGCGAAATCCTCGCCCAGTATGACGTCTCCTTCTCCCTCGGCGACGGTCTGCGTCCCGGCTCCATCGCGGATGCCAACGACGCGGCGCAGTTTGCCGAGCTGGAGACGCTTGGCCAGCTCACCGAGATCGCCTGGAAGTACGACTGCCAAGTGATGATCGAGGGCCCCGGCCACGTGCCGCTGCACCTCATCCGCGAGAATGTGGAGAAGCAGCTCAAGGTCTGCCACGAGGCGCCGTTCTACACCCTCGGCCCGCTGGTGACGGACATCTCCCCCGGCTACGACCACATCTCCTCCGCCATCGGCGCGGCGATGATCGGCTGGTTCGGCACGGCGATGCTCTGCTACGTCACGCCGA
Source organism: Pseudomonadota bacterium (assembly GCA_023442085.1). GTDB lineage: Bacteria > Pseudomonadota > Alphaproteobacteria > Rhizobiales > Xanthobacteraceae > Xanthobacter. The sequence continues at coordinate 2,519 of JAEZMT010000044.1, read as the reverse complement.
AGGAGCATCTCGGCCTGCCCGATCGCGACGACGTGAAGGCCGGCGTCATCTCCTACAAGATCGCCGCTCACGCCGCCGATCTCGCCAAGGGCCACCCGGCCGCGCGCATCCGCGACGATGCGCTCTCCCGGGCCCGCTTCACCTTCCGCTGGCGCGACCAGTTCGCGCTCTCGCTCGACCCCGAGACGGCCGAGCGCTTCCACGACGAGACGCTCCCCGCCGAGGGGGCCAAGGTGGCGCACTTCTGCTCCATGTGCGGGCCGAAGTTCTGCTCCATGAAGATCTCGCAGGAGCTGAAGCTGGAAGCCGGCGACATCGCCCGCGCCCAGGCCGACAACCTCGCCTCCGCGGGCATGGCCGAAATGGCCCAGAAGTTCCGCGACGGCGGCGGCCTGATCTACACCCCCGCCCCCGAGGTCGCTCCTCCCCCGCCCGCCGCGGCGGAGTGAGCGGCATCTGAGCATCGCCCTCCGGCTGGACCGGAGGGCCTTTTCTTCCCGGAGCAACGCGCGGAGAGTCCGGCCTATCCCGGCCCTCCGCCGGCCCTATCGCCGACGCGCCACCAGCTCCGCCGCGACCAGATCCTCGATTGCCGCGCCCACGGACTTGAACAGCGTGATGGCCTCCGCGTTCGCCCGCCCTTCGGTCCTGCCCGCGCACAGCTCGTAGAGGTCGGCCTTCACCTGATCGGTGGACCACACCCCCGCCGCCGCCGGCAGCAGCAGGTCGCCGGCCTCGCCGAGGGCGCCGGCATAGGTGTCCACATAGACATCGCTGGCGCGGATAAGCGCATCGTCGCTCTCGCGCATGGTGGGGGTGAAGGCGCCCACGAGGTCGACATGGGTGCCCGGCCGCACGTCTCGCCCCAGCACCAGCGGTACGTCGGAGGTGGTGGCGCTGGTGATGATGTCAGCCGCGGCGACGGCGGCGGACAGGTCGGGGGCGGGCTCGGCCGGCAGGCCCAGCGCCTTGAGCCGATCCGCCATGACGGCGGCGCGCTCCGGCACGCGACCCCACACCAGCACGCGGCGGATGGGCCGCACGGCGCAATGGCCTTGCGCCAGCTGGAAGGCGAGATGGCCGGTTCCGACCACGGTGAGCGTCTGGCTGTCCATGCGCGAGAGGAAGGTGGAGGCGAGCGCGGAGGTCGCGGCCGTCCGCCGATTGGTGAGCGCGTCCGCCTCGATGACGGCGGTGGGCACGCCGGTGGTGCCGTCGAACAGGGTGTAGATGCCGTGCACCGCGCCGAGGCCCTTGGCGCCATTGGCCGGAAACACATTCACCAGCTTCACGCCGAACACCGCGCCGGGCCGCCACGCCGCCATGGTGAGGAGCCGGCCGGGGGTCTCGTCCGTGCCGACGTGATGGACGCCGCGCACCGGCGATTCCACCTCCGCCGCCGCGAAGGCCGCCCTGAGCGCCGGCACCAGCCGCTCATAGGTCAGCGCCGCCTCGACCTCGCCTGCATCATAGAACGCGATCATGCCGCCTCTCCCTTCCGGAAACTTCTTCTAGACGAAGTGCCGCCAAAGCGCCGCATGGGCGCGGATGCACGGAGCACGGCCGCAACCGCACGGAACCAAAGGGCGGCGGGGCCACTTGGTTCTGCAAAGGAGAGTCCCATGCATTACGATGCAGCGAACCAGGCCACCATCCGCCACGTTCTCGGCGGGTCCGGCACGTTCTTGTCGGCGACGACGGGCTCCGAACCCATACTCGAATGGCGAGCGAAGTCCCCAGGCACGGAAGTTCTGGTCTGCGACGGCATGCCGGTCGCGCGGCTCGACTGCCACGACCGCCGCTGGACGTGGCGCGTGCTGGATGACGCTTCCGCCCCCATCCGCGCCGGATCGGAAGCCGAAGCCCGGCTGCTCGCGACATTCTACGCGCGGCGCCTGCACGGTTGAACAGGGGATAAGGGCTCACTCTCCCCTGCGGGAGCGGGCTGGGGTGAGGGGTGTGATGCCGCTTCGGCCGGCATCCGGGCCTGAAGAGCAGCCCCTTCCCTCCTCCTTTCCCGCAAGGCGAGAGGGGCTCGGGGCCGATCGTATTTTCCCTTGCCCCCGCCGCCGCGCGGGTGTGCTCTGACAGACGAAGCCTGCAACGAGGGGCGAGATGGCGCCACGGGCGAGCTGGAAGGGGTTTCTCACCGTTGGCGCGCTGAGCTGCGCTGTCGGGCTCTATGCGGCTGCCTCCACGTCGGAGCGCATCAGCCTGCACATGGTCAGCCGCAAGAGCGGCCATCGCCTGCGCCGGCAATATGTCGACGAGGAAACCGGCGAGCCGGTGGAGAACGACGCTCAGGTGCGGGGCTACGAAGTCTCCAAGGGCGAATATATCACCATCGAGCCCGAAGAAGCGGCGGCTGTTCTTCCGGACAACGACAAGACCATTTCCATCGACGCCTTTCTGCCCTGCGACGGCATCGACACGGTCTATCTCGACCGGCCCTATTTCCTCGCTCCCGTGGACGAGGCCGCCGCCGAGGTGTTCGAGATCCTCAAGCGCGGGATGGCGGC
>JAEZMT010000038.1 GCA_023442085.1 Pseudomonadota bacterium | reverse complement strand
TCGAGCACATAACCTCGGTCAGCGATGGCGAGCGCGGCGCGGGCATTCTGCTCGACGAGCACGATGGAGGTGCCGGCGTCGCGCAGCCCGGCGATGATCTGCATGGTCTGGGCGATGATGCGGGGCGCGAGGCCGAGGCTCGGCTCGTCGAGGAGCAGTAGCCTGGGCTCGCACATCAGCGCGCGGCCCAATGCCAGCATCTGCCGCTCACCCCCGGAAAGTGTCCCGGCAAGCTGCTTGCGCCGCTCCTTCAAACGCGGAAACAGGGCGTAGATCCGCTCGCGTGCGCTGGCGGCGCCGGAGCGTCCCCGCAAATAGGCACCGAGGGCGAGATTATCCTCCACCGCCATGTCGGAGAACAGCTCCCGCTTTTCGGGGACGAGCGCGATCCCTGCCTCGAGCCGGTCCTCGATGGGAAGGCGGAAGATGTCGGCACCGTCGAACCGGATAGTGCCGGCCAAAACACGGTTGAGTCCAGCGACAGCTCCCAGGAGCGTCGTCTTTCCAGCGCCATTGGGGCCGATGACGGTGGTGATCTGCCCCTCTTCGGCCGCCAAGTCCACGCCGAAGATCGCTTCGGCGCGTCCATAGCCGACGCGCAGGCCCGTGATCTCCAGGAGGCTCATGCGACGCCTCCGAGATAGGCTTCGAGCACCTTCGGATCGTTCTGAATCGCGGCGGGCACGCCCTCCGCAATCTTGGTGCCGTATTCCATCACGACGATGCGGTCGGCGAGGTTCATGACAAACTCCATGTCATGCTCCACCAGCAGAACGCTCATGCCCCGCGCGCGCAAAGTGCTCAGCAGTTCGGCGAGTTGCTGTTTCTCGGCATAACGCAACCCTGCGGCCGGCTCGTCGAGCAGCAGGATGGCGGGTTCGAGAACGAGCGCCCGCGCGATCTCCACGATGCGCTGCTGGCCAAGGGAGAGTTGGCCGGCTGGCCGGTCGCGCTCGGCCAACAGCCCCGTCTCCGCGAGAGCCCGCTCTGCGCGGGCACGCAGGCCTTCCTCCTCCGCCCGATCGAGTCGCAGTCCATTGCGTAGGAAGCCACAGGTCGCGGCGCGGTGTGCGCCGAGCATCACGTTCTCGATCACCGGCCGATCCGAGAGAAGCTTCACGTGCTGGAAGGTCCGGGCCATCCCGTCCGCAGCGATGGCGCGGGCTGGCTTGTGATCTATGCGCGTGCCCCGAAGCCGGAACGCACCGGCGGTCGGCCGCAGCACGCCAGTGATGAGATTGAACATCGTGCTCTTGCCCGCGCCATTGGGCCCGATGAGCGCCACGATTTCGTGGGGCCCGACTTCGAAGCCGACGTCCTGGACGGCCGCTAGTCCGCCGAACACCTTTCGCGCGCCCGAGACCGAGAGGAGACCCTCGCCCGACCCGCTACCGTCGAAAGTCATCGTGCTCGCCGGCCCGCCCGCCGCCGCGACGATCGGCTCGGGTGATCTTGGCGGGGCCCGACGGCCGAGGAGCCGAGCCAGTCTTGGCCAAATGCCCCCCGGCATGAAGCGAACGAGAACGATGACGGCCAGACTGAAGGCGATGACCTCAAACTGGCTACCGTCTCCCATCAGAGCTGGAAGAAGATCCTGGAGCCACTGCTTCAGCATCGTCACGACCGCCGCGCCGAGCACGGCGCCCGGGATCGAGGACATGCCGCCGATGACGATCATGAACAGGTATTCGATGCTCATTCCCAGCCCGAATGGCGTTGGATTCACGAACCGTTGGAAGTGGGCGTAAAGCCATCCGGACAGCCCTGCCAGGAGGGCGGCATAGATGAACACCTTCAGCCGGTAGCGCGCGGTGTCGACGCCCATGGCCTCGGCCATCACGGTCTGCCCGTTTATAGCCCGCAAGACACGCCCGGTACGGGAATCCAATAGGTTCGAGGAGATCCAGCAGGCGAACGCCAGCATGGCGAGCACCACAGGCAGCATGTCGCGGGCGCTTGTCAGGGCGTAGGAGCCAATAGACAGCGGCGGGATGCCGGACAGGCCGGTGAAGCGACCGGTGATATCGAGGTTGCCGAAGACGATGTAGAAGCCCACCGCCCAGGCGATTGTGCCGAGGGGAAGATAGTGGCCGGAAAGGCGCAGCGTCACCAGCGCGATGAGCAGGGCGGCGAGCCCCGTCACCACCAGCGCGATGACAAGCCCGAGCCACGGCGAAAGTCCGTATTGGGCCGTGGCGATGGCCGTGGCGTAGGCTCCGAGCCCTGCGAAGGTGGCCTGCCCAAATGAAGTCGCACCGGTGATGCCGGTTAGCATCACGAGACCGACGCACACGAGGGCGGCGAGGCCGATATAGACGAGGAGCGTGACCCAGTATTCCGGCAGAACACGCGACAGCACAACGGCGAGCGCCAGGCCGACGAGAGTGAGGGCGAAGGTCTTCATCATTCCTCCGGATAGCCGTGTCGAACCGACAGCCAGAGCAGCACCGGAAGGACCATGAAAAAGACGATTGCTTCCTTGAAGGCGCTGGCGAAGAAGGAGGCGTAGCTCTCGGTGAGCCCCACGAAGAGCGCGCCCGCCACTGCCAGGGGAAAGCTCGCGAGGTTGCCGATGATGGCCCCCACAAAACCCTTCAGGGCGATGAAGAAGCCGGTGTCGTAGTAGAGCGTCGTCATGGGGCCCATGAGCAGGCCGCTGACGACGCCGAGGAGCGCAGCCAGCGTGAAGGCCATGCTCCCGCCCCGCTCGGGACGGATTCCGACGATGCGTGCGCCGAGCCTGTTCGACGCCATCGCGCGCAGAGCTTTCCCGAAATTGGTCAGGGCGAAGGCCAGGGCGAGGGCGACCATCACCAGCGCGGTCACCGCGAGAATGGACACCTCCGAACCGGACAGCCTGAGCGTGCCGACGTCCACCTCGAAGGGGATGAGGACCGGTGTCCGGAACCCCTCGGCGCCGAAGAAATAGAGGCCGAAGCCGACCATCGCGGTATGGACCGCGACCGACACGATGAGGAGCAGAAGCACGGAATAATCGGCGATCGGCGCGTAGATCGTTCGGTAGAGGAGCGGCCCGAGTGGCACGACCACGAAGAGTGTCGCCAGCACCTGCACGGCAAATCCCGCTCGCGGTGCATCAACCCCGAACAGCAGAACTGCGGCGACCGCCATCGGCGACGCCGTGCGCAGCAGTGCTGCCGGGAGGCCCGCAGTGCCGACAGGCGCCGAGAGGCGCGTCACGAGTTCCGCGCCGCACGCCCACACGGTCATCGCAACCAGCAGCCAGAAGGTCGCCGGGACGTGGCCGGCCTGCAGCATGGCAAGGCTCAAGGCACCGTAGGTGATGAACTCGCCCTGAGGCACGAATATCACGCGGGTCACGCTAAAGGTGAGCACCAGCGCGAGCGCGACAAGGGCATAGATGGCGCCGTTCACTGCTCCGTCCTGGGCCAGGATGGAGGCAATCTGAATGTCCATTGTGCTGTCTCCCGAACAGCTGCGAGAGCGCCGGGCGAAGGACCGCCCGGCGACAGCAGCACTCAATCTGCGGGGAGGAGGTCGATCAGCTTCCAGCCGCCGTCCTTGACCTCGACAATCACCCGCGCGCGGTTGTCGAGGCCGACGTGGTCGGAAGGCGTCAGCGAGAAGACGCCGTGAACGCCCGGAACGTCCTTGCTCGCTTCGATGGCATCGCGCAGAGCTTTGCGGAATTCCGGCGTACCGGGCTTCGCGACCTTCAGCGCCTGCGGAAGCGCCGCCTTCAGGAGCGCGTAGGCATCATAGGCATGGCCGCCGAACCCGGCGCGGCTGCCTGGACCGAACTTCTCCTCGTAGGCGCGCACGTAGGGCACCGCCACCGCCTTCACGGGATCCGTATCGGGCAGTTGTTCGGCGACGAGCATCGGACCCGCCGAGAGGATGGTACCCTCAACCGCCTTCCCGCCCACCCGAAGGAAATCCGCGTTGAGCACGGCGTGGGTCTGGTATTGCCGACCCTGAAAGCCGCGATCCTTCAGCGCTGCCGCCGGCAACGCCGCGGGGGTGCCGACCGCCGCGATGAAGACCGCATCGGGCTTGGCAGAGACGATCTTGAGCACCTGGCCGGTGACGCTCGTGTCCGTGCGCGAATAGCGCTCGGAGGCGACGATCTTCAGCCCGGCCTGCTGTGCCGCCTTCTGGAACTCCTCCCAGAAGCTGTCGCCAAATGCATCGTTGAAGCCGATGAAGGCGACGCTCTTCACGCCGGACTTCTTCATATGGGCGATGATGGCCTGCACCATCATGCTGTCGGCCTGTGACTGCTTGAACACCCAGTAGCGCTTGTCGTCCATGGGCAGGACCATGCGAGACGTTGCCGCTTGCGCGAGGAAGGGCGTCTTGCCCTCCGCCGCGACATCGATATTGGCGACGCCAATGGGCGAGGTGTTCGCCCCTACGACCGCGTCGACATTGTACTCGCTGATGAGCTTTTTGACGTTCTTGACGGCCGTCGTCGGATCCGAGCCGTCATCCAGAATGATCCACTCGATCTTCTCCCCGGCGATTTCCTTGGGAAGGAGCTCAAGCGTGTTCTTGTACGGGATGCCCAGCGACGCAGCCGGCCCGGTGACGGAGACCGTGGCGCCGATCTTCACGTCTGCAAACGCAACCGTCGTTGCCGCGAGCAAAGCCGCAAAAGCCGCGGCCAGCTTGGGCAATGGGTGGATGTGAAATGTATTCATATCTTCCTCCCTGGGGTGCCGCGCCTGCCGCGCGGTCGCTTCTTGATGGGTTGCGGCTATTCAGTTGGCGGGCGGGACGTTGGACGTCAGCACCCCCTTCGCCTCGAGCGCCGCGATCTCCTCGGGCCGGTAGCCAATCTCGGCCACCACTGCCCGGTTATGCTCGCCGCGGAAGGCCGGCACGCCGGGATGTTCCAGCCTGTCTTTCGAAAAGCGCCACGGCCGGCCGGGAATTCGGGCCCTCCCGCCATGCCGGTCATCGACCTCATCGATGGCGCCCCACCACTCGGCCCATTCAGACTTCGCGATGTCTTCGACCGAGCGCACCACGCCGAAGGCGAGCTTCGCCTCGTCGAGTTGCGCGTCGAGCATCTCGAGCGTGGGGAAGGTGAGGATCCACCGCTGGAAAATTTCGTGGAACGCGGCGGTGTTGCGGGCCCGCGCCTCAGAAGTGGCGAAACGCGGATCGACGGCGAGATCCGCGCGCCGCATGGCGCCGATATAGAACGGAAAGGTGAGGCTCGATACCACGCTCGTCGCGACGGTGATGACCTCGCCAGACGCCGTCCGGTAGAAGGGAGACCAAGCCGGCCCCAGCGCCGCCGGCTCGGCGCCGAGATCTATTCCGGAGAGATCGGCGTGGACCCGCTCGTTCACGGCGAGAATGGTTGCCGCCATCGCGACGTCGACATACTGGCCCTCGCCGGTCTGCGTGCGCCGATGCAGGGCGGCAAGAATGCCGATGGCAGCCTCAAGGCCGGTATAGACGTCAGCATGGGAATAGGCGTCGTGACGTTCTGTCCTCAGGTCGTCGCCGAGATGGGCGAGCAGCCCCTGGACGAAGCCGGCCTCGGCATGAACCGTCGGCGCATAAGCCGCGCGGTGGGAGAGCGGACCGCCCTGCCCATAGCCGCTGATGGACGCGTAGATGATACGCGGATTGCGCTCTGCGACGCTATCGTAATCCAGCCCGAAGAAACCCAGCGTTCCCGCGCGGAAGTTTTCAACGATGATATCTGCACCCTCACACAAGCGCATCGCGATCTCTCGCCCCTCCTCGTGGTTGAGATCGATGCTGATGTTCCGCTTACCGGCGTTTTGCTGGATGTAATAATGCGAGATGCCCTCCTTGTTCGGGACGGCTGCGCGCGAAATATCGGGCCGGGGCGGCTCGATCTTGATGATTTCAGCACCGAGATCGTGCAGCGTCTTGGTGCAGTGAGGGCCGGCGAGCACGCGGGAAAAGTCCACCACGCGGATGCCGGAAAGAGGACCCTGTGCCATCGTTGTCTCCTTCAGCGACCGACGAAGACGGCCTGGCCCGGACCCTTCTCCTCGAAGGCGGCGAGCCCGATGGAAAGATCCCGGCTGGACCAGATGGCGCGCTGTGCCTCTGCCATGGCATCGTCTGCCGCGGCGATGCCTTCGCGCAGATAAGTCTGCAACAGGCGCTTGGTGGAACCGTGGGCAACTGTGGGCCCCAGGGAGAGCTCGATGGCGAGGGCCAGGGCGATCTCGTCGAGCTGCGCATCGGGCACCACCCGGTTGACGATACCCCAGCGCTCGAGGGTCGCGGCGTCATGCCGGCGAGCGAGCATGACGATTTCGTTGGCGCGCGCCACGCCGGCGCGGGCAGCGATCCGCTGGACGCCTCCCATGAGCGGATGAAGCCCGAGCGTGGCTTCCACGAGGCCGAATTTCGCCGATGAGGCTGCGACGATGAAGTCACAGAGGAGAGCCAGTTCAAAGCCGCCGCCGAGGGCGACGCCGTGCACGGCGGCCACGGTGGGAACGGGGCATTGTTCCAGCGCCCGCATCACGCCGAGCGCATCAAACGCTTCGCGGAACTGCGCTCCTTCGTCCTTGAACAGTGCGAGATCCGCGCCCGCCGAAAAATGACGCAGCGCGCTGCGCAGTACGATCGCCCGCGCGCCCCCGCTTAAGGCCTTTTCGATCGCGCCGGTGAGCGCCGGTCCCAGATCACAACCGACCAGATTGTAGGGCGCGAGCCGCATGGTCAAAAGTGCGACGTCCCCGCTTTTCTCGACGGCGACAACATCAGTCATGTCCAGCATTCGGGCCTCCCTGGGCGTGTAATGATTAAGTTGTTGCTATATTTGCGACAGCGCGTCAGAAGCTCACCTTGTCGGCGCCCTTGAGGCCGAGGGTGGCGCGGGCTTCGTCCGGGGTGGCGATCTCGTGGCCCAGTTCTTCCAGGATACGCCGGATCTTCGCCACCTGCTCGGCATTGGAGGAGGCGAGCTTGCCGCGGCCGATGAACAGGCTGTCCTCCAGCCCCACCCGCA
>JAEZMT010000211.1 GCA_023442085.1 Pseudomonadota bacterium | reverse complement strand
GAGGCGTCCGGCGCCTGCTGCGCGGTCGAGTCGCCGCTGCGGCAAGGCTTGCAAAACGCAAGACTATCACCGGTTCTGCGGCGTTAACCTTGACGCCATTGGCGTGCCGTATCCGGGTACGGTTTTTGCTGTGACTCTTCTGCCACACGGACGGTAGAACTGGCGTCGTTGAGCCATTCTCTGCTGCCCCGCAATATGCCCGCCTCCTTCCCTCGTGTTAGGTAGAAGCACGTAATCCACGGGGGCTTTGGCAGTGCATCTTGCCACCGAAAATTTGATTGGCCGGTTCCGTCACACCACGCGAATCGCCGTCTCGATTGCCGTCTCCATCGCACTGGCCGGCTGCAATCTCCTGCCCGCCTCCGGTCCATACTCGGTCGAAGTCACCAGTACCGCGACGCAGGATACGGACGGCGTCGGCTACAAGCTGGTGCCGGTGACCGCCCAGGTGGTCCAGGTGCTTGCGACCATGGATTCCAAGGGGCTCGTCGGGACATTCCGTAACGATCGCCGGTCCATTCCGGACATCAAGATCGGCGTTGGTGACGTAGTCGGCGTGTCGATCTTCGAAGCGTCGTCGGGTGGCCTCTTCATCCCCGCCGAAGCGGCGTCGCGCGCTGGTAACTTCGTCGACATTCCCTCCCAGACGGTCGATCCCAACGGCATGATCTCGGTGCCTTACGCCGGGCAGGTGCGGGCGGCGGGACTTCAGCCGTCGCAGGTTGAGAAGGAGATCGTTGATCGCCTGCGCAACCGTGCCATCGAGCCCCAGGCCGTGGTGTCGGTGAAGTCGCAGCGCTCCAACTCGGTGACGGTCATCGGTGAGATGACCTCTCCCGCGAAGTTTCCGCTGACCTCCGCGGGCGAGCGCGTCTTGGATGCCATCAGCCGCGGCGGTCAGATCACCAGCAAGGGCTACGACCTGTTCGTGACCCTGCAGCGTGGTAACCGCGAGGCGACCATCAGCTTCAACCGGCTGATCCGCGAGCCGGCCAACAACGTCTATCTGCAGCCGGACGACACCGTCTACGTGTTCAGCCGTCCGCGCACCTTCCTCGCTTTCGGCGCAACCGGACGTCAGGGCCAGTTCAACTTCGGAGACGACAGCATCAGCCTGAGCGAAGCCGTGGCCAAGGCCGAAGGCTTGCACGACATGCAGGCCGATCCGCAGTCGGCCTTCCTGTTCCGGGTCGAGAACCGCACCACGCTGGAGCGGATGGGCGTCGATGTCTCCCATTTGCCGGAGGCCCGCATCCCCACGATCTATCAGGTGAACTTCCGCGAGCCGACTGGCTTTCTGCTCGCCACCAAGATCCCCATGCGGGACAAGGACGTCATCTACGTCGGCAACGCCGGGTCGGTGGAACTCACCAAGTTCCTGAACCTCGTGCTGCTGGGTGCCCTGACGGTGGAATCCATCACCAACGCCAACAGCAATATCTACGGCGTGAACTGAGGACTGCCGCCCCGCGCGGGGCGGTCTGTTCCGACATCAAGGAAATGCCCTGGCCCTCGCCGGGGCATTTTCGTTTTGGCAGGCGCGACGGCGGGACAGGGCGCTTTTGCGTCACCACGCGAGAGCGCTATGCTCTGGCCCAGATGGCGGACGGGGCCGCGCGACGCGGCAGTGGAAGGACCGGGACGGGATGTTCATTGCCTTCTTCGAGGCCCTCAAGGCGGCGGGCGTGCCGGTCTCCGTTCGGGAATATCTCACCCTCATGGAGGCTATGGACCGCGACGTGGCCGGCCGGCAGGTCGAGGCGTTCTACTATCTCGCCCGCGCGAGCCTCGTGAAGGACGAGCGCCACCTCGACCGGTTCGACCAGGTCTTCGGCCGCTGCTTCAAGGGCCTGGAGCAGGCGCTGGGGGAGGAGGGGCAGTCCATCCCCGAGGAATGGCTGCGCAAGCTCGCCGAGAAGCACCTGACCGATGAGGAGAAGGCGCAGATCGAGGCCATGGGCGGGCTCGACAAGCTCATGGAGACGCTCAAGAAGCGGCTGGAAGAGCAGAAGGGCCGCCACCAGGGCGGCTCCAAATGGGTCGGCACCGCCGGCACCTCCCCCTTCGGTGCCTACGGCTACAATCCCGAGGGTGTGCGCATCGGCCAGGACGGCAACCGCAACTTCCGCGCGGTGAAGGTGTGGGACAAGCGGGAGTTCAAGGACCTCGATGACGGGGTCGAACTGGGCACCCGCAACATCAAGGTGGCCCTCCGCCGGCTGCGCAAGTTCGCCCGCATCGGCGCCCCGGATGAGCTGGACCTTGACGGCACCATCCGCGAGACGGCCCGCCAGGGCTATCTCGACGTGAAGTTGCGGCCGGAGCGGCGCAACGCGGTGAAGGTGCTGCTGTTCCTCGACGTGGGTGGCTCCATGGACTGGCATGTGGAGCAGGTGGAAGAGCTGTTCTCCGCCGCCCGCATGGAGTTCAAGCACCTCGAGCACTTCTACTTCCACAATTGCGTTTACGAGAGCGTGTGGAAATCCAATGCCCGCCGCGCTTCCGAGCGCATCCCCCTGTTCGACGTGCTCCACACCTACGGCCACGACTACAAGCTGATCTTCGTGGGCGACGCCTCCATGAGCCCTTACGAGATCATGTTCGCCAATGGCTCGGTGGAGCACAACAATGCCGAGCCGGGAAAGCTTTGGCTGGAGCGTCTGCTCACCACCTATCCCAAGGCCGCCTGGCTGAATCCGGTGCCTCAGCCGCACTGGGGCTATACGGAATCCATCCGCGTCATGCGCCAGATCCTTGAGGACCGGATGTTCCCCCTCACCGTTCAGGGCATCGACGCCGCCATGCGGGAGCTGACGTGACGGCCGCTTCTTCGACCGGGACGATCGCCTACGCCCATCTCCCCCGCCTCGGCGGGGCGGGCGTGCGGCTGGAACTGGTACCGGAGGCCCTTCTGTGGAGCATCGGCCCGCGCGAGGGCCGGCTGCGGCTGGCGGACATCACGGCCGTACACTTACGCTTCCTGCCGGCGAAATTCGCAGCGCCCAGCTTCGAGATGGAAATCGCGGGGCGCGACGGGCCGCGCCTGAAGGTCGGTTCCGCCTCGCGCATCTCGCTGACCGGCGTTCGGGACCAGCGGGAGGATTATGCCGCTTTCGTCCGGGCCTTCCATCGCGCGCTCGCCGCCTCCGGCGCCACTCCGCGCTACCGGGGCGGATATGGCCCACTGCGCTTCTGGGCGATGGTCGTTGCCGGTCTCGCGGCGTTGGCGGGCCTTCTTGCGGTGCTCGGTTTCGCCATCCTGCAGCAGGAATGGGCGTTCGCCATGTTCCTCGCGGCGATGGGTGCCTTCGTGGTGTGGCCGACCGCCGAGATGATCTGGCGCAACCGGCCCGTCACCTACGCGCCCGGGGGCCTGCCGCGCCATCTGCTACCGGCGTGAGGCGGCCGCTTCCTCTTCCTCCACCTTGCGCATCAGGCCAGTGGCGACATCTGCGAGCCGCGGGGCCGGGAGGGCAGTGAAGGGCAGGGGCCGCGTCACCGCGATGGCGGCAAGCCCGAGCCGGGCGGTGAGCAGGCCGTTCACCACGCCCTCGCCCAGCCGGGCGGAAAGCCGCGCGGCAAGACCCTGGCCGACGATCTGCTGAACCAGGGTATCGCCCGCCGCCATGCCGCCCGTCACGGCAAGATGCCCGAGCACATGGCGAACAAGCCGGAACGTGCCCAGCGTGCCCGGTCGTCCGCCGTAGAGATAGGCGAGCCGGCGCATCAACGTCACGGCGCTGTAGAGCACGAAGGCAAGGTCCACCGCGGCGCGCGGCGACACGGCGGTGACGACCGAAACGTTGCGGGCGGCGTCCGACACCATCTGACGCGCCTGCGCATCCAGCGACGGCAACAGCGAGCGCTCGGCGAGGCGCACGAGGTCCGCGCCATCTATGATGCCGGAGAGGTGGCCCTCCAGATCCATGCGCGCCCGTGCAAGGGTGGGCGCGTGAGAGGAGAGATTGAGCACGTCCCGCACCACGCCTTCCGCCAATGGCCGGTCGTCCTCGGCCAAGGCGCGCTCGGCGCGGTCGCGGATGTCGTCGAGCCGCGCCAACCGCGACAGGCCGGCCACCTCCCGCGCCACGATCAGCACGGCGGCAATGAGCAGGAGGGCGGTGACGCCGATGCCCACCCAGCCCAGCCACGGCGCGCGGGAATAGAGGTTTTCGATCAGCTGGCTCAGACCCACATAGGCGGCGAGGCTCAGCACGCCGCCAAGGGCGGACCAGAAGAGGCCGGCGAGCGACATGCCCCAGCCACGCTTCGGCTTCACCGGCACCGGAACCGGCAGGGCGGCCTCTACCTCCGCCATCTCCGGGGGAGCCAGGGTGATGTTCGCCTCGTCGAGGCGGAACACCTGCGGCCGCCGGGGGGAAGTGCGCTCGTCGCTCATGGTCCTGAAATGTCCTTCAAATGCGGCGACCGCAAGGGGCCAGGACGCGCGGATGGGGCGCAGGCGCGCCGCTCACAAGCCGGCGAGCGCGGCGATGTGTGGCTTGCCCCGGCCGGCCTGGAGCTTCAATAGGGGCAAGAAGAGGGGCATTCCCGTCCACGAGAAGAGAGCCGCGACCCAAGAATGGCCGACGTGACCCTGCCTGCCGCCTTCCTAGCCGGCCTTGCGAGCTTCGTCTCTCCGTGCGTCCTGCCTCTGGTGCCGCCCTATCTGTGCTTCCTCGGCGGCAGCACGCTGGACGACCTCGCCGGTGCCGAGCCGGTGAAGGAGGTGGAGCGGCGGGCGCTGGTCGGCGC
>JAEZMT010000171.1 GCA_023442085.1 Pseudomonadota bacterium | reverse complement strand
ATGCCCAGCAGGAAGTTGCGCAGCACCTCCACATTGCGCCACTGGCGGGCGCCGGGGGTGTGATCCATGAGCGAGGCGAAGGCGAGGCCCGGGCGCGCCAGCGTCGGCTCGACGAGTTCCAGCAGGTCCGGGTCGGTCATCTCGCACCGCAGGTGGACCTTGTGGTCCGCCCGGAACAGGGGCGCGCCCTGCTCCACCGCATCGAGCATGGCGCCGAACAGGTCGCGCCGCTCCGCCTTCGCCTGGTCGAAGCCGCCCGCGCAGATGGCATCGAACACGGTGGTGATGCCGCTCGCCACGGTCTGCCCGTCATGGGCCAGAGCGGCCGCCCGTGCGTCCGGCCAGAACACTTTGGGCCGCGGGACGAAATGGCCCTCCAGCGCATCCGTGTGCAGGTCGATGAGGCCGGGGGCGATGAAATCGCCGTCGCAATCGATGGCGCCCGGCGCAGTGGCACGCCCTTCGTCGATGGCGAGGATGCGCCCGTCCCGCAGCGTGATGGTCCCCGCGACGACGGCATCGTCGAGGACGAGGCGGGCGTTGGTGAGAACGGTATCCATCGGGGCTCCGGAAGCAGGGTCGTCAAAAAAGATGCGCGGGCCGCCCTTCCGGCCGGGCCCACGGATATTCTGCGTTGCACCCTATCGTGACACCCGGGTGACGTCGCCCGGGGTGAGCGAGACCGTTCAGGAGCGCGGGGCGGGCGGCGCCGGCGGCCGCGGCACCACCTCGTAGAGCTGGAAGCGCTCGCCCTCGGCGACCAGCTTTAGATGATCGCTATCGGGGTTGGGTGCGCCGCGCTCGGTGAACAAGAGATATACATAGTCGAACTTCGACGGCCACAGGTCCCAGTAGCGCGGGCCATCGGGCGTCGGGTCTTCCTCGGTGATCAGCAGCTGCTCGGTCTGGGGCGGGGTCCCGTCCTCGGTGTCCACCTGCTCGTTGAACGGCTTGCGGGCGCGCAGGATCTGCTTGCCTTCTACCGTGAAGGCGGTGGTGACGAGGGACGATTTCTCGATCATGGCGAGGCAGGCGGCGTGCATCAGGCCGAGATCGGTCGGATCGTTGCCGCCCTGGATGTCGGCATAGGCGACGAGCACCCGGGAGCCCGGACGGATCTGAGTGACCGATTCGCGGAACGCCACGGTCCACTGCGAGAGGCGGTCCCACACCACCTGGACTTCACCCACGCGCACCGCCAGCATCAGGACCAGCACCACCGCGAAGCCGCGGCGGGCGAGGCGGTGGCGCAGGTCGACCCGCATTGCGGCGAGCACCATGAAGGCGATGGCCACGGGCAGGCGCTGGTCCGCCATGTAGGTGGCGAACACCACGCGTGGCATGGCGAGATAGACCAGCCCCGCCACCAGCAGCAGCGGCAACATGAGCGAATGAACGTGAAGCAGGCGATGCCGCGCCGCCCAGATGCCGGCCACGATGAAGATCGCCGCCACCGCGACCGCCACATGGTCGACGTAGACGTTGAAGATCATCTCGATGCCGGCGATCTTGCCCTGCGGCTCCCAGTAATTCTGTCCGCTGAGGCCCCAGGTGGGGCTCGCCATCAGCAGCGGCAGGATGGGGAGGAAGGGCAGGCCGCCGCTGACGAACACGCCGATGCGCGGCCAGATGGGCCCGCGGCCGAGGCGCAGACGGTCGAGCTCATAGGCGAGGATGCCGATGCCGTAGATGCCCGCCGTGAACAGGTGGCAGAAGAAGAGCGCCACCACGAACGCCGCCGACACGAGGTAGCGCCACGGCCACCATTTGTCCCTCAGCGCGACCCAGGCTGTGAGCGCGAACAGCGCCAGCCCGATGCCGAAATAATAGTTCATCACCCCGATGAGGAAGATGCCGTTGTAGAGCAGCGGGAAGGCCAGCAGCGGCAGCGCCGACCACACCCCGAACAGCGCGCGATTCAGCGCCAGCGTGCCGCCGGCGATCAGCGCGAAGCACATCAGAGTGTAGATTTCGCCGGCGGTGTAGATGTTCACCACCTTGTCGATGACGGGCACCACGAGGTCCATCATCAGGTTGGGCAGGATCGACCATTTCAGCGTGTAGAAGCGCGCCAGGTCCTGATCCTGCGGGATCGAGGCGATGACGTGCATCCGCGCCAGATGGTTCACGTAGTCCGACAGCGGCGGGATCGGATGGGTCAGGATGGGGATGGAGACGAGCCCGAGACAGGCCACGAACAGCAGCAGGATCTGCGTTGCGCGCAGATCGTGCGGCCGGCGCTCCGGCGGATGATGGGCGTGCGCGGTTGCGCTCGTGGAATGCGTGGCAGGCAGAATCGGGGGCGTCATGAAGCCGGGTCTCTCTGGCGACGGCTGGAGCTACGGCGGGTAAGGGCTGTGGCGGGCGAACGGGTGACGGGCGTTGACGCCGCCATTGTGTCGGCCGGGTCTGCTTATCATCACCTTTTCGCGAGCGACGGAAGCCCGCCCGGAAGATTTTCGCAGCGCCGGCACCCGGCTCTCCGACGTGCGGGCCTTTCACCGCTCGACCGAAACCGCTAGAAGGGCGCCGCCCGGCGCAGCCGGCCCCCGCGAGCACCACCTGCGAGCCCCCCATGACCGAGCCCCGTTCCCAGTCCGTGTCGGAAGCCCAGCACGAGGCCGAAGTGCTGGCGCGGGCGCTGCCGCACATGCAGCGCTACGACGATGCGATCGTGGTGGTGAAATATGGCGGCCACGCCATGGGCAGCGAGGACGTGGCGCGCACTTTCGCCTCCGACATCGTGCTCATGGAGCAGTCGGGCATCAATCCGGTGGTGGTGCATGGCGGCGGGCCGCAGATCGGCGCCATGCTCGCCAAGCTCGGCATCAAGTCGGAATTCGCGGCCGGTCTGCGCATCACTGACAAGGCGACCGTCGAGATCGTCGAGATGGTGCTCGCCGGCTCCATCAACAAGCAGATCGTCGGCTTCATCAACGAGGCGGGCGGCAAGGCCATTGGCCTGTGCGGCAAGGACGGCAACATGGTGCGCGCCCGCAAGGCGAACCGTGTGGTGGTCTCTTCCGGTGATGACCCCCAGGAGGTGGACCTCGGGTTCGTCGGCGAACCCGACACCGTGGATACCACCGTGCTTGACCAGATCCTCGGCCGGGAGCTGATTCCCGTGCTCGCCCCGGTGGCGGCGGCGGTGGACGGCGGCACCTACAACGTGAACGCCGACACCTTCGCGGGTGCCATCGCCGGTGCGCTGGGTGCCAAGCGCTTCCTGCTGCTCACCGACGTGCCGGGCGTGCTCGACAAGAACAAGCAGCTGATCCCGAAGCTCACCATCGCCGAGGCCCATGCGCTGATCGCGGACGGCACCATCTCGGGCGGCATGATCCCCAAGGTGGAGACCTGTATCTACGCGCTCGAGAAGGGCGTGGAGGGCGTCGTGATCCTCGACGGCAAGGTGCCCCACGCCGTGCTGCTGGAGCTGCTCACCGACCACGGCGCCGGCACGCTCATCACCCGCTGACGTCAGCCCTTGAGGAGGTCAGCGTCCGCGGGAATGGTGTTCGCGCCCTCGCCGAGGGCGCGCTGCATCAGGACCGTATCGATCCACCGGCCGAACTTGAGGCCGGTGGCGGGCAGGGTACCGATGGAGCCGAAGCCGCAGGCGCGGTGCAGCGCGATGGAGCCGGCATTGCCGCTGTCGCCGATCACCGCCACCATCTGGCGGAAGCCCAGCGCCTCGCATTCGGCGATCAGCGCCTCGAGCAGCCGACGGCCGACCTTCTGGCCTCGGGCCGCCTCGTCCACGTAGATGGAATTCTCCACCGTGTAGCGATAGGCGACGCGTGGACGGAAGGCGCTGGCATAGGCATAGCCCAGCACCTTCCCGTTTTCTTCGAGCACCAGATAGGGATAGCCGCCTTCCATCAGGGCGGCCTGCCGGCGCGCCATCTCCTCGGGACCCGGCGGTTCCAGCTCGAAGGAGGCGGTGCCATTGCGGACCGCCTCGTCATAGATGGCGGTGATGGCGGGAATGTCGGCGGGGGTGGCAGGACGGATTGGCATACCCTCTTTTAGGACTCTGCCGCGCATCCGCCAAGCTTGTCGAAAGTTTAGGCCCGGGTGATCGCGCCCGGTGCGACGGTGAAGCGCGCCGCCGTCTCCAGCGCGGCGAAGGCGGAGGGATCGGCCCCGGTCATCCACACCTGCGCCCCGAGGCGCGCCAGGGCCTCGAACAGGCCGGTGCGGCGCTCGGAGTCGAGATAGGCCACTACATCGTCCAGAAGCAGGATCGGGGAGAGGCCCTGCATGCTCCCCACCAGCCGGGCGTGGGACAAGGTGAGGCCGATCAGCAGGGATTTCTGCTCGCCGGTGGAGCAGCGCGCGGCGGGCAGGCGCTTCTCGCCGTGGCTGACCGACAAATCGGTGAGGTGGGGTCCCTCAAGCGTGCGCCCGGCCGCCCGGTCCCGCGGGCGGTTGTCGCGCAGCAGCGCGCGGTAGCGGTCTTCCACCTCCAGGGCCGGATGCTGCGCGATGAGGCGCTCCACCGCGCCATCGAGGGCGATCTCGGCGAAGGGAAAGGGCGAGGCCTCGTCGCGATGGGCGGCGATCTCGGCCGAGAGGCGTGCCACCGTCTCCAGCCGCGCGGCGGCCACCGCCACCGCCAGCTCGGCCACCTCGTGCTCCACGGCGTCGAGGAAGCGGGCGGAGCCGTTCTCCTCCAGCAGCCGGTTTCGCGAGCGCAGCGCCCGCTCCAGACCGTTGACCCGCGTGCCGTGGGAGGCATCCACCGCCAGCACCAGCCGGTCGAGATAGCGACGGCGGTCGCCGGGCGGGCCGAGGAACAGGCCGTCCATCTCCGGCGTCAGCCAGAGTACCTTGAGATGGTCGAGGAAGGCATTCGCCGAGGGCACGGGCTCGCCGTCGATGCGGCAGCGCCGCTGGCCGCTTTCCTGCGCGGGATCATAGCCGGTGCCGAGGCGCACCTCGCCCAGCGCGCCTTCGACAAAGGCGGAGACGGCCCAGGGCGCGCCGTTCGGGTCCGGCGCATCGCTGCCCGGGAGGCGGTGGCCCACGTCGGCAAGCTGCGCCCGGCGCAGGCCGCGGCCGGGGGAGAGGAAGGACAGGGCTTCAAGGATGTTGGTCTTGCCGGCGCCGTTCGGCCCGGTGAGCACGATGGCGCGCGCCTCCACTGCGACCTGCGCCGCCGGATAGGAGCGGAAGCCGGTGAGCGACAGCTTCAGAATGGCAGCGTGGGGCATGGTGTCACGATCGCCGCGGCATCAGGCTTGCCGGGCCAGCCCCATGGCCTCACACCCGCATGGGCATGAGGACGTAGAGCGCATCCGTCTTGGTGGAATCGCGCACCAGAGTCGGCGAGCCGGGATCGGCGAGCTTCAGTTCCGCCGTGTCGCCTTCGAGCTGGGAGGTGATGTCCAGCAAATAGCGGGAGTTGAAGCCGATATCGAGGGGCTCGGCGGTGTAGTCCACCTCCAGCTCCTCGGTGGCGCTGCCCGAATCGGGGTTGGTGACGGAGAGCACCATCTTGCCGTCGCCCAGCGACAGCTTCACCGCGCGGCCGCGCTCGCTCGACACGGTGGACACGCGGTCCACGGCGGCGGCGAACTCGTCCTTGTCGACGATGAGGGTCTTGTCGTTGCCCTGGGGGATCACCCGGCCATAGTCTGGGAAGGTGCCGTCGATCAGCTTGGAGGTGAGCACGATGGCGCCCACCTGCACGCGGATCTTGGTGGCGGACAGGGAGATGGTGACTTCCGCCTCCTTGTCCTCCAGCAGCTTCTGGATCTCGGCGACGGTCTTGCGCGGCACGATCACGCCCGGCAGGCCCTGCGAGCCGGCCGGGGCTTCCAGCTCCGCCTGGGCGAGGCGGTGGCCATCGGTGGCGACGGCGCGCAGCATGGCCTTGCCGTTCGCCTCGGTGACATGCAGGTAGATGCCGTTGAGGTAATAGCGCGTCTCCTCGGTGGAGATGGCGAATTGGGTCTTGTCCACCAGGCGGCGGAATTCCGCGCCCTTGACCTTGAAGGTGTGGGAGAACTCGCCCGCGGCGAGGTCCGGGAAATCGGCTTCCGGCAGGGTCTGGAGCGAGAAGCGGGCGCGGGAGGCGCGCACCGTGAGGGTGCCGCGTTCGCCGCCGGCTTCCAATTGCACCTGCGCGCCGTCGGGCAATTTGCGCACGATGTCGTAGAGCACGTGGGCCGGCACGGTGGTGGCGCCCGCCTGCCCGGTCTCCGCCGGTACGCTCTCGACCACTTCCAGATCGAGGTCGGTGGCCTTCAGCTCCAGCGCGCCCTTGGCTGCCTTGATGAGCACGTTGGCGAGGATCGGGATGGTGTTGCGCCGCTCGACGACACGGTGGACGTGGCTGAGCGATTTCAGAAGCTCGGCGCGCTCGACGGTGACCTTCATCGTCCTGGCCCGTTCACTCTTCGCTTCCGAGCCGGCCTGCCGCGGGATCCGATGTCCCGCCGGTGGGTCCGTCTCGACATTCTAAGGATGACGCTCGCGGAACCCCTCATCCGTCATGCGGGCGAGAGGCGCGTGCGCCGGTGTGGCGTGGCGCGACGGCGCAGGGCGCCGTCTGGCGTCCGAGGGTACGGGCGCCGGGCCGCCGACATTGCCGCCCCGGGGGGCGCAAGGCAAGGGTTCGCGGGGAGATTTTCTGAAGCGGGGGTTTTTCGCGGGGCAAGCCGGCGGCACTGATGCGGCGCCGCCCCTTCGTCCTGCCTTTGAGGCAGACTCAGCTTTCGAGGGCGAGCCGCTTCAGCACCTCGATCTCGTCGGCGAGCACGCGGTCGGTGGCGACGAGGCCGTCGATCTTGCGCACCGCGTGGAGCACGGTGGTGTGATCGCGCCCGCCGAAGCGGCGGCCGATTTCCGGCAGGGAGCGCAGGGTCAGCGTCTTGGCGAGATACATGGCGATCTGGCGCGGCTTCACCACCGTCGCGGTGCGACGCTGGGACAAGAGGTCGGCGCGCGAGACATTGTAGTGCTTGGCGACGACACGCAGGATGTCGTCGACCCGCACGCGCTTGGGGTCGGTCGGCCGGATGAGGTCCTTGACCGCGTTTTCCGCCATGTCGAGCGTCACCGGCTCGCCGGTGAGCTGGTTGAAGGCCAGCAGCTTGTTGAGCGCGCCGTCGAGGTCCCGGCCGGACTGGCCGACGCTGCGGGCGAGGAATTCCAGCACCGGCGCCGGCACGGCGAAACCCTGGTGCTGCTCGGCGAGGGTCTGGTAGCGCGATTTCAGGATCTGGAGGCGCAGGTCTTCCTCCAGCGGCGCGAGATCAACCACGAGACCGCCGGCCAGGCGCGAGCGCACGCGCTCGTCGAGATGCTCGAGCTCGCCCGGCAGGCAGTCCGCCGCCAGCACCACCTGCCGCCCGCCATCGAGCAAGGCATTGAGGGTGTGGCAGAACTCCTGCTGGAGATTGTTGCCCTTGAGGAACTGCAGGTCGTCGATCACCAGCGTGTCGATGGTGCGCAGCGTGTCCTTGAAGGCGATGGCCGAATGGGACTTCAGCGCCGACACGAAGCCGTACATGAAGCGCTCGGCGGTGAGGTAGGTGGTGCGCCGGCCATGGGCGGCGCCGGCACGCGCCACCGCCTGGAGGAGGTGCGTCTTGCCGAGGCCGACGGCCGCGTGGAGATAAAGGGGATTATAGACGGGGGCGGCGCCGGCGGGGGTTTCAGCCACCTTGCGCGCGGCGGCGAAGGCCAGCGAGTTGGACTTGCCCACCACGAACGATTCGAAGGTGAGGCGCGGGTCGAGAGGCGAGCCCGAGGCGACGTCGCCGCCGGTGGCGACCATCTCGCGCACCTCGCCACGCGCCTCGGCGGCGCGCGGCGCCGGCTTCGTCTCGACGGGACGCTCGGTGCGCTCGCTCACCACTTCGCGCGGGGCCGACGCCTTCAGGGCCACCGGGCGGGCGAAGGCGCTGCGCACGGCGAGATCCACGCGGCGGCGGGCGCCGGTCTCCTCCGCCCAGATGTCGGCGATGCGCGGCAGATAATTCTCCTGAATCCAGGACTTCAGGAATCGCGTGGGCACCGACAGGCGCACCACGTCCGCAGTCAGCGCGTCGAGGTCCATGCGCGCGAACCAGCTCGTGAACTTCTCCTCGCCGATCTCCTCGCGCAGGCGCTGCAGCACCCGATCCCACGGGGCGGAGGGCGCGCTGGACGTCGGTGCGCAATCCATCTCGGCGGCCTCCGCAAGGGTCGACTGAAAAGGAACGGAGCGCGCGGCAACCGGCGCGTGAGGCTTGAGCATAAAGATCGCGACCGCGCGAAACGCGGTTCCCTGGTTTGGAGACGCAAAAGCCTTCCGCGCCCTGGGGCGGGCAGCGCGGCCGCAGTCTCATGGGGAGTTTCAGAAACGGGTGCTAAGGCACCCACGGCGCCAGCGCAACGGGGGTCAGTCCACCGTCATGCGCGGTCCTTGCCGTAACAGGGCGGGGGGGCACAACTGGGGTGGAGCGCAGCGCTCCGGAAGGCTCGAACGCAACGCGTAGCCGAAAAGACCGAAGGCCCTGTTCCTGTGTCCGCTGCCGCGCATGTGCCCGAAGTCATAGCCGCCCCATCTCCGACGATGCCAACCATCGACGGGTGTTGGAATGAACCAGTTTTTTGTTTGGTCTTGTAGATGCTGCAAGGTGGAGCAGATGTCCGCCCTTAGCATAGCTCCAACGAATGAAGGTAACGCAGAGTACGGGTACGGCCCAAGACGAGGAGTACGTGAACGAAATCAGACACGATACATCCCCTCCTCATCCACGAAGAGCCGTGAAAACTTCATTCTATCGGTGAACCCCGAGGTCGCTCCCGGAGTGAGGTTGAACATACACAGCCGGTTTGGGGGGTGCAACGCCTTTGACCCTGGCCGTGGAATAGCGGGCAAAAGCCGGTGCGCCGGCGCCACACCCGCCACTTTCCAATCAGCCGGCAAACCTCTGTCGCGACAATGAGAATCGGCACGTCGGCAAAGCAAGTGCGACGCCCCGTCCCGCGCGGTGGGAAGGTTTCCGGATACTCCAGAAAACGGGCCGGTTTGGTGCCTTCCGGGCTTTGGCCTCTAAGCCGTTCTCTTGGATCGGGTTTTTCTGATCGGTCGGGACGGCTCTGGCGGCAGCCTTCAAAGCCCCGCCATATAGGAAGAAATCCCCGCATTCCGCCGTGTCCCACGCGACTGCGACCTTGACGCGGGAAGAGAATCGGGACTCCCGCGTCGGAAGCTTGGCCGGAAGACTTTCACGGCCAAGCCAAAGCAAAAAGGCCCGGCAGAGCCGGGCCTTCAAGATCAGTCAGTCTACTTGATTGATCTAGATCAAGCGCTGAGCTTCTTCACGCGGGCGGCGAGGCGGGAGACCTTGCGCGACGCGGTGTTCTTGTGAATGACGCCCTTGGTGACGGCACGCATGATTTCCGGCTCGGCCGCCTTGAAGGCGGCGGAAGCGGCGGTGGCGTCGCCAGTGGCGAGCGCGTCCTCGAGCTTGCGCAGGTAGGTGCGCACGCGGGAACGGCGCGAGCGGTTGACTTCGGTGCGGCGCTCGATCTTGCGCACCGCCTTTTTGGCGGAAGGCGTATTGGCCATCGGCCGTCCTTGCTGGTTCGCGCCCGGCGGCACGGCCATCTGGCCACTTCGCGTCGCGCATGAATGAGTGAACAAGCCGGCAGCCCATGCCGCCAGCTAGGTAGCGGGCTTATACGGTCGCGCGGCGTCCGCGTCAACACGTTGTGCGGAAAAGTCCTGCAAGCGTGGCGCCGTGGCGCCTTTACGGGACCGGCCGGCATCGCGTATGTGCTGCGCGCACTCTATATATGGCATGCCGGCAGGATGGCATGCCGGCAGCGCGCGGGCTCGGCCAGCGCGCTGCATCAAGGCGGGGGTTCGGCATGAGCGATGTGACGGTGACCGATCGTCCGGTGAACGACAGCCTGGTGACGGTCTTCGGCGGCTCCGGCTTTCTCGGCCGGCATGTGGTGCGGGCGCTGGCCATGCGCGGCTATCGCGTGCGCGTGGCGGTGCGTCGGCCGGAGCTGGCCGGCTTCCTCCAGCCGCTGGGCTTCGTCGGCCAGATCCAGATTTCCCAGGCCAATGTGCGTTATCCCGAGAGCGTCGCCCGCGCCGTGGACGGCGCCGAGGCGGTGGTGAACCTCGTGGGCGTGCTGGCCGAGAGCGGCCGCCAGTCCTTCGACGCCGTGCACGCCTTCGGCGCCCGCTCCGTCGCGGCGGCGACCGCTGCGCAGGGCGTGCCGCTGGTGCATCTCTCCGCCATCGGCGCCGATGCCAATTCCCCCTCCGGCTACGGCCGCAGCAAGGCCGTCGGCGAGGCCGCCGTGCGTGCCGCGGTGCCGGACGCGGTGATCTTCCGCCCCTCGGTGGTGTTCGGGCAGGAGGACGAGTTCTTCAACCGCTTCGCCGCCATGGCGCGCCTGTCCCCGGCGCTGCCTCTGATCGGCGGTGGGGTCACCAAGTTCCAGCCGGTGTTCGCAGGCGATGTGGCGGCGGCCGTGCTCGCCGCAGTGGATGGCAAGGCCAAGGCCGGCACCACCTACGAGCTGGGCGGCCCCGAAGTGCGCACCTTCCGCGAGCTGATGGAGCTGATGCTCGCCGAGATCGGCGCCAAGCGGGTTCTGGTGGACCTGCCGTTCGGCCTCGCGACGCTGATGGCCAAGCTCACCCAGTGGGCTCCCGGCGCGCCGCTCACCGTCGATCAGGTCGAGATGCTGCGCTCGGACAATGTGGTGTCGCAGGCAGCGATCGCCGAGGGCCGGACCCTCGCCGGCCTCGGCCTGACTCCCACCTCCCTCGTCGTGGTGCTGCCGACCTATCTCTGGCGGTTCCGCAAGGCGGGCCAGTTCACCCGCGTCGAGACCTGACCGGCACGCCGGTCTCTCCCGACGCATCGCGCAGGGCCGTTGAAATGGCGGCCCTCACCTCTACGGTGTGAAGGTTCACGACCGGCACCCTCAGGTTCACCCATGGCTCGCGACGACAGGCGCTTCGAGGTCAAGATCTGCGGCATCCGCACGGCGGAGGCCCTCGACGCCGCCGTTCAGGCGGGCGCCGATCTCGTCGGCTTCGTCCACTTCCCCAAGAGCCCGCGCCACCTCGCGCTCGCCGATGCGCCGCCCCTCGTGGCCCGCGTGGCGGGGCGGGCGGGCAAGGTGGCCCTGCTGGTGGACCCGGACGACGCGCTCCTTCAGGACGTGATCGCCGCCTTTTCGCCGGACATTCTCCAGCTGCACGGCCACGAGACGCCCGAGCGCGTCGCCGATATCCGCGCGCGCTTCGGCCTGCCGGTGATGAAGGCGCTGCCCGTGGCCCGCCGCGAGGACCTTGCCGTCCTGCCCGCGTATGTGGCGGTGGCGGACCGCATCCTGTTCGACGCCAAGCCCGATCCCGGCGCCCTTCTGCCCGGCGGCAACGGCCGGCCGTTCGACTGGGCGCTCGTCGCCGGCCTTGACGTCAACCGGCCTCTCATGCTTTCCGGAGGGCTTACCGCCGACAACGTGCCGCAGGCCCTCGGATTGGTCCGGATGGACGGCGTGGACGTATCGTCCGGCGTGGAGGACGCGCCCGGCGTGAAAAGTCCCGACAAGATCCGCGCCTTCGTCGCCGCGGCGCGGCGCGCCGCATCCACCTCATCCTTGCAAGACCCCCTATCGAAGGCCCGCGCGTCGTGACCGTTCTCAATTCCTATCGCACCGGCCCCGATCACCGTGGCCATTTCGGCATCCATGGCGGCCGCTTCGTCGCCGAGACGCTGATGCCGCTCATCCTGGAGCTGGAGCAGGCTTATGAGGCCGCCAGGGTCGATCCCGCCTATCACGCGGAGATGGCCGGCTACCTCACCCATTATGTGGGCCGCCCCTCGCCGCTTTATTTCGCCGAGCGCCTCACCAACCATCTCGGCGGCGCCAAGATCTACCTGAAGCGCGAGGAGCTGAACCACACCGGCTCCCACAAGGTGAACAACGTGCTCGGCCAGATCCTGCTCGCCCGCCGGATGGGCAAGGAGCGGGTGATCGCCGAGACCGGCGCCGGCCAGCACGGCGTCGCCACCGCCACCATGTGCGCCCGCTTCGGCCTGAAGTGCGTGGTCTACATGGGCGCGGTGGACGTTGAGCGGCAGGCGCCCAACGTGTTCCGCATGAAGATGCTGGGTGCCGAGGTGGTGCCCGTGCAGTCCGGCTCGCGCACGCTCAAGGACGCCATGAACGAGGCGCTCCGCGACTGGGTGACAAACGTCCACGACACCTTCTACTGCATCGGCACGGTGGCGGGCCCGCATCCCTATCCGGCCATGGTGCGCGACTTCCAGTCCATCATCGGCCGCGAGACCCGCGAACAGATGCTGGAGATGGAAGGACGTCTGCCCGACAGCCTCTTCGCCTGCGTCGGCGGCGGGTCGAACGCGATGGGCCTGTTCCACCCCTTCCTCGATGATCCGGGCGTCGCGATCTACGGCGTCGAGGCGGCGGGTCGTGGCATCGACACGCACGAGCATGCGGCCTCCATCGCCGGCGGACGCCCGGGCGTGCTGCACGGCAACCGCACCTACCTGCTCATGGACGATGACGGCCAGATCACCGAAGCCCATTCCATCTCGGCCGGCCTCGACTATCCCGGCATCGGGCCGGAGCATTCCTGGCTGAACGACGTGGGCCGCGTCACCTATCTCAACTGCACCGATCAGGAGGCGCTCGACGCCTTCCTGGTGCTCACCCGGCTCGAGGGCATCATCCCCGCGCTGGAAACGGCCCATGCCATCGCCAAGGTGATCGAGCACGCGCCCAAGCTGCCGGCGGACCACCTGATGGTCGTCAATCTGTCCGGCCGCGGGGACAAGGATGTCCCCCAGGTGGCGGAAATTCTCGGAACGCGTCTGGGAGCATGACCATGAGGGGCATCTGGGGGAAAGTCGTGTCGTCCGCGATCGCGGGCGCGGCGGTGGTCGTCGGCCTCGGCGCTGCGCAGGCGGCCGGCCTCGAGCTGACGCCGGGGAAGATCTATACGGACGCGGCCGGCGCCTATGTGTCTGTGGCGGTGAAGAACACCGGCACCGACACGGTGGGCGAGGTGCAGGTCTCGTGCGAGTTCTTCGCCGGCAAGCGCTCCCTCGGCAAGGCGTCCACCAAGCTGTTCTCCATTGTCGGCGGCGTCACCGGTACCGATCAGGTGCGCTTCCTCGGCGGCACCAACGCCACCCGCGCCACCTGCACGCTGGCCGGGCAGAAGTAGAGCGCCGCGTCCCTCTCAACCAGGCAGGCCCATGACCACCCGCATCTCCGACCGCTTCGCCGCCCTCAAGGAAGAGGGCCGGCCGGGCCTCGTCACCTTCGTCACCGCCGGCGACCCGGACGGGGAGACCTCGCTCGCCATCCTCAAGGCGCTGCCGGGCGCGGGCGCCGACGTGATCGAGCTGGGCGTGCCCTTCACCGATCCCATGGCCGATGGCCCGGCCATCCAGGCGGCGGGGCTGCGCGCGCTCAAGGGCGGCCAGACGCTGGCCAAGACGCTGGAGATGGTCCGCGTCTTCCGGGGCGAGGACCAGAAGACGCCGGTGGTGCTGATGGGCTACTTCAACCCCATCTACGTCTATGGCGTGGAGCGCTTCCTCGTCGACGCCAAGGTCGCCGGCGTGGACGGTCTTATCGTCGTCGACCTGCCGCCGGAAGAAGACGACGAGCTCTGCATCCCGGCGCTGAATGCCGGGCTGGACTTCATCCGCCTCGCCACCCCGACCACCGACGACAAGCGCCTGCCCACCGTGCTCGCGAACACGGCGGGCTTCGTCTACTACGTCTCGATCACCGGCATCACCGGCGCGGCGACGCCGGACGCGAACGCGGTTGCGACCGCGGTGGCCCGGATCAAGAGCCACACCGCGCTCCCGGTGGCCGTCGGCTTCGGCGTGAAGACCCCCGAGCAGGCGGCCGCCATCGCGCAGGGTGCCGACGCGGTAGTGGTCGGCTCGGCTCTCGTGGAAGTGGTGCGCCGCACTTTGGACGACGACGGCAAGGCCACCGCCAACACCGTGATCGGCGTGGAGGCCCTCGTGAGCGAACTTGCCGAGGCGGTGCGCGGCGTGCGTCGCTGAGCTGGAAATCGTCATATGGGTCAGGCGGGAGACGAAATGACCTTATCCAGCCTGGCCTGGCTCGCACTCGGCGCCTACGCCCTCCATATCATGGAGGAATTTCAGCTCGACTGGCGAAATTGGGCACGTGCCGTGATCGGCCTGCCGGTGGAGTGGGCGGATTTCTACGTCACCAACGCGGTCGTCGTGGTCCTCGGGATCGTGCAGGCGCAGCTTGCACCCACGCTTCCCATTGTTCCGCTCACCTTTGCCGCCCTCATGCTGATCAACGCCACGTTCTTTCACGTGGCGCCCGTGCTTTGGACCCGCGGGCGGTTCTCGCCTGGACTCGTCACCGCTCTCGTCCTGTTCTACCCAGTCGGGACGGCAATGTTTTTGGCCGCGTCGGCCGAAGGGACGCTCACGCCGAGCCTGGCCCTCGCCGCCTTTCTGGGCGGAGCCGCGCTGATGGCAATGCCCATCGTGCTGCTGCGCCTGCGTGGCCGTCCCTATTTCCGTCAGACAATGTAACGGACACATGACCACACTTTCGCCGCGACGTGCTTGCCATTAGATGGAAGCATGCGGGTGTGCGCTGCAGCGTCGCCCTTCGGAGATGATCCCGTGAACTGGATTTCCAACGTCGTCCGCCCGAAGATCCGCGACTTCCTGGCGCGGCGCGAGGTGCCCGAGAATCTCTGGGTGAAATGCCCCGAGACCGGCCAGATGGTGTTTCACAAGGATCTGGAAGCGAACCTCTACGTCATTCCCGCGTCCGGCTACCACATGCGCATGGATGCGGTGACGCGGCTGAAGAACACCTTCGATGACGGCGCCTACGAGGAAGTCAGCCTTCCCGAGGTGGCGACCGACCCGCTCAAGTTCCGCGACGAGCGCCGCTACGTGGACCGCCTGAAGGATGCCCGCACCAAGACCGGCTACCAGGACGCGGTGAAAGTCGCGACCGGCATGCTCACCGAGCTGCCCGTGACCATCGCGGTGCAGGATTTCGGCTTCATGGGGGGGTCGCTGGGCATGGCGGCCGGCGAGGCGGTGGTGAAGGGCCTGGAGACCGCCGCCGCGCGCGGCACGCCCTTCATCATGTTCGCGGCCTCCGGCGGCGCACGTATGCAGGAGGGCATCCTCTCCCTCATGCAGATGCCGCGCACCACCGCGGCCATCCAGGAGCTGCGTGAGGCGAAGAAGCCCTACATCGTCGTGCTCACCAACCCGACCACCGGCGGCGTGACGGCCTCCTACGCCATGCTGGGCGACATCCAGATCGCCGAGCCCGGCGCGCTCATCGGCTTTGCCGGCCCGCGCGTGATCGAGCAGACCATCCGCGAGAAGCTGCCGGACGGCTTCCAGCGCGCGGAATATCTGCGCGAACACGGCATGATCGACATGGTGGTGCATCGCCACGAGATGCGCGACACGCTGGGCCGCCTGTGCCGGATGCTGACCAAGGCGCCGGCCTTGCCGCCCAAGGGCCGGCTTCCGGCTCCCCAGGCGGCGTGAGGGAGGCCTGATCGCGGGCCTTACGGGGCCCCGGCTCGACGCACCATGGCACTGCCCCTGCCCGCCCGCGCCACGGACGAGATACTCTCCCGCCTCGCCGCGCTTCATCCGAAGAAGATCGATCTGTCCCTCGCGCGGATGGAGCGGCTGCTGGAGGCGCTCGGCCATCCCGAGCGCCGCCTGCCGAAGGTGATCCACGTCGCTGGCACCAACGGCAAGGGCTCCACCATCGCCTTCATGCGGGGGATGCTGGAAGCGGCGGGACAGAGCGTGCATGTCTATACCTCGCCGCATCTGGTGCGCTTCAACGAGCGCATCCGCCTCGGCGCCCCGGAGGGCGGGCGGCTCGTCTCGGACGCGGCGCTGGCCGACGCTCTCGACCGGGCGGAGGCGGCCAATGATGGCGCTCCCATCACCCTGTTCGAGATCACCACGGCGGCGGGTTTCCTGCTGTTCGCCGAGCATCCGGCGGACGTGCTGCTGCTGGAGGTGGGCCTCGGCGGCCGGCTGGACGCCACCAATGTGGTCGATCACCCGCTGGCCAGCGTCATCACCCCGGTCTCCATCGACCATGTGGACTTCCTCGGCAATTCGGTGGAGGCCATCGCGGGGGAGAAGGCCGGCATCATCAAGCCGCGCTGCCCTGTCGTGGTGGGCGCCCAGACGGCGGAGGCGCTCGCCGTCATCGAGCGGGCGGCGGCGAAGAAGCTTGCGCCTCTGTTCGTGCGCGGCCAGCAATGGAACGTGCAGGAGGAAAGCGGCCGGCTTGTCTATGCGGATGAGGACGGCCTTCTCGACCTGCCGCGCCCGCGCCTCGTGGGTCCACACCAGATCGACAACGCGGGTCTCGCGGTCGCGGCGCTGAGGGCGGTGAAGCTGCCCGCAGCCCCCGAGGCCGGAATCCTGAGGGCCGACTGGCCCGCGCGCCTCCAGCGTCTCGCGCCCGGCCCGCTGACCGCGCGCGCGCCGGCGGGCGTGGAGCTCTGGCTCGACGGCGGGCACAACGCCGCCGGCGGTGCCGCCCTGGCCCATGCCCTGTGCGAACTGGAGGAGCGGTATTCGCGCCCGCTCGTGCTCATCCTCGGCATGCTCGGCACCAAGGATGTCACCGGCTTCCTCCAGCCCTTCGCCGGCCTGGTGCGCGAGGCCATCGCGGTGCCGGTGCCCGGCGAGCATGCGGGCCTGAAGCCGGAGGACGTGGCAGCCGCCGCTGTCGGTCTCGGCATGAAGGCGAGCGTGGCGCGGGACGTGGGCAGCGCCCTGGATGGCATCGCCCGCGAGGCGGTGGTGCCGCCGCCACGTGTTCTGATCGCCGGCTCACTCTATCTCGCCGGCGCGGTGCTCGCCGCCAACGGCACCGCGCTGGGCTGACGCCCTTCGCGCCGGTCACACCCCCGCGAAGATGGACGCTCCGTTCTCCGCCTCGCCCACAGCGGCGCGGAAGGGGGCGAACAGCTCGCGCCCGACGCCCACATGGCTCGCGGAGAGGTCGGCGTTGGCGCTCGGCCGGGCGGCCCATTCGCCGGGGGGCACCAGCACCTCCAGCCGGCCCTGCACCGCATCGACCCGGATCATGTCGCCATCGCGGATGCGGGCGATGGCGCCGCCATCCAGCGCTTCCGGCGTGACATGGATGGCGGCGGGCACCTTTCCGGACGCGCCGGAGAGGCGGCCGTCGGTGACGAGGGCCACCTTCTGCCCGCGATCCTGCAGGACGCCGAGGGGCGGCATGAGCTTGTGCAGCTCCGGCATCCCGTTCGCCTTCGGCCCCTGGAAGCGCACCACCGCCACGAGGTCGCCCGTGAGCTCGCCCGCCTTGAACGCCGCCTGAAGCTCCTCCTGCGAATGGAAGACCTTGGCCGGCGCCTCGATGACATGCCGCTCGGGCGCCACAGCAGAGGTCTTGATGACCGCACGGCCGAGGCTGCCGTCCAGCACCTTAAGGCCGCCTGTGGGCTGGAAGGGCGCCGCGACGCCGCGCAGCACCTTGTCGTCGCCGCTTGTCGCCGCGCCGTCGCGCCAGTCGAGGGAGCCGTCGGCCGCCAGCACCGGCTCGCGGGTATAGGCTGCGAGACCCCGGCCGAGGATGGTCTCGGCATCGGCGTGCAAGAGGCCGGCAGAGAGCAGCTCGCGCACCACGAAGGGCACGCCGCCGGCCGCGTGGAAGTGGTTCACGTCCGCCGAGCCGTTGGGGTAGACGCGGGCGAGAAGGGGCGTCACTTCGGCGAGGGCCGAGAAATCGTCCCAGCTCAAGGCAATGCCCGCCGCCGCCGCCATGGCGACGAGGTGGAGCGTGTGATTGGTGGAGCCGCCGGTGGCGTGCAGGCCCACGATGCCGTTCACGAACGCCTTCTCGTCCAGCATCCGGCCGGCGGGGATATGGTCGTTGCCGAGGGCGGTGATGGCGAGCGCGCGCTGGGCGGCGGCCTTGGTGAGGGCATCCCGCAGAGGCGTGTCCGGCGTTACGAAGGAGGCGCCGGGCAGATGCAGGCCCATGATCTCCATGAGCATCTGGTTGGTGTTGGCGGTGCCGTAGAAGGTGCAGGTGCCGGGGCCGTGGTAGGACTGGCTCTCCGCCTCCAGCAGCGCGTCGCGTCCGACCTTGCCCTCGGCATAGAGCTGGCGGATGCGGGACTTCTCGTTGTTGGGCAGGCCGCTGGTCATGGGGCCGGAGGGGATGAACACCGCCGGCAGATGGCCGAACGACAGGGCGCCGATGACGAGGCCCGGCACGATCTTGTCGCAGATGCCAAGAAAGACGGCGGCATCGAACGTCTGATGCGACAGGGCCACGGCGGTGGAGAGGGCGATCACCTCGCGGGAGAAGAGCGAAAGCTCCATCCCCGCCTCGCCCTGGGTGATGCCATCGCACATGGCGGGCACGCCGCCCGCCACCAGCGCCGCTCCCCCGGCCTCCCGCGCCGCCTCGCGGAGCAGCTCAGGATAGCGCTCATAGGGCCGGTGCGCCGAGAGCATGTCGTTATAGGCGGTGACGATGCCCAGCGAAGGGCCGTCGCCCGCCCGCAGCATCGCCTTGTCCGAAGGGCCGCAGGCGGCGAATCCGTGGGCCTGGTTCGCGCAGCCCAGCGCCTGGCGCTGTGGCCTGCGCTGGGCTGCCGCCGCAATGCGGTCGAGATAGCGGCGGCGGCCATCGTGGCTGCGCCTTGCGATGCGCTCGGTAATCTCTCCGACGCGAGCGTCGAGCGTGTGCTGTGCGGCCATGAGGCTCCTCCTTGCGGCGATCCTCCACCCTGAGCGACGCCCGGCGCAAGGGTTGGACGATCTCTAAAGGACGAGTTCGCCGTCGTCCTCGCCATTCCACCAATGAAGGCGCTGCGCTGCGACCTTGATGAGCACCAGGCCCTGTGTGTCGACGCCGGCCGGGAACCACCGGTCGAGATCGGATGTCCAGCGCGCCTCGAAGGCCGCCTTGTCGCGGATGAGCTGCGCCTTCCCTTCCACGGTGGCGAAGAAGGGGCGCTGGCCGAGAATGCCGCTCGTGCCCTGCAGAGAGAGGCCCACATTGGGATCGCGGGCGATCTCGCTGACCGCGCGGGCATCCTCCTTCGCGAAGAAGAAGCTGCTGCCGTCGTAATCCACGTCGCCATTGTTGCTCATGGGCCGACCGGCCAGCGCGCCGGCCTCGGTCTTCGTGAAGAGGGTGGTGAAATCGATGTCGCGCATCTTCTCGACCACTTCATCCAGCGTCATCTCGGCCATGGCGTCTTCGCTCCAGCTTGCATCCTGCATTCAATGCCGGCGGGGCGATTTGGTTCAGCGTGGTCGGATGAGGATGCAAGCCGCGTTCGCCTGCATGGCGCGGGCAGTCCGTAGGACCGCGATGGATCGGGCACGTGAGGCCGCGCCTGTGCGATGGGATGGCTGGCGGATTCGCGAAAATGACGTTGGTGCGGGCGGTCGGACTCGAACCGACATATCCGTGAGGACGGCGGATTTTGAGTCCGCTGCGTCTACCAATTCCGCCACGCCCGCAGCCGAAGCCTCTTTATAGGCTTGCCGGCCGGGCGCCAACAGGAAAGCGGCGGGCCTGTCGCCCGCCGCCCCCGAATGTCGGTGCTCGCGTGTATCGGTCTCCGCAAGGAGACTCAGGCGCCGCGCGGCACGGCGCTCGATCCCCAGCCCACAGGCAGGCGCACGATGCTGCGCATCGCGGCGCGGGGCAGAGCGATGTCGCGGCGTTCCGGCTGCGGGTCCGGGACCAGCGCGGCCAGGAAATCCTCGGCCCAGCGGTTGATGTCGTGGGCTTCCAGCACCCGCATCATCCGGCGGTGCCGCTCGCGGCGTTCCACGAGGGGCATTTCCAGCGCTCGGCGCAGGGCGACGGCAACGCCCTCCGTGTCGTGCGGGTTCACGATGAGCGCGCCAGTGCCGAGCTCGCTCGCCGCCCCCGCAAACTGGGACAGGAGCAGCACGCCGGGATCGGCCGGATCCTGCGCGGCAACGAATTCCTTGGCGACGAGGTTCATCCCGTCCCGCAGCGGCGTCACCAGCGCCACGTTGGCGCGGCGGTAGAAGCCGGCGAGCGCGGAGCGGGAATAGGTGCGGTTCACATAGCGCAACGGCGTCCACGAGACGTCGCTGTAGGCGCCGTTGATCTGGCCCGCCTTGTGGGAGACATGCCGGTCCATGTCCTGGTACTCGGGCACGTCCGTCCGGCTCTTCGGCGTGATCTGCACGAAGGTCACGCGATCGTGCCAGTCCGGTTCCTTGCGCAGGAACTGCTCGTAGGCGTCGAGGCGGTTCGGAATGCCCTTGGAATAGTCCAGGCGATCCACGCCGATGATAAGCTTGCGGCCGGAGAGGCTTTCGTCGAACGCCTTCACGAAGCGGGTGCGGCTCGCGTGCCGCGCCCGCCGCGCGAAGGCGCCCGTCTCGATGCCCACAGGGAAGGTGCCGAGCCGCACGCGGCGGCCGCCGATGTCGCATCCCGTGCCATCGGGCGTCGACTGTCCGCCGCGGGTCTCGAGGTAGCGCGCGAAATTCTCCCGGTCGCCCTCCGTCTGGAAGCCGACAAGATCGTAATAGGCCAGCGCGCCGACGGTATCGGCATGTTGGGGCAGGGCCTGGATGATGTCGGCCGGCGGCATCGGAATGTGCAGGAAGAAGCCGATCCGGTTGTTGTGGCCCCGCTCCCGCAGATATTTCGCCAGCGGCATCATGTGGTAGTCATGGATCCACAGGATGTCGTCGGGCTTGATGATCTTTTCCAGATGATCGGCAAACATGCGGTTGACGCGGATGTAGCCGGACAGATCCGAGCGGTAGAATTCCGACAGGTCCACCCGGTAATGCAGAACCGGCCACAGCACGCGGTTGGCGAAGCCGTTGTAATATTCCTGATAATCGTCGTTGGTCAGGTCCACCACCGCATAGGTCACGCCCCCATGGTTTGTCGACTGGGGGATGTCCGACGGGTCCGGAGCGATCCGGCCGCTCCAGCCGAACCAGATGCCCCCGCGATCCTTGAGGGCGGCGTTGACTGCGACGGCGAGACCCCCGGCCGGCGCGCCGGACTTCTGGGGGAGGGCCACTCGGTTCGATACGACCACGATGCGGGACACGGAGGTCACCTCCTTCGTTGTCGCGGCTCGGCCGCGAGATGGGTGAGAAGCGCCCGCACCGAGCGCGGGTCGGGAAGAAGAGCCTGGGCGCCCTCCCGGGGCGTGCCGACGGCGACGGCAATACCGCCCGCGCTGTTCACCGCGCGGAAGCCGGCCTCGTCCGTCACGTCATCGCCGATGAAAACGGGCCGGCGGCCGGCGAAAGGCGCCGCAGCCATGAAACGCCCTACGGCGGCGCCCTTGTCGATGCCTTGACGGCGCACCTCGAAGACACAATGGCCGGGCATGATCTCGATGCCTTGCCGCCGGCCAATCACTTCCACGAGCGCGCGCTTCAGCACGGGCGCGATTTCCGGCCGGGCGCGGTAATGGATGGCCACCGCGTTTTCCTTGTCCTCGGCCAGCACGCCGTCGAACTCGGCGGCGGTAGTGCTCAGATCGCGGCGCAGAGCCTCGTCAAGGCCGGGTGCGCGCTCCGAGGGGCGGCCGGCGGACAGACGAATGTCCGCGCCATGAACGCCCGCGGCGGCGAACCGCCCGGCCCCGAACAGATCATCGAGAGAAGCGAGCGAACGCCCGCTCACCAGCGCCAGCGCCCCCTCCGCGCGAGCGGCGAGGGCGGAAAGGGTATCCGGCAAGCCGTTCGGCACCACAACGGCGTCCGGCCGAGGGGCGATGTCGATGAGAGTGCCATCCACGTCGAGGAAAAAAGCGTGAGTCGCAGGATCGAGGGCCATGAAGGCTCCCGGAATTTCAGAATCCACAGCGGGAATCGATCCTTTGGGCATACCGAGCACAAACCAGACCTTTGGATTATCCGGTAAGATAACGCCTCTGCGGCGCCACGGTTCCCCCTCAGCTTAGACTCAATGCCGCCACAGGGAAACGCGAACAGCTTGGCTTCGGCTTTAACTGCGGAACCGGAGCGGTTCGGCTGCGTTCGTCTCGGCGTTACGGGAGACAGCATATGCTCGGCTTGCACAGAAGTTCGACCGACGGGTTTTCCCGGCGCCTCTCGGCGTTGCGGGACGAACTCGACACCCTTCAGTCGTCGTTTCACAAGCGGGAGCGCGAGTGGGGACGCCTCGCCTCGGATGTCGCATCCGATGCACACGACTGGGTGGCGGAGCGGGCGGAAGCGCTGCCGAGCCTTTCCTTCGACAGCCTGCGCCGGCATCTTCCGGCGCTGCCCCATCGCCCGTTCCGGGCCGAGCCTGCAGCCCTGCCGGTGATTGCGGCGGCGGTCGTGGTGGGCGTCGGAGTCGGGTGCGTGCTATATGCCGTTACGTCGCGGAGCCGCCGGTCCGCTCGCGGGTCCCACGCGGATGCGCACGAGCAGGGGCCTGAGACGGTGGAATGACAGCCTTTGACGCGCTTGCGTCGAGGCACTGGGATCGCCTTTCCGGCCCGGAGCGGGTCAAGGGTTAGAATGGATGTCCGGCATGCCGCCGGCAGGGCAAGGGAGAAGAAGATGAAAGCGGCTCTCATGATTGGCGTGATGGCGCTCGCGCTCGGCGGTTGCAGCGAATATTCGCGGCAGGATCGGGCGGTGGGTGGTGCTGCCATCGGCGCCGGCACCGGCGCGCTGATCGGCGCGGCTGCCACCGGCACCGGCACTGGCGCTCTTGTGGGCGGCCTCATCGGCGCCGGTACTGGCGCCATCATCGGCGCCGAGACGACCCCCCGCGCCTGCTGGGCGCGCGACGCCTACGGCAATCGCTATCGCGTTCAGTGCCCCTGATTTCGGGGGCTGCCTGCGCTGGTTCTGGCGCGCGGCCAACCGCTAAAACGAAAGGCGCCCCTGGAGGGCGCCTTTTGCGTTTCTTCCGACCGCCAAAGCGGCACTGTTAGGTCGCTCTTTACCTTAGCGCTTTATGACCGGGGCATCTCCAAGTGACTTCAGGGCGGCCCGAACCCAATCGGACCGCCCTGTTTTTTTACCGCGTCGCTTTCCCGATCAGACGGGGCCCCGGCCCCGCCGCATCAGCCCCATGACCGCGGAAATGACGAACAGGATGATCGCGACGAAGAAAATGATCTTCGCAATCTCGATCGCCGTGCCCGCGATTCCGCCGAAGCCCAGGACTGCGGCGATCAGCGCGACAACAAGGAAGGTAATCGCCCAGCTCATCATTGCCGTGTCTCCTCGCTTTTTGCCTGAATAGTCATGCGCCGCCGGCTGAAGCTGGTCACGACCAGGGCTCACCTCGCCGGCGTGCAGTTGTTACACGAGCAGACAACTGCCAATGGCTCCGCTTGTTCCGTCTGTTTGCCGCCGATCCGCCACAAAGGGCACTTTGTCCGTTGCGCCCGCGTTTGGTGAATGAAGGGTTGGAACAAATCCCTTCGCCACGCGTTTTCTCGGCGATCTGGACACGCAGGAGGAGGCGGATGAGCGAATTGCGAAACGAACCCCTGCCGGTTGATTCCGCATTGCGGAACACGGCCGCGCGCCGCCACGAAGGCGCCGATGAAGGCGCATTTGCGGGCGTGGAAACCGCTCCTCACGGCTATGATCCGGTCGAGTTCGGGCCTGGCGAAAGCCGCCGTGATTTCCCCCAGCGCCGCGAGCGTGGCGCGGATGAGGAGCGTCGGCTGCTCAAGGAGATCAGCGCGGCGTTCGAGGGACCGGAGAAGCGGCACGATATGGACGATGGTCCGGACGTGGATGCGGACGGCCCCGAAACACACCCTGACACCGCCCATCTCTCGCGCCTGTATCGCGAGTGATGTCTGATGTCAGAACCTTATTGCAACGCACGCGGGCGTGGCTCATCTTGAGCTCGCCCGCGTCTGTCAGAAGACCCTCGCCATGAGATCGGCTCGCTTCCAAGGCCCCCTTGATACCCCCATGACGACGCAGCATCAGAAAGAGGCAGGCGGCATGCGAACGCCTCACCGCCGCGACATCTCCGCCCGTCAGGATCTGCTGGGCCGCGAGCTGCGCCAGTTGTTCGACGATTACACACAGGAAGACATGCCGGACGATCTGCAGAGTCTCGCAGAGCGTCTTCAGGCAGCCTTCGAGGGGCGGGAGCCCGACGGTGAAGCCGGAGCCGCCGATGGCGCCGCGCAGCCGGCGGCCGAGCCGAAGAAGGACTAGGTCCGGCCCTGACCGCCACGGCGGTCGAGCGGCGAGGACCTCATCCAAGTTTGGCGGCAGTGCGATCGGGTTCGATCACTGCCGCCGAAATCATTTCTGAAATTTGTCCGGACCCCCATTTCCTCCGCTGGCGATTTGCGTAGCGGCAGGGCGTGGGGGTTATATTTTTCAATAGGCTGCGACCATTTTTGCGGTCATTGGCGGTGCGCCTTAACCCCTTTGCAAGGCCGGCTCCGCAAGGTGGGGCCATGTCGCGTGACACGCCCCGCATCTTCCTCGCCCTCCTTCTTTTGGCCGGCGCCCTCTCGGGCTGTCGCTTCGGCCTGGAGGAGCGCGATTCGTGGCGCTCCCAAGCCGAGGAGCAATGCCTTGCCGCCAAGGCTGTGGTGGCATCCGCCTATATGGAGCCGGTTCCCGCTGTCCAGGGACCGGGCGCCTGCGGCATGGACCATCCGTTCCGCGTCAGCGCGCTGGCGCAGGGCAATGTGATGCTGGAGCCGGCCGGCCGCCTCGCCTGCCCCGTGATCTACCAGGTGGACATGTGGGTTCAGGAGGTGGTGCAGCCGGCGGCGCTGGCGTGGCTGGGCCAGCCCATCGTCGCCATCAGCCAGATGTCGGCCTATTCCTGCCGGGGGATGAATGGCGATCCGAATGCGAAGATTTCCGAGCATGCGTTCGGCAACGCGCTCGATATTGGCGGTTTCCGGACTGCCGACGGTCGCTGGATCACGGTGAAGAACGGCTGGAAGGGCTCGCCCGAGGAGCGCGGGTTTCTGCTGCAGGTGCAGGCGGGCGCGTGTGAGCGTTTCACCACCGTGCTCGCGCCCGGCTCCAACATGTTTCATTACGACCACATCCATGTGGACCTGATGCGCCACGCCAAGGGGCGGACCATCTGCAAGCCGGCGCCGCGCCCCATGCCCGCGCCGACCATGCCCACGAAGGCCCCGCCCATGGTGTCCACGATGGAGCCCGCGGCGCCCGCTCCGTCCGTGGCGGAGGCGCCGCCGGTCTACACGCCGCCGGCGCAGCAGGTGTCCGCACCCGCGGAGCAGCCGTCCTTCTTCTCCACGCTCTTCGGTGGACCGCGCCCGGCGCCCCAGCAGCAGCCCGAGCCGGTTGCCGCCGAGCCGCCGCCGCCCCTGCCGCCGGTGCAGACCATGCGCCCCCCGGAGACGCAGATTATCGCCTCGCCGGCCCCAGCCCCTGTCGGGTATCCGGCCCCAAGCTATCCCTCGTCCAGCTACCCACCGACGAACGTTCCGCCCGCATCCGTCGGCCGCGCGCCGGCGCCCGCCGCCGCCCGCGCCGCGCCGCCACCATCGGCGTCACCGTCCCAGACGAAGGGCGTGCCTCAAGGCTTGCCGCCGGGCTGGCAGGTGGGGCCGCAGGGCGTGCCCATGTCCTATTCGTCGAACAGCAATCCGGAGACCGGCTCCATCAAGCGGAAATATTACACCGCGCCCATTCCGCAACCCTCGACCATCCCTCTGCCCAAGGCCAAGGCCGGAGAGGACTGAGCGCGTGTCCCGGCCAGCGCGTGCGGATCTGCCCTTCGCCGGCATCGATGGCTGCCGGGGCGGCTGGGTGATCGCCCAGTGGGATGGTGGCGATCATCTCCAGCTCTTTCGCCGCGCCCGCGTGGAAGAGTTGTTCGATGCGCTCGATGCTCCCGCCATCGCCTGCGTGGACATGCCCATCGGCCTGCCGGAGACCAGCGAAATCGGCGGGCGCGCGGCAGAGCGGGCGGTGCGCCCGTTGCTCGGTGGGCGGCAATCGTCCGTCTTCTCCGTCCCGGCGCGCGCGGCGATCATGGCCGGCATCGGTCGGGGGGACGAGCGGGAGCGGTTCGCAGCCGCCTGCGCCGCGGCGCTCGCCCATTCAAGCCCGCCGCGCAAGGTCTCCATCCAGTGCTTCAACCTCTTCCCCAAGATCGCCGAGCTGGACGAGCTGCTGCTGCGTCGTGCGGAGCTACAGGAGCGGCTGGTCGAGTGCCATCCGGAGGTGTCGTTCCGGATCATGAACGGCGCACCGCTCGACGTGGCGAAGAAGGTGAAGAACCGGCCGCATGGCCCCGGCCTCGCCCTGCGCATCGAGCTGCTGCGCGACGCCGGAGTGCCGGTTGACCTGCTCCACGCGAAGACCGCGGCTGCGCTCGGCGCAGGGCTCGATGATCTGGTGGATGCCTGCGCCTGCGTCGTCACCGCCAAAAGAGTCTTCGAAGGCAAGGCCTTGCGCTTTCCCGACCCGCCCGAGCGCGACGCTTTCGGCTTGCCGGTGGCGATCACCGCCTGAGCGGCCTTCCCTTTAAGTCGAATTCCGGTGGCCCCGGGCGCCTCGCTATGGGCAAGGGATTGTCCTCTCGACGGAATTGCCGACATGCCCGAGAACCGCATCCGCCTCTCGTCCTTGCGTGACAGGATCGTCCCGGCCGAGGAGGCCGCGGCGCTCATCGGCGACGGCATGATCGTGGGCATGAGCGGCTTCACCCGCGCCGGCGAGGCGAAGGCCGTGCCGATGGCGCTCGCCGCCCGCGCCAATGCCGCCCACGCGCGCGGCGAGCCGCTGCGCATCACGCTCATCACCGGCGCCTCGCTGGGCAACGACCTCGACAAGCAGATGGCGGAGGCGCACCTGCTTTCCCGGCGCATTCCGTTCCAGTCGGACCCGGCGCTGCGCAAGGCGATCAATGCCGGCGAGGTGATGTTCGTGGACCAGCATCTGTCCGAGACGGTGGAGCATCTGCGCACCAACCAGCTCGGCCCCATCGACGTGGCGGTGATCGAGGCTGTGGGCATCACGGCATCGGGTGGCATCATCCCCACCACTTCGGTGGGCAATTCGGCCACCTTCGCCATCCTGGCGAAGAAGGTGATCGTCGAGATCAACCTCACCCAGCCGGAGGAGCTGGAGGGGCTGCACGACATCTATATCCCCACCCGCCGCCCGTTCCGCGAGCCGATCCCGGTGGTGACGCCGGAAAGCCGGGTGGGCCTGCCCTTCATTCCCATCGACCCGGAGAAGATCGCCGCCATCGTGGTGACGCGGAAGCTCGATTCCGCCTCCAACGTGCTGCCGCCGGACCCGGAGACGGCCGCCATCGCCGGCCATCTCATGGATTTCCTGAAGCACGAGGTGAAGCTCGGCCGCCTCACCAACCGGCTGCAGCCGCTGCAGGCTGGCATCGGCACCATCGCCAACGCGGTAATGCACGGCTTCATCGAGAGCCCGTTCTGCGACCTCACCATGTATTCCGAGGTGCTGCAGGATTCGACCTTCGCCCTGTTCGACGCCGGCAAGCTGAACTTCGCCTCCGGCTCGTCCATCACCCTGTCCAAGGCGAAGTACGACCAGGTGATGCCGCGCATCACCGACTACAAGTCGCGCCTCATCCTGCGGCCGCAGGAGATTTCCAACCATCCGGAGATCATCCGCCGCCTCGGCCTCATCGGCATCAACACGGCGCTGGAATTCGACATCTACGGCAACGTCAATTCCACCCATGTGGGCGGCACCCACATGATGAACGGCATCGGCGGCTCCGGCGATTTCGCCCGCAATGCCTATCTTTCCGTGTTCGTCACCAAATCCATCGCCAAAGGCGGAGCGCTCTCCTCGGTGGTGCCGATGGTGAGCCATGTGGACCACACCGAGCACGACGTGGACATCCTCGTCACCGAGACCGGCCTTGCGGATTTGCGCGAGCTGGCGCCGCGAGAGCGGGCGCGCATCATCATCGCCAATTGCGTGCATCCCCTCTATCGCGATGCGTTGTCCGACTATTTCGAACGGGCCGTGGCGCGCGGCGGGCACACGCCGCATATCATCGAAGAGGCACTCTCCTGGCACGTGCGGGCCCGCGAAGAGGGCAGCATGTTCCCGGAAAAGACACGGAAGATCGCGTAAGCGCCATGGCGGCGTCACCTTGCCGCCGCGGCAGAGGGAACTAATCCGAAGCGCAGCCGTTCGTTCGGTCACGAATCCGTGCTATCTCGCGACCGCGAAATTTTGCGTGCTGCGGAGGAATTGTGCCCATGTTCCCGACGCCGAAGCCGGTCCTGACGCCCAATACCTACGCCTACGAGTCCGAGCCCATGGTGAAGCCGACCGGCTTCCGGGAGTATGACGCCCGCTGGTTGTTCCAGAAGGAAATCAACCTGATGGGCGTGCAGGCTCTGGGCATGGGCCTCGGCACGCTGATGCACGAGATGGGCGTGAAGCCGGAGATCGTCACCGGCCACGACTTCCGCTCCTATTCCTCCTCCATCAAGCTGGCGCTGGTGTCCGGCTTGATGGCGGCGGGCATCAAGGTGCACGACATCGGCCTCGCCATGTCGCCCATGGCCTATTTCGCCCAGTTCGCGCTTGATGTGCCGGCCGTGGCTATGGTCACCGCCTCGCACAACGACAACGGCTGGACCGGCGTGAAGATGGGCGTGAACCGCCCGCTCACCTTCGGCCCGGACGAGATGACCCGGCTCAAGGAAATCGTGCTCGGCGCGAAGTTCGACCTCAAGGGCGGCGGCGCCTATGTGTTCGTCGAGAACTTCCCCGAGGTCTACATCAAGGACCTCACCGACCGGCCGAAGCTGAAGCACCCCATCAAGGCGGTGGTGGCCTGCGGCAACGGCACGGCCGGCGCCTTCGCCCCGAAGATCCTTGAGGCGCTGGGGGTCGAGGTGGTGCCGCTCGACACCGAGCTGGACCACACCTTCCCCAAGTACAATCCCAATCCCGAGGACATGGAGATGCTCCATGCCATGCGGGACGCGGTGCTGGAGCACAATGCGGACGTGGCCCTCGGCTTCGACGGCGACGGCGACCGCTGCGGCGTGGTGGATAATACCGGCGAGGAAATCTTCGCCGACAAAGTGGGCGTGCTGCTCGCCCGCGACCTCGCCAAGCTCCACCCCAACGCCACCTTCGTGGTGGACGTGAAGTCCACCGGCCTCTTCGCCACCGATCCCGAGCTGATCAAGCTCGGCGTGAAGGCGGACTATTGGAAGACCGGCCATTCCTACATGAAGCGCCGGGTGAACGAGACCGGCGCTCTGGTGGGCTTCGAGAAGTCCGGCCACTATTTCTTCAACAAGCCCGTGGGCCGCGGCTATGACGACGGCCTCGTCTCCGCGATCGCCGTGCTCGACATGCTGGACCGCAACCCCGGCAAGAAGCTTTCCGAGCTGCGCGAGGCGCTGCCGAAGACCTGGTCCTCCCCCACCATGTCGCCCCATTGCGCGGACG
This sequence comes from Pseudomonadota bacterium, assembly GCA_023442085.1. Lineage (GTDB taxonomy): Bacteria > Pseudomonadota > Alphaproteobacteria > Rhizobiales > Xanthobacteraceae > Xanthobacter. The sequence continues at coordinate 5,698 of JAEZMT010000171.1, read as the reverse complement.
AGGCGAAGTATGGCGTCGTCGCCAAGGTGGTGGAACATTACGAGAAGCTGGCCGCCGAAGGCGCGACTGTCACCGGCCAGAAGATCCGCGACCTCGTGACGGTGAACGGCGTGCGCGTCACCTGCGAGGATGGCTCCTGGGGCCTCTTGCGCGCCTCCTCCAACAAGCCCGAGCTTGTGGTGGTGGTGGAAAGCCCGGTCTCCGAAGCCCGCATGCGCGAGATGTTCAAGGAGATCGACGGCGTGCTGCGCCAGCACCCCGGCATCGGCGAATACAACCAGACCATCTGAGGCGGCCCGCCGCCTCAGTCATTCGTTTGGCCAGCGGATCAGGCGGCCGGAGCCAGCGGCTTCGCCCGCTCGATCCGCGCCAGTTCCTCCGGCGAGTTCAGCGTCTGCAGAGATCGGTGCGGCGCTGGACGTTCAGCCAGAAATCGGCGCTGTTGCCGAACACCCGCGCCAGAATGAGCGCCGTGGCGGCCGTGACCGAGCGACGGTCGTTGCACAGTTCGTTGATGTGCTTCCTCGGAACGCCCATCGCCTCGGCCAGCGCCGCCTGGGTGAGGCCGAGTGGCTCCATGAACTCCTCCACGAGGATTTCGCCGACCCCTGCCGGCTTGCGCTTGGTCCTGTTTGCCATCCCCTCAATGCGCCGTCGCGCCCTCCTGGGTGGCGCGGGGGATGATGGCGCCGCGGTGCATGATGACCTCGGCGGCGAGGCGGTGGCCGGCCTGGGCGGCGGCTTCGGGCGTCGCGCCGGCGATGCGGGCGGCGAGATAGCCGGCATTGAAGCTGTCGCCGGCCCCGGTGGTGTCGAGGGGGGAGACCGTGCGCTCCACCGGCACTTCCACGGTGCGCCCCTCGGCATGCACCAGCGCGCCACCGGCCCCGTTCTTCACCACCACTTCGCTCACCCCATAGGTGGTGATGCGCTCGATGGTGGCGGCGGGGGAGGCATCGCCCCACAGGGCCGCCTCGTCCTCGAAGGTCGGCAGCGCCATCGAGGACCGCTTCAGCGCCTCGGCGAACACGGTGCGGGCGCGGGCGAGATCGCCGCCCCAGCCGCGCGGGCGGAAATTGCCATCGAAGACGCGCCAAGCCGGCGGTCCGCTGCGGCTGTCGCCGCTCCCGCCCGCCATCTCCAGAGCGGCGAGGAAGCGGCCGAGCCCCTGGTTGGAATAAAGCGAGAGCGTGATGCCGGAATAATAGACGGCACCCGCGCCCACGAGCGCCGCGGCTACGTCCTGCCAGCCATCCGCCTCGAACAGGGAGCGGGCAGGAGAGGTGTCGCGCCAGTAATGGAAGCTGCGCTCGCCGGCGTCGTCCGTGGTGATGAGATAGAGGCCGGGCACTTTGCCCCTGGCGCGCGGCACCAGACTCATGTCCACGCCCTCCGCCGCGCCGAGGGCGAGGATGTCGCCGGAGAAGGCGTCGTCGCCAAGCGCCGTGGCATAGGCCACGTCCACGCCGGCCCGGGCGAGATAGACGGCGGTGTTGAAGGTGTCGCCGCCAAAGGCGAGGCCGAAGCGCCCGTCGGAACCGCGGGCGAGTTCCACCATCACCTCGCCCACACAGACCACTTTCGCCACGGCTGCCTCCGTTCATCGCGCCCTGCGCCGGGCGCCGGACCCTATCACAGGGCGAGGCTCATTCCAGCGGCGGCGGCACCGCATGAGTCCAGGCGCCGGGGCGGGGCGCCGGACCGCTCGGGCCGGAAACGCCCGGCCCGGCCTTGGCACCGTCGGAGGTCGCCTGCGGCGCGCCATAGCGGACCTTGAGGTCGGCGGCACGGGCGCGGTTGGCGGCGATGAGGCAAAGCGAGCGCTGCTCGAAATTGCCGATGCCGCGCGGCCCCTCGAATGGCGCGACGCCCTGGCAGTCGAGATTGCGGAAGAGGAGGAATCGCGACTGAGCCTCGTCGAGCTGCGTCTTCCAGCGGGCGCGCTGGGTGCCCTGAAGGTCGGTGCGCGCCTCGATCACGGTGAAGGCGTTGGCCAGCTCCGCCTCCAGCGCCTGCTCGGAGGTGCGGGTGACGTCATAGAGGCAGCGATTGTATTGCCCGCCGGAGACCTTTTCGCGCGGGCAGGCGACGACCACCTTCGCGCGCTCCGCCGTCACCCCGTCGCCACCGGCCCTAACGGCGGGCGCGGTCAGCTGCGAAGAGGCTCCGGGCTGCGGGTCGGTGTCGGCGGAAAGGCCCGGCGCCGGTTCGGGCTCCGGCAATGCTGGCGCCACCATGGGCGCGGGACCGTTCGGCGGCGGGCGCGTCAGGACCAGCAGGACGGGGGAGAAGGCCAGCAGCACGAGGGCGAGGGCGAAAAGTGCCCGCTGTCCCGTCCACCGCTGCGCCGCCCCCACGCCTCAGGCCACCTTGCGGTTGGCGGCGAGGAAATCGCCCATGCGCCCGAGCGCGGCGGTGATGTTCTCCCGCGAAGTGGCGTAGGACAGGCGCAGATAGCCCTCGCCATGGACGCCGAAATCCGGCCCGCCGATCACTGCCACCCCTGCGTCCTCCAATAGGGCCGAGGCGAGCTTCTTGGCGGCGGTCCAGCCGGTACCGGTGATGTTGGGGAAGGCGTAGAAGGCGCCCTTGGGTGTCGCACAGGTGACGCCGGGCAGGGCATTCAGCCCCTCCACCACCATGCGGCGGCGGGCGTCGAATTCGGCGGTCATGGCGAACACCGCATCCTGAGGACCTTCGAGCGCGGCGATACCGGCATATTGTGTCGCGGCGTTGACGCAGGACCAGCAGTTCACCGCCAGCTTGCGCACCTGGTCGTAGAGGCTCTTCGGCCAGATGGAATAGCCGAGGCGCCAGCCGGTCATGGCGTAGGTCTTCGACCAGCCGTTGAGCAGGATCAGCCGGTCGCGGATTTCGGGATAGGCGAGGAGGGTGCGGTGCTCCTCCCCGTCGAACAGGAAGCGGTCGTAGATCTCGTCCGACATGAGGGCGACATGGGGATGGGCGGCGAGGCCCTTCACCAGCTTGTCGATCTCGGACGCCGGCGTGACGCCGCCGGTGGGATTGGCCGGAGAATTGATGATGAGCAGGCGCGTCTTCGGCGTGATGAGGGCGAGCGTCTCCTCGGCCGAGAAGGCGAAGCCGTTCTCCTCGCGGATCGGCACCGGGATGGGCGTCGCGCCGGTGTGCTCGATCATGGAGCGGTATATGGGAAAGCCGGGGTCGGGATAGAGGATTTCCGCGCCAGGCTCGCCGAACAGGCGGATGGCCGCATACATGGTGACCTTGCCGCCGGGCACGATCATCACCAGGTTCGGGTCCACCTCCACGCCGTAGCGGCGGTTGAGATCGCCGGCCACCGCCTCGCGCAGCGGCAGGATGCCCACCGAGGGCGTATAGCCGTGCTGGCCGTCGCGCAGCGCCTTCACCGCCGCCTCGACGATGTGGGCCGGCGTCTGGAAGTCCGGCTGGCCGATGCCGAGGTTGAGGATGGAGCGCCCCTCCGCCTGAAGCGCCGTGGCGCGGGCCAGAACGGCGAAGGCATTCTCCTCGCCGATGCGGTCGAAGGCGGGATTGGTGGTGAGCATGGCCGGCAGATCCTCGGGCGCGCGGCGTCTCGTGCGCCGCGTTCAAAAAGGACGCCTTGGATAGCACCGAAGGCCGCAGGTGGGGAGTGGGCGAAAATCTGCTGCAGCTCGCAAAGCGTGGCCGTGGCCAGCATGTTACGAGGGGCCGCGTGCCGAATCGCGAGGAGCCCTCATGCCTGCACCGACCGCCCCCCTGCCATTCGAGGACACCGAGATCGCCATCGTCGGCGCCGGCATCGTCGGCCTGTCGGTTGCTCATGTGCTGGCGCGCCTCGGCATCTCCGTGCGCTGCTTCGATGCGGGCGCGGCGGGAGGCGCCCAGTCGGCGGGCGGGTCGCGCATCATGCGTGCGGCCTACAACGACCCGAAGATGCTCTGGCTCGCCCGCAAGGCCAGCATGGGCTGGGCGCGCTGGGAGGAGGAGGCGGGCCGCCCGCTCATCGAGCGCACCGGCTCCTTCCTCATCGTCTCCGAGGCCGAGGCGGAGCTGAAGCGCCTCGCCGGGCTCGACCTGAAGGTCCGCTTCGTCTCCCCCGCCGAGCAGGAGGCACTGCTGCCAGTACGGCGCCCGTGGTCCCGGCCGGTGATCCTGGAGGAGGAGGCCGGCACCATCCGCGCCCGCGACAGCATCGAATGGCTTGCCGCGACGCTGGGCGATGCGCTGCACGAGCACACGCCGGTGCTGGGCCTCACCCAGCGCGCCGGGCATGTGCTGGTCTCCACCCGCAGCGCCATCTGGCGCGCGCGGCGCGTGCTGGTGGCGGCGGGGATGCAGACGCCGGTGCTCTCCGGCGCCATGGGCGTGCGGGTGCCGCAGGTCTACAGCGTGCACCAGCGGCTGCTCTTCCCCATGACCGGCGATCTCGCCGCGCGGCCCATGGTCTCCTTCCGCGACAAGAGCGACCACCGCCACGGCGTGCTCTACACCTACGGCCTGCCGGCGCTGCATGACGGCCTGTTCGCCGTGGGGCTGGAGCCGAGCGACACCGACCGCAGCGGCGGCGGCCATCCCGACCAGGTGATCGAGCACACGCTGGCCCTGGCGGCCGAGACGCTGCCCGGCCTCGACACCTCGCGCTTCACCATCGAGAGCTGCGTCTCCACCTCGCTGGAGCATCCCGACGACGGCGCGCCGTGGGAATCCGAGCGGCTGGAAGTGGTGCGGCGGGGCGCGGTGGATTTCTTCGCCGGCGGCCACCTCTTCAAGTTCGCCCCGGCGCTGGGCGAAATGCTCGCCGGCATGGTGCTGGGCGAGGACGTGCCGGATATGCTGCGGCCGCAGTGAGGCTTCGCTCCAATAAGAATGCCCGAAGGAAACGCCATGCACCTGCCCGAGAACCCGTTCAAGCGTGCGCTCCATGCCGGTACCCAGCAGATCGGCCTGTGGTGCGCCGTGCCGTCCAACTACATCTCGGAGATACTCGCCGGCGCGGGCTTCGACTGGCTGGTGCTGGACACCGAGCACGCGCCCAACGAGCTGCCCAACGTCTTCAACCAGCTGCAATCCATGGTCGGCTATGCCACCCAGCCGGTGGTGCGGGTGCCGTGGAACGATGCGGTAACGCTGAAGCGCTTTCTGGACATCGGCACCCAGAGCTTCCTCATCCCCATGGTGCAGAATGCCGAGGAGGCGCGCGCGGCGGTGGCGGCGACGCGCTATCCGCCGGACGGCATCCGTGGCTATGCGGTGGCCTCCCGCGCCACCCGCTTCGGCCGGATTGGCGATTATTTCACCCGCTATGCCGACGAGATGTGCGTCCTGGTGCAGGTGGAGACCATGGAAGCGCTGGAGCAGGTGGAGGAGATCGCCGCCGTGCCGGGCGTGGACGGCATCTTCATCGGCCCCGGCGACCTTTCGGCTTCGATGGGCCTCCTGCACCAGCCCACCCATCCCAGGGTGGTGGAGGCCATCGAGGACGGGCTCAGGCGCATCACCGCCGCCGGCAATCGCGGCGGCGTGCTGGTGGTGGGCGACGAGGCGCTGGCCCGCCGCTATATGGCGGCCGGCTCGGTCTTCACCGCCGTGGGCGTGGATGCCGCCCTGTTCGCACGCAGCGCCGACGCGCTGGCGAAGCAATACAAGGCGTAGGGTCTAGTCCCGCAGCATCCGGCGGATGACCTTGCCGGTGGTGGTCAGCGGCAGCTCGTCC
>JAEZMT010000144.1 GCA_023442085.1 Pseudomonadota bacterium | reverse complement strand
CATCAAACAGGTCCGCGCGCCCGGTTGCCTCCAGCGAGCGCCATGTGGCTTCCAGCCCGGCGAAGACGCGGTTCGGCTCCTCATTGTAGCAGGGCATCAGGAGGGCGGTGCGGATGGTGGGGGCGGGAAGGGGCGCGTCCGGATCGATGCCCAGCGCCTTGCGGCCCGAGAGGAGGCTGATGGCGCCGCCGATCGCGTTGGTGAAGGCAAGGCCGATCCACGCGAAAAGGACGACGAACAGCACCAGCACGGCGTATTCGAGGTAGGTGAGGCCGCCCACGTCCAGCACCTTGTACATCTCGTAGGCCGCAAGACCCGTGAGCGCGATGGCGCCGCCAAACACGAAGATGCGGCGGGTGAGCAAGGTCGCGCTGAGCCGTGTTCCGGTCCCGACCCGCTCCGGCCTGCGCCAAAAGTCCTGCGCCGGCATGGCGAGGGGCGCTTCGGGCGGCAAAGCGGGCTCCGGCGCCCGCCGGGCGGCCGGACGCACGTCCGCTAGGGCGTCCATCGGTAGAGCCAGGTTTCGGTCAGGGGCACGTCGCCCTTGAAGAGGCGCGCCCTGAGTTCCGAGAGGTTGGCGCCCTTGGGCTCGAATGCGAAGGAGAGGCGGGCACCGGAGATTTCCGGATTGGGCTGTAGCACCACGTCGCGCACCTCGCCGGCGCTGGCGGATACGTCGAGGCGGACGGCGTCCGGCGTCAGTCCCGCCATGGGTCCGTCCACCAGATCGATCACGAACAGCCGACGCTCGTCGGTGCCGCCCGCCCGCGTTCCGGCGACGCGGCCGAGGTTGGGCGGTGTGGGCATGTCCCAGACCCAGTGCAGGCGATAGGTGTAATTGTATTCGCTGCCCTTGCGCAGGGCGTCCTTGGGTCGCCAGAAAGCGACGATGTTGTCGTGGACCTCCTGCGGGGTGGGGATCTCCACCAGATGGACGGCGCCCTCGCCCCAGTCGCCGATGGGTTCCACCCACACGCTCGGACGCTTCTCGTAGCGGGCTTCCAGATCCTGATAATCGAAGAAGGAGCGCTGGCGCTGCATCAGGCCAAAGCCGCGCATGTTGGAGCCGGCGAAGACGCTGATCTGCAGGCGTCCCGGATTGGCGAGCGGCCGCCAGAGCTGCTCTCCGGTTCCGTCGGAGATGGCGAGGCCCTCCGCGTCGCGGACGGCGGGGCGGAAATCGTCGAAGCCGGCATGGTCGGCCGGGCCGAACAGGAACATGCTGGTGAGCGGCGCGATGCCTGCTTCCGTGAGGTCCGCGCGGGGGTAGAGGGCCATTTCCACCGTCATCACGGTGGCGTCTCCAGGGCGGATGGTGAAGCGGTGAGCCGCGGTGGCACTCGGGCTATCCAGCAGGGCGTGGACGACGATGGAGGGGACGTCCGGGCGTGGCTGCTCCACATAGAAGGCCTTGAACACCGGGAATTCCTCGCCCGAGGCCGAAGCCGTCTTTACCGCGAGGCCCCGCGCGGAGGTGCCGTAGCCTTGCCCTTTAGCGACGGCCCGGAAATAGCTCGCGCCCTGGAAAACGGCAATCTCGTCGAGATAATCGGGCCGGTTGAGGGGGCCATGCAGCCGGAAGCCGGAGAAGCCGAGGTCGGCGCCGCCCTGCGGCGCCTTTACGCCGTGCTCGAAGCGGAACAGGCCAGGATCGTAGGCGATGCGGCGCGCACGGCCTTCGGCCACGACGAAGACATCCACCTGATCGCGGAACAGGAAGCCCCGGTGCAGGAGTTGCATCTCGAACGGCAGCCGTTGCCCCCGCCAGATCGAGCGATCCGTGTTGAAACGAATGTTCCGGTAGTCGTCATAGCTGAGCTTGTCGAGTTCCGACGGCAGGGACTGGTTGCCCTGTTTGAAGGGCTTGGCGGCGAGCTGGCGCGCCATGTTCCGCACCGTCTCGGCGTCGAACCGCTCGCCCTCCTGGGCGTGCGCGGGAAGAGCCGCGGCGGCCTGAAGCGCGGAGATCGCCGCCGCGCCCAGCATGAAAGTCCTGCGGTCGAGCAATGCGTCCCTCCGCCCCCGTTGTTCGGACATGCCTCGGCGGCATGCTGGGAGGAAGCCGCGAAGGACGCTCCGGGTTCCCTGGCGCGAGCGCGACATTGGGTCTCGCCAGCGCCGTCGGCGCGACGGGACCGGTGCCGGGGGTGGATTTCGACCGGCTTTTTGGCCTATGTCGGGGACGAAGCGGCCGCCTCGGCCAAAGCCCGCACGCCCGGCCGATAGGCCTTCCCGGTCGGCCCGGTGGGGAGTGCGGCCACCACATGGATGGCATCCGGCACCTTGAACCGTTCGATGCGCGCCGCGCACCACGCGCGCAGATCCTCAGCAGCGGCCGCGCTTCCCGCCCGCAGCACCACGGCGGCGTGGAGCGCCTCGCCGAGGCGCGGGTCGGGCACGCCGGCGGCGAGGGCCTGGGCGACGGCGGGATGGGCACACAGCACCGTCTCGATCTCGGCCGGCGCGATCTTGTTGCCGCCGCGCGAGACAATCTCCTTGATGCGCCCCACGATCTCCACGCATCCATCCAGGCGCCGCCGCGCCACGTCACCGGTGCGGAAATAGCCTTTACGGAAGGCAGCCTGCGTGAGGTCGGGATTATCGAGATAGCCCAGCATGCCGAAGGGCGTGCGGATGAGCAGCTCGCCCGTCGCGCCCGGCTCCGATCCCGTGGCGCCGGCGGCGGGGTCGTCCGAGATGAGATAATCGACACCGGGCGTCGGCCGGCCGATGGAGCCGCGTCCCGTCTCCGCCTCCGCCGGCTTCAGGCAGAAGTCGCAGGAGCCCGTCTCGGTGAGGCCGTAAAGGTCGAACACCCCGGCATCCGGCAATTGCGCCGCGATGGCTCCGGCCAGATGGGTCCCCAGCCCTTCGCCACCAGTCAGGATGGCCCGCAGACGCGGCGCTGGTACCTCGCCTTCGCCGAACAAGGTGCGCAGCATGGAGGGGACGGTCGCAAGGACCGTGGCCTCGGGAAGACGTGCCTTGAGCCCGG
>JAEZMT010000099.1 GCA_023442085.1 Pseudomonadota bacterium | reverse complement strand
CGGGGGCGATGACCCTATATGCGCCGAGCGGACGGGCCTTTGGGCCCGGCCGTTCGCCTGCTTTGGAGGTCCCCTCATGTCCGGCATCATCAGGTCCAGCGACGGCCTCGACGAGCGGCGCCGCCGCATCCTGTTCCGGGCGCGTCATCGCGGGATGCGCGAGATGGACCTCATCCTCGGCGGATTCGCGGATGCCGAGATCACCGCGCTGTCGGACGCGGAGCTTGCTGATTTCGAAGAATTGCTGGAGCCCGAGGACCAGAAGGTCTTCTCCTGGGTGAGCGGCATCGAAGCGATCCCGCCGGAGTTCGACACCGAGCTGTTCCGCAAGATCCGCGCCTTCCATTTCTCGGGCCGCGGGCTGCCGGGCTGATCTCCCGCCCGCCGTCCTTCCGGAGTTCCTGTCTTGAAGCGTCCCCAGCCCATCGCCGACGTGCTGGCCGAAGGCCGGCCGCTGACCCTCTCGCGCGTCGCCGACGGCATGGAGGGCATGGTGGTCGCGGACCTCGCGCGCTCCCTTGCCGCGCAGAAGAATGCGCCGTGGCCGAGCCTGACGGTGGTCTGCCGGGACGGCCAGCGCATGGCGGCGCTGGAGCGGGGCCTCGCCTTCTTCGCCCCCGAGCTGGAGGTGATCTCCTTCCCCTCGTGGGATTGCCTGCCCTATGACCGCGCCTCGCCCAACGCCGCCATCGTGGCGCGGCGCATGGCGGCGCTGGCGAAGCTCGCGCGCATCAAGGGCGGGGCGGCGAGCGTGCTGCTGACCACCGTCAACGCCACGGTGCAGCGCGTGCCGGCCAAGGGGCTGGTGGCGGCGCAGTCGCTGGTGGCGGCGCCGGGCAATGCCATTGCGCTGGATGGCGTCACTGAATGGGCCGAGCAGAACGGCTTCCTGCGCACCCCCACCGTGCGCGACACCGGCGAATATGCCGTGCGCGGCGGCCTCATCGACCTGTTCCCGCCAGGCCTCGACGCGCCCATCCGCCTTGATTTCTTCGGCGACACGCTGGAGAGCATCCGCGCCTTCGACCCCGAGACCCAGCGCACCACCTCCCAGCTTCGCTCGCTGGAACTGGTGCCCATGGCCGAGTTCCAGCTCACCACCGACACCATGCGCCGCTTCCGCATGGCCTACATTGCCCAGTTCGGGGCCGCCCAGAAGGGCGATACGCTCTATGAGGCCGTGAGCGAAGGCCGCCGCCACGCCGGCATGGAGCATTGGCTGCCGCTCTTCCATGAGCGCATGGACACGCTGTTCGACTATCTGGAAGGCGGCACGCTGCTGCTGGATCCGCTGGCCGAGGAAGCCGGCGGCGAGCGCATCGCCCAGATCGCCGACTATTACGACGCCCGCCGGCAGGCGCAGGACCTCAGCGGCGGGCCTGTCTACAATCCGCTTCCACCGGACCAGCTCTATCTCGAAGGCCCGGAATGGTCCAAGCGCCTCGCCGGCATGCGCCTCGCCCGCCTTTCGCCCTTCGCCATGCCGGACGGCGGGGCAGGGAAGGTCATCGACCTCGGCGGCGTGCAGGGCCGCTCCTTCGCCGCCGAGCGGGCGGACCCGGACGCCAACGTCTTCGACGCCGCCATCGCCCATGTGCGGGAGCTGCAGAAGTCCAAGAAGGTGATCCTCGCCGGCTGGTCGGAAGGCTCTCGCGAGCGGCTCGGCACCGTGCTCGCCGATCACGGCCTGAAGGGCTGCGCCGCCATCTCCCGCTTCGACAGCCTCGCGGCCCTGCCGAAGAACCAGGCGGCGCTCGCCGTGTTCGGGCTGGAGGCGGGCTTCGAGACGCCGGACTTCGCCGTCATCGGCGAGCAGGACATTCTCGGCGACCGCCTCGTGCGCCCCAAGCGCAAGGCGCGCCGCCCGCAGGACGTGCTCACGGAGCTGACCGCGCTTACCGCCGGCGACCTCGTGGTGCATGTGGACCACGGCATCGGCCGCTTCGTCGGCCTCAAGACCGTGGAAGCCATGGGCGCGCCCCATGACTGCCTGGAGCTGCACTATGCGGGCGGCGACAAGCTGTTCCTGCCGGTGGAGAATCTTGAACTCCTGAGCCGCTACGGCTCTGAGGAGACCGAGGCCCAGCTGGACAAGCTGGGCGGCGGCGCCTGGCAGCAGCGCAAGGCGCGGATGAAGAAGCGCATCCGCGAGATGGCGTCCGAGCTCATCAAGATCGCTGCTCAGCGCCAGCTCGGCGAGGCGCCGAAGCTCGTGCCCGCCATGGGCCTCTACGACGAGTTCCGCGCCCGCTTCCCCTATGAGGAGACGGACGACCAGGAAGCCGCCATCGACTCGGTGCTGGACGACCTCGCCTCCGGCCACCCCATGGACCGCCTCGTCTGCGGCGACGTGGGCTTCGGCAAGACGGAAGTGGCTCTGCGCGCCGCCTTCGCGGTGGCGCTCTCCGGCAAGCAGGTGGCGGTGGTGGTGCCCACCACGCTCCTCGCCCGCCAGCATTTCAAGACCTTCTCCGACCGCTTCAAGGGCCTGCCGGTGCAGGTGGGGCAGGCCTCCCGCATGGTGACGGGCAAGGACCTCACCGCGGTGAAGAAGGGCATTTCCGACGGCACGCTGGACATCGTCGTCGGCACCCACGCGTTGCTCGGCAAGGGCATCGCCTTCAAGGATCTCGGCCTCGTCATCGTGGACGAGGAGCAGCATTTCGGCGTCGCCCACAAGGAGCGGCTGAAGCAGCTGCGCGCCGAGGTGCATGTGCTCACCCTCACCGCGACGCCCATCCCCCGCACCCTGCAGCTGGCCATGACCGGCGTGCGCGAACTCTCCATCATCGCGACGCCGCCGGTGGACCGCCTCGCGGTGCGCACCTTCATCACGCCGTTCGACCCTCTGGTGGTGCGCGAGGCGCTGCTGCGCGAGCGCTATCGCGGCGGCCAGAGCTTCTATGTGGTGCCGCGCATCGAGGATCTGGCCGAGGTGCGGGAATTCCTCGCGGCGTCCGTGCCCGAGGTGAAGGTGGCGGTGGCCCACGGCCAGCTCGCCGCCGGGGCGCTCGAAGACATCATGACCGCCTTCTACGATGGGCAGTACGACGTGCTGCTCTCCACCACCATCGTGGAATCGGGCCTCGACGTGCCCAACGCCAACACGCTGATCGTCCACCGGGCGGACATGTTCGGCCTCGCCCAGCTCTACCAGCTGCGCGGCCGCGTGGGCCGGGCCAAGGCGCGGGCCTATGCCATCTTCACCGTGCCGGCCACCAAGCCCGTGACGGTGCAGGCGGAACGGCGGCTCAAGGTGCTGCAATCTCTGGAGACTCTGGGCGCCGGCTTCCAGCTGGCGAGCCATGATCTCGATATCCGCGGCGCCGGCAATCTTCTGGGCGACGAGCAGTCCGGCCACATCAAGGAAGTGGGCTACGAGCTGTACCAGGAGATGCTCCAGGAGGCGATCGCCCACATCAAGGCCGGCATCACCGACTATGTGGACGACAAGTGGTCGCCCAACATCACCATCGGCATGCCGGTGCTGATCCCCGAGGATTATGTGGCCGACTTGCACGTCCGCCTCGCCCTCTACCGTCGCCTCGCCGACATCCAGGACGATGCCGAGATCGATGCCTTCGGCGCCGAGCTGGTGGATCGCTTTGGTCCCACGCCGGAAGAGGTAGGCCAGCTCCTCAAGCTCACCCAGATCAAGGCGCTCGCGCGCAAGGCCAATGTCGAGAAGGTGGATGCCGGCCCCAAGGGCGTGGTGCTCACCTTCCGCAACAACGAGTTCTCCGACCCCTCCGGGCTCGTGAAGCTGATCGCCAACGAGGGTTCGCAGGCCAAGGTGCGGCCCGACTTCAAGGTGGTCTTCCTGCGCGTTTGGCCGAACGCCGAGCACCGGCTGAAGGGCACGCTCACGGTGCTGAAGAAGCTGGCGGATCTGGCGAAGAAGAAGGGGCTTTAGGCGGGGTTTCCCCTCTCCCGTTGGGGGTGTGGGGGTGGGGGTGAGGGGGCTGGCACCGCTCAACGGGCGCGCGGACAAAGGGCACTATACCCCTCACCCCGGCCCTCTCCCGTAAGGGGAGATGGAGACCGAGCGCCCCCCGCTTGGCCCAT
>JAEZMT010000074.1 GCA_023442085.1 Pseudomonadota bacterium | reverse complement strand
TCTAGTCACGGAGGGACGCCATGCCGCTTCTGATGTCCTTCCGCCGCTGGTGGGCGGTGATCTTCTTCGCCATCCTCACCCTGCCCACCATCGGCCTCGTCGCCCCGGACCTGCCGGCGCCGCTGCGCACCGTCGCCGCTCCCGAGGCGCGCTGGTGGGAGGAGGCGGCCCGCCGGCTCGACCCCTACATCAACAACGCCTTCGGCTTCCGCGGCGCGGTGCTCTCCGCCCATCGCTCTTACGTGCGCTTCATCGGCGACACCCAGGGCGACCTCGCGCTGAAAGGCGAGAACGGCTCGCTCTTCCTCAAGGACGAGCACGCGCTGGAGCAGTCCATCGGCCAGTTGGTGCGGCCGGAAGCGGTCAGCGGCATCGTATCCCTCGCCGAGCGCATGAACGCTTACATGAAGGCCCGTGGCGGGCGGTTCGTGGTGCTCATCCCGCCCAACGGCCACACCACCAATTTCGAATATCTGCCGGCCTATGCCCGGCGCCTGAAGACATCACCCACCGAGTATGACCTCGTGGCGGAGCAGATGAAGGCGGCCGGCATCACCTTCGTGGACATGCGCCCCATTCTCGCCGAGGCGAAGAAGACGGGGCCGGTCCACTGGCGCTACGACACCCACTGGAACCAGCGCGGCCAGCTCCTCGGCTTCAACGCCGCCATGGCTGCCGCCGGCCGCCCCGATCTGGAAGTGAAGCCGGAGGACGCCCTCGGCCCGCCCGAGCCCCGCCTCACCGGCGACCTGCTACGGGCGACCGGCTCCCCCGTGCCCAACCCGCCGGACGTGATGTTTCCGCCCAAGGGGCCGATGGTGGCGCCGAAGGACCCGAAATTCATCCCCGGCATATTCAAGCCGGTGGCGGACAACGACCCCTTCCAGCCCTATGCCATCGACACGGGCCATGCCGGGCCGCGCATCATGGTCATCGGCGACAGCTTCTCCCAGGGCTCCTGGCGCGGTCTCGGCCAGTCGCAGGCCTCGGCCTATGCGTGGATGCACCATCGCTATTGCCGCTTCGAGATGAGCGCCATCGAGAAGTTCAAGCCCGACATCCTCATCTACGCGCCGACCGAACGCGCCATGCCCTGCAAGGGCACGCCGGTGGAGTGAAAGCCGGGATCGAGACCTATCCTAAAGGTCACGGTGACGTTGCTGGAGCCGGACGCAGCCCTCGGATAGGCTCCAGTTCCAGCCTCCGCGTCGGGAGGGGTCGGAGCCGCTCATTTTTTCGAAGCGGGGCCACTCATCCACCTGGTGGGGCGCCGCGTATCGAGGGCATGAATGTCGCCGAGCCCCGTATCATCCTTGATCCGCCGCAGCAGCGTCGCCCTCGACAGCTGGCGGAGGCCGGCCTTCGTTTGGCGGGAGGGACGGCCTTGAGCGTCCAGCCTGCCGAGCCACGGGTGGCATCCTCCGGCGCCGAGCTGAGCGCGATGATCGTCGCCATCGCCAGCCGCGCGGACCGCGAGGCCTTCGCCCGGCTGTTCCGCCATTTCGCCCCGCGCGTGAAATCCTACCTCGTGCGCAGCGGCCTCTCCGCCAATGCCGCCGAGGAGCTGGCGCAGGAGACCCTGCTGACGGTGTGGCGCAAGGCGGCCTATTTCGACCCCACCCGCGCCGCCGCCTCCACCTGGATCTTCACCATCGCCCGCAACCTCTCCATCGACCTCAAGCGCCGCGAGCGCTATGGTGATACCTATCAGGCCGAGACCCACGAGGACGAGGTGGACGAGACCTCGGGCGAGACCATCCTCATGACCGCCGAGCGGGAGGCGCGCGTGCGTGCCGCCCTCGCCAAGCTGTCGGAGGAACAGGCCACCATCGTCCGCCTCTCCTTCTTTCAGGAGAAGCCCCATTCGCAGATCGCGCAGGAGCTGGGCATTCCGCTGGGCACCGCCAAGTCGCGCGTGCGCCTTGCGCTCAACCGTCTGCGCGCCTTGCTGGAAGACCTGAAATGAGTGTTTCGACCCACCCCGGCACGGAAACCCTGCTGCGCTATGCGGCGGGAACCCTGCCGGCCGGTCCCCGCCTGCTGGTGGATGTTCATCTCGACGGCTGCCCCGAATGCCGGGCGGCGGTGCGGCGGTTCACCGCCGTTGGCGGCGCGCTGCTCGATGCCAGCGAGCCGCTCGCCCTTGCCCCCGATGCACTCGACCGGGTCCTGGCGCGGCTCGACGGCCCGCCCGTGCGGCCCAACCCCGCCCTGCTCCACCACGCGGAAGCCGCGGGCGCGATGCCGCGGAAGCGGCACCCGCTGCCCGAGGGGCTGAAGCTGCCGCCCGGCGTGGTGCTGCCCCCCGCCATCGCGTCGCGCCGCATCGGCCGGATGGTGCCGGTATCGCCGGGCGTGCGGCTCGGCCTCGTGCATCTGGAGGAAGACCCGGACGCGCAGGTGCTGCTGTTCCGCATCGCGCCCGGCCGCGCCATTCCCCAGCACACCCATGCGGGGCTGGAATTCACCCATGTGATCTGCGGCGGCTTCAGCGACCCCAACGGCCACTACGGCCCGGGCGATCTTGTGGAGTGCGACGCGGACATCGACCACTCTCCCCGCGTGGACGACGACGGCGAATGCATATGCCTCGCCGCCTTCGACGGCCGCATCCGCTTCCGCGGCCTGCTAGGGATGGTGACCCGGCCATTTCTCTGAGGCCTCCGGCCTCAGGTTTCGCGCGGCTTCCGCTCAGGCGCCGCGGGGGCTTTTTGCGCTGCTTTCGCTCAGGCGCCGCGCGGGCGTTTTGCGTTGCTTCGGCTCAGGCGCCGAGCGGGCTTTGATTAGAACTGCGTGCGCGTCACGCCCTTCTTCACCACCGCCAGCGCCTCGGTGAGATCGCTCGCCAGCTCCGCCTTCTGGACGGGGCCGAGGAAACGCCCCACGGGCACTGTGCGCCGGCCGCTGATGAGAGCAACGTCCAGCGTCCCGTGCTCCTCGTCGTCCTCGCGCCACAGCCGGGTCCAGAAGGGGTTGAGGCGCGTGGTGGAGGGCCGCCCCGCCGCCGGCTCGCGGCGGATTTCCACGATGCTCGGCGTGACGCGAATGTGCTCGCGCGCCCGCGCCGAGCGGAAGCTGGCGCGGAAGGCGATGTAGATCAGCAGCACGTCGAGGCCGAAGAAGCCGAAGATGGGCCACGCCCCCATGGCCAGGAATGCCGCGCCGGACACCAAGCTCACCGCCCCGATGACCGCCATCACCCAGAAGAAGCCGCGCCGGGAGAGGGAGCGGTGCGGCGCGAGCGTGACCGCATAGACGACGGGCTCGTCTAGAGCCTGCGCGTCCGTCTCGGGTGCGATGTCTCGGTCGCTGGTCTGGGGCATTGCTCGGTACTATACCCGAAAAATGCCGCGCAGGATCACCCCGCCGAAACCCGCTCCCTTCTCCGAGGCCGACGCTGCCCCGCCCCTTCGCGCGGTGAGGGCGGCGAAGGGGGCAGCCGGCGTGAACGCATCTGCCGTTAAAAAGCCCAAGGCTCCACTTGTCTCCGTGACGGGCAAGGCAGCGAAGATCCCGGCCGTCGGCAAGGCGAAGGTCGGCGCGCCGTCGAAGGCACCCGCTGGAAAGGCCGCCCTGCCCGCCCCCCTCCCCCGCCGCAACAAGGCGGTGGCCAATGCGGCGGCGGCGGTACATGGCCGCACTGTCTCGCCGTGGACGGAGGCCGAGATCACCGAGGCCTTCTCCCGCTTCGAGGCGCAGGACCCCGAGCCCAAGGGCGAGCTGGACCATACCGACGCCTTCACCCTGCTGGTTGCCGTGGTGCTGTCCGCCCAGGCCACCGACACGGGCGTGAACAAGGCGACGAAGGGCCTGTTCGCCGCCGCCGCCACCCCGGCCGCCATGGCGGCGCTGGGGGAGGATCAGGTGGCCCACCACATCCGCACCCTCGGCCTGTTCCGGGGCAAGGCGAAGAACGTTGTGGAGCTCTCCCGCCTGCTGCTGGAGCGCCATGGCGGCGTGGTACCGCAGGATAGGGAGGAGCTGGAGGCGCTGCCGGGGGTCGGGCGCAAGACGGCGAACGTGGTGCTGAACATCGCCTTCGGCGTGCCCACCATCGCAGTGGACACCCACCTCTTCCGCGTCGCCAACCGAACCGGCCTTGCCCCCGGCGCGACCCCGCTGGCGGTGGAGCTGGGGATGGAGGCGCGCATCCCCGACCGCTTCAAGCTGCACGCCCACCACTGGCTCATCTTGCACGGCCGCTACATCTGCAAGGCGACGAAACCCGCCTGCGGCCGCTGCCTCATCGCCGATTTGTGCCGCTGGCCGGAGAAGAATTTCTGAGGGGTTGGGGGCGGCCTCGATTTTTGTAGCGGCGCAGTGCCCCGGACCAGCGACGGCGCAGCCGGAGCGCCGAGCCGGGGCCCAGGAGAAAATCCGGCGAAGCCGGCAACGCCTTCCGCTCTCCCCGCTTGAGCCGCCTTTGGCGAACTCTTGCGCTGGGCCCCGGCTCGCATTCCGCTGTCGCTGCATGCGTCCGGGGCAAGAGGGTGAGCATCGCCGATCGGCGATGCTCACCCTCCCCTCACGCCGCCAGTCCCTTGGCCAGCTCCATGGCCTGCCGTTCGAACAGGCGGCGGTAGAGACCGCCCTCGCGACGGACCAGCGCGTCGTGGTCGCCCTCCTCCACGATGCGGCCCTTGTCGAACACCATCAGGCGGTCGAGGGAACGCACGGTGGAGAGCCGGTGGGCGATGACGAGGGTGGTGCGCCCCACCATCAGCCGCTCCATGGCATCCTGGATCGCCGCCTCCGATTCCGAATCGAGGCTGGAGGTGGCCTCGTCCAGGATCAGGATGGGCGCATCCGCGAGGAAGGCCCGGGCGATGGCGATGCGCTGGCGCTCGCCGCCGGAGAGCTTCACGCCCCGCTCGCCCACCAAGGTGCCGTAGCCGCGCGGCAGGCGATCGATGAAGTCGGCCGCATTGGCCAGCTCCGCGGCCCGCCGGATCTCCTCGAACGAGGCATCCGGCCGGGCATAGGCGATGTTCTCCATCAGCGAGCGATGGAACAGCACCGGCTCCTGCTGCACCACGGCGATGGCGCGGCGCAGGGAGCCCTGCGTCACGTCCCGCACGTCCTGCCCGTCCAAGGTGACGCGGCCGGCGGTCACGTCGTGCATGCGCTGGATCAGCTTCACGAACGTGGTCTTGCCCGAGCC
>JAEZMT010000055.1 GCA_023442085.1 Pseudomonadota bacterium | reverse complement strand
CGCACCGTCTCCATGATCTTCCAGGAGCCGGCGCTGGCGCTGGACCCGGTCTACACCATCGGCCGGCAGATCTCGGAATCGGTGATGCGCCACGAGGGCGCGAGCCAGCGCGATGCCACCGCCCGCGCGCTGGAAATGCTGGAGCTGGTGCGCATCCCCTCCGCCAAGCGGCGGCTCGATGCCTATCCCCACGAGATGAGCGGCGGCATGCGCCAGCGCGCCATGATCGCCCTCGCCTTGGCCTGCCGCCCCAAGATCCTGCTGGCGGACGAGCCCACCACCGCGCTCGATGCCACCGTGCAGATCCAGATCCTGCTGCTGCTGCGTGAATTGCAGCGGGAGATGGGCATGTCGGTGATCTTCGTCACCCACGACATCGGCGTCGCCATCGAGATCTGCGACAAGGTGGCGGTGATGTATGCCGGCCAGATCGTGGAGACCGGCACGCTGGGCGAGATCGTCCGCACGCCGGGCCATCCCTATCCGCGCGGTCTCCTCGCCTCCACCGTCCACGGGGCGGAGCGCGGGGCGCGGCTGGAGACCATTCCCGGCACGCCGCCCTCCCTCGACAAGGCGCCCGTCGCCTGCTCCTTTGCCCCGCGTTGCGCCTATGCGCAGCCGCGCTGCACCGCCGCGCCGCCGCCCTACGTCCATCTCGGTCCCGGACGCGACGTGCGCTGCATTCTGGCTGAAACCCCCGTCCCGGTGACTTGATGTCCGCGCCCGCCTCCAACCTGACCATTAATGCCGACCGCCTCTGGAGCACCATCATCGAGACCGCCCGCTTCGGCGGCACGGAGAAGGGCGGCGTCCGCCGCCTCACCTTGTCGGAGGAGGACCGGCAGGTGCGCGACTGGTTCCGCGCCGCCTGCGAGGCCGCCGGCTGCACGGTGAGCGTGGACGGCCTTGGCAACATGTTCGCCTTGCGGCCCGGCAGGGACATGACCAAGCCGCCGCTCGGCATCGGCTCCCATCTCGACACCCAGCCCACCGGCGGCAAGTTCGACGGCGTGCTGGGCGTGATGGCGGCGCTGGAGGTGGTGCGGACGCTCAACGACGCCGGCATCGAGACCGAGGCCCCCATCTGCGTCTGCAACTGGACCAATGAAGAAGGCTCCCGCTTCGCCCCGGCCATGATGGGTTCGGCGGGCTACGTGGCGGACCTGCCCGTCGCCGACATCCTCGCCCGCACCGATGCGGAGGGGATCAGCGTCGGAGCGGCGCTGGACGCCATCGGCTATCGCGGCCCGGAGGCGGTGGGCGCGCAGAAGCTCTCCGGCTTCCTGGAACTGCATATCGAGCAGGGGCCGATCCTGGAGGCGGAGGGGCTTCCCATCGGCGTGGTGGAGCACGGGCAGGGCATCATCTGGTACGACGGGCGCATTACCGGCTTCGAGAGCCATACGGGCTCCACGCCCATGCATCTGAGGAAGGATGCGCTGGCGACCCTCTCCGAAATTGTGCTCGCCATCGAGGCCCTCGCCAAGGCCCATGGGCCGAATGCGGTGGGCAGCGTTGGCGAGGCGGTGATCGCGCGGCCCTCGCGCAATGTGATCCCCGGCGAGATCGCCTTTTCCGGCGAATTCCGCACGCCGGACGCCGGCATCCTCGACGCCCTCGACAAGGGCCTTCAGGCGCAGGTGACGGAGATTGCCGCGCGGCGGAAGGTGGACATCCGCCTCGACACCATCTGGCGCAAGGAGCCCACCCATTTCGATCCGGCCATGACCGATGCCATCGCCGGCGCCGCTGACCGGCTCGGCCTGCCGCATCGGCCCATCATCTCCGGCGCGGGGCATGACGCCTTCCACCTCGCCACCGTGGTGCCCACCGCCATGATCTTCGTGCCGTGCAAGGACGGCGTGAGCCATAACGAGCTGGAATCCGCCACGCCGGAGGACTGCGCCGCCGGCGCCAACGTGCTGCTGCACGCGGTGCTCGCCGTGGCAGGCGGCGGCGCGTGACGCCTCTCGTCCCGCGCCCGCTGACGGCGGAGGCCTTCGCGCCCTATGGCGAGGTGTTCGCGGTGCCGGAAACGGTGGGCGTGCGCACCTCGTTCGACAAGGGCCTCGCGAACCTGCGGCCTGATGTGCCCGCCAGTCTCTCCCTCATCCTCGCCGCGCCCGTGCCTCAGCCGGTGCTGGTGGAGGTGATCGAGCGGCACGTCTTCACCTCCCAGAGCTTTGTGCCCATGGCGCCCGCCCGCTGGGTGATCGTGGTGGCGCCGCGCACGGCCGAGGATCGGCCAGACCTCGCGGCGGCGGAAGCCTTCCTGCCGTCGCCGGGACAGGGCATCACGCTGGCGCCGGGCACCTGGCACGCGCCGCTGACGGTGCTCGATGCCCCCTCGCCTTTCGCGCTCCTGATGTGGCGCGACTACGGGCCGGAGGACGAGGAGGTGATCGCTATTCCGCCGATGATGGTAGCGATCTGAACTCTCACCCCTCCGCCAGACGGGCCCGTCCCCATTTGCGCACGGCGTGCAGGCCATCCAGCACCGGACGCTCCACCGCCACAAGGAACAGGCTGGCGAGCGCGAACGCCGCCAGCGCGGTCAGCGCGAACAGGAGCGCGAGGCCGCCGACACCCATCGGCGCGAAGTGTACGAAGGCCCAGGCCGCCGGCCCGACGATCAGCGGCACATGCACCAGATAGAGCGGGAAGGATAGGGCGCCGAGATGCTGCAGCGCTGGCCGCTCGAACAGGTCGCGCAGCCAGGGCGTGGTGAGGAAGGCGATGATGACGAGGAGCGCCCCCGCCTCCCGCCAGCCCGCGCCGCCGAGGCGGGAGAGCACGGCATCGGCGAGACCCGGGCCGTCCGCATGGCCGGGATAGGTCGCACCCAGCACGAGGCCGAGGAGCGCGAGCAGCGTGCCCGCCACCGGCATGGGCCTCAGCCAGCCGCGCAGCTCGAACACCAGCGCCCCGCCGCAAAAGGCGGCGAGCGAGAAGTTGCCGGCAACCGCGAGGCCGAGCAGGCCCGCGACCAGCGCCGGAACCCGCGCCCGGCCACGCACAAGGGCATAGCCGCCATAGATGAGGATCGAGCCCATCAGCTCGATGCGCATGGTCCAGAGCGGATTGTCGAACAGCGGCTTTCCCGTTGTCACGAACACCTGCACCGCTCCTTCCCACGCCGCCTGCCATAAAGGCGGGATGGGCGGCTGGTGGGTCCAGCGGAACCAGGAGCTGCCGGAGAGCGCCTGCGCCGCCCTGCCCGCCTCCGGAAAGCCGGCGATCCAGAACCAGGCGATGAGCGAGCCCGCGAGCGCCGGCAAGGCCAGGCGGAAGTAGCGCAAGCCGATCAAGAGCGGCGCTTCCTTCAGCGTGCGCGGCGCCGAGGCGGCCAACACGAAGCCGCTCAAGGCGAAGAAGACGGCGACCGAGAAATGCCCGTTCCACAGCACCGCCAGCGGCGTGTCGGAGACCGAGAACCCCTCGCGCCCCCAGGACCGGAAGGGGCCGGGCACGAAGGCGTAGAAGAAATGGAAGACCGCTACGGTGCAGGAGGCAAAGCCCCGCAGGCCGTCGAGGCTCGTCACACGCCCGAGTGGCGCCGCGGCGTGAGACGGATCGATGAGGTGCGTTCCGGAAACGGGCATAAGGCGGGCATCGGGGCAGCAAGCGGAAGCAGGACCGTAGCGCCGCCGGGAGCGCCGGTCCATCGCCAGCTCCGCCGTGCGCCCGGCTCGAACCGAGACCCCAATTCCGCCGCGTGGCCAAGCCACGCATGGGCCCTCCGCTCGAGCCGGAGGGCGACGCTGGACCAAGCCTCTTGCCGGTCAGGCCCCGGCGAACGCATCCGAGGACAGCGCCTTGAGCGCCGCGCGATATTCCTCCTGAAGTCGCGCGCACAGCTCCGCCGCGCCGGGCAGGTCGGCGATGCCGCCCACGCCCTGCCCGGCTGACCAGACGGTCTTCCACGCCTTCGCCTCGTTGGACATGTCGAGCTTGGCGTGGCCCTGGAGATTGTCCGGGTCGAGCCCGGCGGCGCGGATGCTGGGCTTCATGAAGTTGGCGTTCACGCCGCTGATGGCCGGGGTGTAGAGGATGTCCGCCGCCGAGGAGGACAGGATCATGTCCTTGAATTCCTGCGGCACCATGGCCTCGCGGGTCGCGATGAAGCGCGTGCCCATATAGGCGAGGTCCGCCCCCGCCGCGCGGGCGGCGAGGATCTGCGCGCCGGTATTGATGGCGCCGGCCATCAGGATGGTGCCGGCGAACACCTGCCGGATCTCGGTGACGAGGGCGAACGGGCTGAGCTGCCCCGCATGCCCCCCGGCTCCGGCGGAGACCGCGATGATGCCGTCCACGCCGGCTTCCGCCGCCTTCTCCGCATGGCGGCGGCTGATGACATCGTGGAAAACGACGCCGCCATAGGCATGCACCGCCTTCACGAGGTCCGGCACGGCCCCGAGGGAGGTGATGATGAGCGGCACCCTCTCCTCGACGCAGATGGCGAGGTCCGCCTCCACCCGCGGGTTGGACTTGTGGACGATGAGGTTGACGCCGAACGGCGCCGCATCCGGCGTCTCCGCGAGGCGCGCCTTGATCTCGCGCACCCAGTCGCGGAAGCCGTCGCTGCTGCGGGCGTTCAGCGCGGGAAACGTGCCCACGAGCCCCGAGCGCGAGACCTCCACCACGAGATCTGGCCCGGAGGTGAGGAACATTGGCGCGGCCACGGCGGGGATTTTCAGGCGGCCCTCGAAGGCGGCGGGAAGCGGCATGGGGTGTTCCTTGTTCTGAGGTCGCGGGGCGCGTCCTGATATAGGGCGCCCTGTCTAAACGGCGGTCGCCTTCGCGGCCTGTCGGGCGAAGAAGGCGGCGATCTTTTCCTGCGCCTGGGAGCTCTGGATGAGGCGGGCGCAATAATCGCGCTCCACCTTCAGCGCCGTGTCCATAGGCAGTCGCGCGCCCTCGAACACGCAGGAGAGGATGGCGCGCTGGGCGGGGTCTTCCCCCTTGGTCCGCGCCAGCACGCGGGCGTTCCACACGGCGAAGAGGTCGCCCGCGGCGGTGCTGGTGGGCGCGAGGCCTGGCAGGCGAAAGCCCTTCACATCCCACGGCGCGACGGCGGTCACCCGGCCCTCGCGCAGGGCTGCCTTCGCGGCGGGAATGAGATCGTCCGGCGCCACGACCGTATCGATCAGCCCCGCTGCCTGCGCCTCGGCGGCGCTCATGGGGCTACCCTCCAGCAGGATCGGCAAAGCGGCGGCGATGCCGAGACGGCGCAGCACGCGCTGGGTGCCGCCCGCGCCCGGCAATATGCCGAGCGTCACCTCCGGCAGACCAAACAGGCCCTTGGGATTGTCGGCGGCGAGGCGGTGATGGCAGGCAAGCATCAGCTCCAGCCCTGCGCCAAGAGCCGTGCCCGGCGCGGCGGCGACCACCGGCTTTCCGCACGTCTCCAGCCGGCGGAACAGCGCCCCCATGCGACCGATGCGCCGTGCCGCCTCCGGCAATGTCACGTCCGGCGCAGCGAGATCTCCCATGATGGCGAGGTCCGCTCCGGCGAGGAAGGAGGACTTGGCAGACGTGATGACGATGCCGGCAACTGCGCCATCTGCAGCTAACCGCTCCACCTCGGCCTCCAGCGCGTCCACCAGCGCCCAGCCGAGCGTGTTCACCGATCGGCCGGGCTGGTCGAGGATGAGGGTGGCGATGCCGTCGCCGTCGATCTCGGTGCGCAGCATGGCTCAGACCCGTTCGATGATGGTGGCGACGCCCATGCCGGCGCCGATGCACA
>JAEZMT010000480.1 GCA_023442085.1 Pseudomonadota bacterium | reverse complement strand
GCGCCCGATCCGGCCTTTCGGCCTCCGGCGCAACGACAGCTCAGCCGGCTGCGAGCCCGCGCGCACCCGCTCTATCCTCATGCGTGCCTCCCGTCCCCCGCACGCAACCAGAAGATAGGCGCATTCCGATCCCGCGTACAACGTCCGCCCGGTTGAAGGAGCCGGGCGGGCGCCGAAAAACGGTATCGGAAGGCGTCAGCTCATCGCCAGATCAGATCATCGCCATGCCGCCGTTCACGTGCAGCGTCTGGCCGGTGACGTAGGCGGCCTCGTTGGAGGCGAGGTAGACGCAGGCGGCGGCGATGTCCTCGGGGGTGCCGAGCTTGTTGGCTGGCACGGCCTTGAGGATGCCCTCGCGCTGCTTCTCGTTGAGCGCATCGGTCATCGGCGTGGCGATGAAGCCGGGGGCGATGCAGTTCACCGTCACCCCGCGCGAGGCGACTTCCTGCGCCAGCGACTTGGACATGCCGATCATGCCGGCCTTGGCGGCGGCATAATTGCCCTGGCCCGCATTGCCGGTGACGCCGACGATGGAGGTGATGGAGATGATGCGGCCGGAGCGGCGGCGCATCATGGTGCGCACGGCCGCGCGCGACAGGCGGAAGGCGGCGGTGAGGTTCACCGCGATCACCTGGTCCCACGCCTCGTCCGACAGGCGCATGAAGATGTTGTCGCGGGTGATGCCGGCATTGTTGACGAGGATGTCCACATGCCCGCCCAGCGCCTCCTCGGCGGCGGGGATCAGCTTCTCCACCTCTTCGGTGTTGCCGAGGTTGCAGGGGAGCACGACGACGCGCTCGCCGCCCATCTCGGCGGCGATGGCATCGAGCGCCTCGCGGCGGGTGCCGGAGACGGCGACGGTGGCGCCCTGGGCGTGCAGCGCCTTGGCGATGGCGCCGCCGATGCCGCCGGTGGCGCCGGTCACGAGCGCGGTCTTGCCGGTCAAATCGAACATGTCAGCCCCCAGTTTCTTTCGGGTGTCGCGGCTTTTGCGCCGCCGGTTGTATCGGCTTGGTCGGGTGGTGTCCCGACGCAAGGGCGCCCTCGCCCGGATTTTTTCCGGGGAGGGCGCCCGTGCGGTGAGAAAATGTCAGGCGGCGGAAGCGGCCGCGTTGCGGGCGGCGATGAAGGCCGCGACGTCGTCGGGCGTGCCCACCGCGCTGGCCGCGATCTGCTTGTCGATGCGCTTCACGAGACCGCAGAGCACCTTGCCCGCACCCACCTCGACCACGCGGGTGACGCCCGCGCCGGCCATGTAGATCACGCTCTCGCGCCAGCGCACGGTGCCCGTCACCTGCTCCACCAGAAGGCGGACGATCTCGGCCGGGTCGGTGACCGGAGAGGCGCGCACATTGGCCACCAGCGGCACGCGCGGCGTCATCACGGTGGAGCCGGAGAGGGCCACTTCCATGGCCTCGGCGGCGGGGCCCATGAGACGGCAGTGGAAGGGGGCGGACACCGGCAGCAGCACCGCCTTCAGCGCGCCGCGCTCCTTGGCGATGACGATGGCGCGCTCCACGGCGGCCTTGGTGCCGGAGACCACCACCTGCCCGGGGGCGTTGTCGTTGGCCGCCTCGCACACGTCGTCGCCGGCGGCTTCCGCCGCCACCGCGACGGCCTGGTCGTAGTCAAGGCCGAGCAGGGCTGCCATGGCGCCTTCGCCCACCGGCACCGCATCCTGCATGGCGCGTCCGCGAATGCGCAGGAGCCGCGCCGCTTCGGTCACCGTGAGGGCGCCGGACGCGGCCAGCGCCGAATATTCGCCCAGCGAATGGCCGGCGACGAAGGCCGCCTCGCGGGCGAGATCAAGCCCCGCTTCCGATTCGAGAACGCGAAGGGCGGCAATGGATACCGCCATCAGCGCCGGCTGGGCGTTGGCGGTGAGGGTGAGTTCGTCGGAAGGGCCTTCCCACATCACCCGCGTCAGGCTGTCGCCGAGGGCGGCATCCACTTCCTCGAACACGGCCTTGGCCGCCGGGAAATTGTCGGCGAGGGCCTTGCCCATGCCCACGGCCTGGCTGCCCTGACCGGGGAAAATGAAAGCGGTCTGGGGTGTTGTGCGCGACCCTTCCGACATGGGCGGCCCTCCGGCTGGAAATTGGGGAGCGCAGAGACACCGGGATTGTGGGCGAGTCAAGGCAAAGCCAGCGGCGGGAGCGTGGCCGCGCCCGTGTCAACCCCACCTTACGATGAGGAAACTGGGGGTTGGCCACGCCCGCTTCACAATTTATCCATAACGAGCGATGGACATTGGGCGCCGACAGGTACGTCCGCATTCAGAAAGTGGTTCCGCCGTGAAGCCTGAAGTGAAGGCCATCCGGGGATTTCCGGCGCTTCTTGCCGCCGCGCTCCTCTCCGCCACCGTCATCGTCCCCGCCTGCGCGCAGACGCTGACGCCGTCCGGCACCGCGCCTTCCGCGCCGCCCACCTCGAGCTTCACCCCGGCGAAGCCCGCGCTGATGACCGGCCCCGTGCCCTCCTCCATGATGGAGCCGGCCCCGGCCAACCTGCCGGCGAGCACCGGCATGGCGGCCCCCGCGGCGGCCTCCGGCGGGACCGACCCGCACAATCTCGTCGCCTATTCCTCGGCGGTGGTGGATGGCCCCTACATCGCCATCACCTTCGACGACGGCCCGAACCCCGAGACCACCCCGCGCCTCCTGAAGATGCTGGAGCAGCGCGGCATCAAGGCCACCTTCTTTGTGCTCGGCAGCCGCGCCGTCGCCTCGCCCAACATCATCAAGCAGATGATCGCGCAGGGGCACGAGGTGGCGAACCATTCCTGGGATCATCCCCAGCTGCCCAAGATCCCGCAGGCCGCCGCCGACAAGCAGATCGGCGACACCAACGCCGCCATCGAGCAGATCACCGGCCTGAAGATCCGCAACGTGCGCCCGCCCTACGGCGCCATGACCCCGGCGCTGCGCGCGCACCTGCGCGAGAAGTTCGGCTCCACCTTCATCTACTGGTCCGTGGACCCGCTGGACTGGAAGGACCGCAACCCGACGGTCATCCACGACCGCATCCTGAGCCACGTCCATCCCGGCGCCATCATCCTCGCGCACGACATCCACCCGACCACGGTGGACGCCATGCCGAAGACGCTCGATGACCTTCTGGCCAAGGGCTACAAGTTCGTCACGGTGTCCCAGCTCATCGCCATGAACAAGGGCGTGCCGGAGCCCAAGGTCGCCGCCCTCAACCCGGCGCCCAAGAAGAAGCCGAAGCCGCAGGGCACGGCTTCCGCCGCCACCACCACCGGCTCCACCGGCGCCAAGCCCGCCGCCACCGCGACAGCCAAGCCCGTGAGCGCCAGGCCGGCCTCCACCGCGCCGCGCCCGCCGGCGAGCGTTGGGCTGTACTGAGGGAGCGGTTTAACCGCCCTCGCGCCCCGGACGCATGCAGCGATAGCGGAATGCACCGGCCGTGCCCCCTCTCCCCTGGCGGGAGAGGGTTGGGGTGAGGGGTGTGCTTGCCTTAGCCCTGACGGGCTGCAATGCGGGGCCAGCCCCCTCACCCCCGGCCCCTCTCCCGCAAGGGGAGAGGGGAGAACCGGCCCCGCTGCGCGAGAAACTTTACACTGCCCCCCGGCTCGGCGCTCCGGCTGCGCCGTCGCTGGTTCGGGGCGCCTTGCCTTTCCCTTGAAACCTGCTATACGCCCCGCTTCCGTCGCACCCGGCCGGGGGCTGAACGGACGGTCTTCTTTTGCCGCGGCCCATCCCATGGGGTGGCCAAGGCGCAGGAAGGCAGGGCGAGAGCCCGTCGTCCCGTGTCCCCGCCTTCCGAGCTTCGCGCCTTTCCGAAAGGCAAGAAGGGCTTGGCGCCGGTGGGCGGAAGAGTGAAACCGAAAGGCAGTGAACACATGCCGCTCTACGAGCACGTGTTCCTCGCGCGCCAGGACGTCACGGCGCAGCAGGTCGAGGAACTCACCACCCGGTTCAAGGGTGTCATCGAGGCGAATGGCGGCTCGGTCGGAAAGACCGAGTACTGGGGCGTGAAGTCCCTCACCTATCGCATCAACAAGAACCGCAAGGCCCACTTCACCCTGCTCAACATCGACGCCCCCGCGGCGGCGGTGCAGGAGCTGGAGCGCCAGCAGCGCATCGACGAGGACGTTCTGCGCGTCCTCACCCTGCGCGTCGAGGAGCACGAGGAGACCCCCTCCGCCATGCTCCAGAAGCGTGACCGGGACGATCGTGGCGAGCGCGGAGAGCGTGGCGACCGCGGTGATCGTGGTGACCGCTTCGGCGGCCGCGAGGATCGCCCGCGCCGTCCGCGTCCGACTGAAGAAGTGCAGGCCGAGGAGGAGAACTGATGGCTTTCGCATCGTCCGGTGGTGCCGGCGGCGGCCAGCGCCGTCCTTTCTTCCGCCGTCGCAAGACCTGCCCCTTCTCCGGCCCGAACGCGCCGAAGATCGACTACAAGGATGTGCGTCTCCTGCAGCGCTACATCTCCGAGCGCGGCAAGATCGTGCCCTCGCGCATCACGGCGGTCTCCGCCAAGAAGCAGCGCGAGCTGTCCGCCGCCATCAAGCGCGCGCGGTTCCTGGGCCTGCTGCCCTTCGTGATCCGCTGATCGCGTGATCCGCTGATCCGGTTCGCCCTCCTCCGGGAGGGCGAACCTGTTTTAAGACGCGCTTCGGGGAATGACCCCCGGATCGTCTGCTGGGGCGGAAATCCCGCCTCTAACCGCACCCGCGGGACAGCTTGTCGAGATGGTGTACCTTCTTCTCACAGGCGTGGCTGCCGGCCTCGCATCTGCCCTTCTTGCCGCCGGAGCCGCGGCGGGATCGGCGCTGGCCGTGCCCCTGTTCTATCTCTCGCCCTTGCCGGTGATGATCGCCGGCATCGCCTTCTCGCCGCTTTCGGCGCTGGTGGCGCTTGCCGTGGGCGGCGCGGGGCTCGGCCTCGGCTTCGGCGGCACCTTCCTCCTCACCTATGTGGTCAGCCTCGGCGGGCCGGCGTTCGCCCTGGCCTATGCGGCGATGCTGGCGCGGCCCGATCCGGCCGGCCGCGACGGGCTGGTGTGGTTCCCGGTGGGGGGGCTGGTGCTGCTCTCCGCCGGGCTTTCGACGCTCGCGGTCATCATCGCCCTGTTCGCCGTGGCAGGGGATTACGAGACCTACCGTCGCGCGGTGATCGCCGCGTTCGAGGCGCTGCTCTCGGGCCAGGTGCTGCCCGGCGCTGAGCCGGCCGATCCGTCCGCCGTCGGCGCCCTCGTCGCTCGCCTGCTGCCGGGCATGGCGGCGGTGATGTCCATGGTCTCGCAGCTCGTCTGCCTTTATCTCGCGGCCCGCGCCGCGCGGATCTCCGGCCGCCTCAGGCGTCCGTGGCCGAACCTGTCGGCCGTCCGCCTGCCGCCCGCCACCTCGCTGGTGCTGGCGGTGGCGATCGCCCTCAGCATGGCCGGGGCGATGGTGGGGCTGTCGGCCTCCGCCGCCGCCGCGACGCTGGTGTGCGCCTACGCGCTCTCGGGCTTCGCGGTGGTGCATGCCGTCACCATCGGCCATTCGGCCCGCTTCCTCATCCTCGCCGGGCTGTGGCTCACCACGGCCATGCTCGGCTGGCCGGTCATCGCCATGGCGGTGCTCGGCTTCGTCGACGCCATGTTCGACTTCCGCTCGCGCATGGGCTCCGGGCAAAGCCCGCCCGCCGCGAACGACCGCTGAAATCACGTCAATCCCAAGATCAGAGACAGGAGAACCAAAATGGACGTCATTCTTCTCGAGCGCGTCGCCAAGCTCGGCCAGATGGGCGAAGTGGTGAAGGTCAAGGACGGTTTCGCCCGCAACTTCCTGCTGCCGAACGGCAAGGCCCTGCGCGCCACCAAGGCGAACAAGGACCGCTTCGAGACCATGAAGATCGAGCTCGAGGCCCGCAACCTGGAGCGCCGCAAGGACGCCGAGGCGGTGGCCGAGAAGCTCGCCGGCCAGGCCGTGGTGATGATCCGCCAGGCGGGCGAGAGCGGCCAGCTCTACGGCTCGGTCTCCACCCGCGACATCGCCGAGGGCTTCACCGCCGCCGGCTTCAGCCTCGACCGCGGCCAGATCGTGCTCAACCACCCCATCAAGACCCTGGGCCTCCACGTGGTGCCGGTGAGCCTGCACCCCGAAGTCGAGGTGACCGTGCAGGTCAACGTCGCCCGCAACGCCGAAGAGGCCGAGCGTCAGGCCCGCGGCGAGGACGTGCGCACCGCCCGTGACGAGGACGCCGAGATCGAGGCAGAGCTCGCCATCGAGCGCGCCGCCGTGGCCGCCGAACTCGCCGCCGAGGAAGGCGAGGAAGCCTGATCTCGGCCTGAGGCCGACGGCTCCGGCGTCCCGGCGCCGAATATTTGCGAAGAACGGCGTCCCGGCCTCACCGCCGGGGCGCCGTTTTCGTTTTGGGCCTGTGAGGGACTGGTCCCCTGCCCCCGGATCGGCCCTCCGGCTGCGTCGCTTGTCCGGGGAACGGCCTCGTGCCCCGGACGCATGGAGCGACAGCGCAATGCGAGCCGGGGCCCAGCGCAAAAGACCGCTGAAGGCGCTTCCGAACCCCGGCGCTCTCAGGCTTTGCCC
>JAEZMT010000431.1 GCA_023442085.1 Pseudomonadota bacterium | reverse complement strand
GGCGGAACCCAGCGGCTGGTGCGGCTGGTCGGGGTGGCGCAGGCCATCGCTCTGGTCTGCGAGGGCCGGGTGCTGAAGGCCGGCGAGGCGGAGGCGCTGGGCCTTGTCGATGATCTGGTGGAGGGCGATCTCCTCGCCGAAGCCATCGCCCGCGCGCCGACCGTTGCGAAGCGCCGGCTCTCGGCGCTGCCGGTCCCCGCCGGCGATCCGGCCGGGGAGGCGGCCGCCACGGCTAAGGCGCTGAAGGGGGCGAAGGGCGTGCCGGCCATCGCCGAGGCCATCCGCGTCATCGCCGCGTCGAAGGACGGCGACTTTGCTTCGGGCGTTGCCACCGAGCGCGCCGCCTTCCTTAGCCTGCGCGAGAGCCCGGAAGCCAAGGCCCTGCGCCACCTCTTCCTCGCTGAGCGCGAGGCGGTGAAGGTGCCGGGACTGGAAGGCGCCAAGGCGCGGTCCGTGTCATCCACTGCCGTCATCGGCGCCGGCACCATGGGCGCGGGCATTGCGGTCGCGCTGCTGGACGCGGGCTATTACGTGACCCTGGTGGAGCGCGATGCGGAGGCTGCTGCGGCCGGCGTCGCGCGCATCGACGCCCTCTATGCCCGGCAGGTGAAGAGCGGCCGCATCGACGAGGCCCGGAAGGCCGAGCGGCTCGCCCGCCTCACCCCGGCCTGCGACTATGCGGCACTGGCCGATGTCGACCTGATCGTCGAAGCCGCCTTCGAAGACATGGCGGTGAAGACTGACATCTTCGGCCGCCTCGACCGGATCGCGAAGCCGGGCGCGGTGCTGGCCACCAACACCTCTTATCTCGACCTCGACGCCATCGCCGCCGCGACCTCGCGGCCTGAGGACGTGGTGGGCCTGCACTTCTTCGCCCCGGCCAACATCATGAAGCTGCTGGAGGTGGTGAAAGCCACCCGCACGGCGCCGGACGTGCTGGCCACCGCCCTCGCGCTGGCCAGGAAGATGGGCAAGCAGCCGGTTGTTGCGGGCAATTGCGACGGTTTCATCGGCAACCGCATCTATGCGGTGTACCGGCGCCACGCGGAATATCTGGTGGAGGACGGGGCCAGCCCCGAACAGGTGGATGCGGCGCTGGAGGCCTTCGGCTTCGCCATGGGCATCTTCGCGGTATCCGACATGTCCGGCCTCGACATCGCCTATGCCATGAGGAAGCGCCGGGCGGCGACGCGCGATCCGAACGAGCGCTACGTCGCCATCGCCGATGCTCTGGTGGAGGCCGGGCGGCTGGGACGCAAGACCAATGGCGGCTGGTACGCCTACGATGCAAACGGCAACCGCACGCCCGACCCGGTCGTCACGCAGATCATCGCGCAAGCCCGCGCCGCCAGAGGCATCCAGCCGAAATCCTTTACCCAGGAGCAGATCCAGCTCCGACTGCTCGCGGTGATGGCCAACGAGGGGGCCAAGGAACTGGCCGAGGGCATTGCGCTGCGCCCGTCCGACATCGACCTTGCCTTCGTCAACGGCTACGGCTTCCCGCGCCTCAAGGGCGGCCCCATGCACGCCGCCGACGCCCTCGGCCTTGCCGCCATCCTCACCGAAGTCGAAGCCGCCCACGACACCGGCGGCGCCGGCTCCGACCCCGCACCGCTCCTCGCCCAGCTCGCACGAGAGGGCAAGACATTCGCAGACTGGCAAAAGGCCGGCGCTCCCAAGGGAGGGACCCAATGACCAACATCCTCAACAGCTACGCCCTCGACCGCTGGTTCACGGCCGAGGCCGGGCTGGTGGACATTCCGAGCGCCATCGACGGCCGGGTGGTGGCGCGGGCCTCCACCCGCGGGCTCGATTTCGCGGCCATGGTGCGCCATGCGCGCGAGGTGGGTGGGCCAGCGCTCCGGCGCCTTACCTTCCATCAGCGCGCCGACATGCTGAAGGCGCTCGGCGCCCATCTCACCGCCCACAAGGAGGCGCTCTACGCGCTCGCGGCCGATACCGGGGCGACCAAAAGGGACAATTTCTTCGACATCGACGGCGGCATCGGCACCCTCTACGCCTACGCCTCCCGCGGACGGCGCGAACTGCCGGGCGAGCGCTTCGTGGTGGAAGGTGCGCCGGAGTCCCTGTCGAAGAACGGCACCTTCATCGGCCTCCATGTGCTCACCCCGCTCCACGGCGTCGCGGTGCACGTGAACGCCTTCAACTTCCCCTGCTGGGGCATGCTGGAGAAGCTGGCTCCTGCGATCCTCGCCGGCATGCCGGTCATCACCAAGCCGGCCACCGCAACAGCCTATGTGGCCGAGGCCGTGGTGAAGCTCATCATCGAGGCGAACATCCTGCCGGCGGGCGCGCTGCAGTTCGTCGCCGGCTCGACGGGCGACCTGCTGAATCATCTCACCGGGCAGGACGTGCTCTCCTTCACCGGCTCCGCCGCGACCTCGCAGGCGCTGCGCGACCATCCGGCGGTCTCGCGCAATGCGGTGCGCTTTATCGCCGAGCGGGATTCGCTGAACGCCGCCGTGCTCGGCCCGGATGCGGTGGAGGGCACGCCGGAGTTCGACCTCTTCATCGCCGAAGTGGTGCGCGAAATGACGGTGAAGGCGGGCCAGAAGTGCACCGCCATCCGCCGCATCATCGTGCCGAAGGCGCAGGAAAACGCCGTGATCGCGGCGCTCTCCACGCGCCTGTCCGCCATCGCGGTGGGTGATCCCCGCCGCGAGGACGTGCGAATGGGTCCGCTCGCCAGCCGTGCCCAGCGCACCGCCACGCAGGAGGCGGTGAAAGAGATCGCGGCCGAGGCGGAGATCGTGTTCGGCGATCCGGACACGGTGGAGCCCGTGGGCGGGGATGCCGCCACCGGCGCGTTCATGGCCCCGGTGCTGCTGCGCTGCGCCAACCCGCTCACGGCCACGGCGCCCCATGCGGTGGAAGCGTTTGGTCCCGTCGCGACCGTGATGGGGTACGGCACGCTCGCCGATGCGCTCGCGCTGGTGGCGAAGGGCGAGGGTAGCCTCGTCGCCTCGGTCTATACCTACGATCCGGCAGTGGCGGAGGAACTGGTGTTCGGCATCGCCGCCCATCACGGACGCCTCGTGCTGATCGACCGCGACTGCGCCAAGGAATCCACCGGCCACGGCTCTCCGATGCCGGGCCTCGTCCATGGTGGCCCCGGCCGTGCCGGCGGTGGCGAGGAGATGGGCGGCCTGCGCGGCGTGTTCCACTACATGCAGCGCACCGCCATCGAGGGCTCGCCCGCCCGCCTCTCGGCCCTGACGCGCACGTGGCTCTCGGGTGCGCCAGCTCCGATCGCCGCCGAGCATCCCTTCAAGCACAAGTTCGATGCCCTCAGCGTGGGCGACACGGTGGAGACGGCGTCGCGCACCATCACGCTGGAGGACATCGAGCATTTCGCCCATTTCACCGGCGACACCTTCTATGCCCACATGGACGAGGAGGCGGCGAAGGCGAACCCGTTCTTCCCCGGCCGTGTGGCCCACGGCTATCTGATCCTGTCCTTCGCGGCGGGCCTGTTCGTCGATCCGGCGCCGGGGCCGCTGCTCGCCAATTACGGGCTCGACTCGCTCCGCTTCCTGAAGCCCGTTTCGCCAGGGGATGCCATCCGCGTGCGGCTGACGGTCAAGAACAAGCAGCCCGCCCGCAAGCCCGAATACGGCGAGGTGCGTTGGGATGCGGAGGTGTTCAACCAGGATGGCGACACCGTGGCCCGCTACGAACTGCTGACCATGAGCAGCCGCGTCTGAGCAGGGGCACCCGCCGCCCCCGCCACGGGTGAATCTGCGACAAGTCTGCAACACTCCTGGCAGACCACACGTCAGGGCTGCCGTGCGCCGGGTCGGAGGCCCATTCCGCCGTTACACACTCGCGTGATGAGTGGTACTCCTGTGGCGGGAGCGGCACATGGCTGGACGCAGGGGCATCAACGCATTCGCGCGACGCGCGGCCGAACGGGCTGCGGGGCGGATTGCGTTGCGCGCGGTCGGCTGGGCCGTCGCCTATGTCCTTGTTCTTCAGGTCGTGCTCGCGGGCTTCGCGCTCGGCTCCATGCCCATCGGGATGGACCCCGCGCTATGTCTCGGCGCGGCCGCCTCCGACAGGACGACGCCCGACGGCGGGCACGACGGCGATCCGGCCGCGCACAGCCATTGCCAGGCCTGTCTCGCCCGGGCCGATCTTCCCGCTCTGCCGCCGCCGCCTCCGGTGCCGGCCGCCGCCCCGCTCACCGGCGCGCTGCGGCTTGATTTCAGCGCGCCCTCCGTCCCGCTTCACGCTTATGTCCTGAGCGCCTTCCGGGCGCGCGCGCCGCCCGCCTCGGCCTGAAGCCGCCAATCCTCGCCGCCCACGCTGCGACCTGGCGCCCTGTCCCACGGCCCGTCTGTCCCCCCTGCGTTGGGGGATCGTCGTCCGTCCCGCCTCATCGGGTCGGAATGACGCGCAGTGGCGCGGCCAATGCCTGCCGAACCAAGAACAGTCCGCTCGGCCGCGCGCTCTGATGCCGGCCGCGAGCGCGAGGACACGCATATGCCATCCCCATTCCACCCCGCCGGGAGCCTTCCCCGGCTGCGCGGCACCTTTGCGCGCAGCACCGCCCTTTTCACGCCGTCCGCGCTGGCGCTGATCCTGATGCCCGCGCTCGTCGCGCCCGCCGTGGCGCAGACCGGCCCGCAGCCGGCCATCGATCTGCCGCCCGTGACCGTGCGGGCCGCGCCGCCGACGGCAGCGGCCGCCGGTCCCGGGGCCGATTCGGGCAATTTCTCGCCCGCGGACATCGCCCTCATCTCCGGCAGCGAGGCGCAGGCGGCGACGCTGTGGACCAGCGATTCGGGCTCTCTCCTCAACCGCATCCCCGGCGGGGCATCCTGGGGCGCGGGAGGGGTCTCCAGCCTGCCGGCGGTGAATGGCATGGCGGCGGACCGGGTTCAGGTCGCGGTCAACGGCATGCTGTTCGGCATCGCCTGTCCGAACCAGATGAATCCGCCGTTCTCCTTCGTCAATCCGGCGATGATCGCGAACGTGAAGGTCTATACCGCCACCGCGCCGGTGAGCGTCGGCGGCGACTATACGGGCGCGCGGGTGAACGTGACGGTGGCGCCGCAGAAGTTCGCCGAGGGCGAGCAGCTCACCGTCTCGGGCAGCGTCTCGGGCTTCTACCGCAGCAACAACAACAGCTACGGCGTGGATGCCACGGTGACCGTGGCCAATGCCGACACCAGCGTGACCTATACCGGCGGCTGGTCCACCGCGAGCGACTATGTGGCCGGCGACGGCACCACCATCAAGTCGACCCTGTACGAGACCCAGAACCACGCCCTGACCATCTCCAAGAAGGTCGGCGAGCAATTGTTCACCGTTGGCATCGGCGGCCAGTTCATCCCCTACGAAGGCTATCCGAACCAATATATGGACCTTGTGGAGAACAAGAGCCTGAACGCTTTCGGGCGCTATCTCGGCGAGTTCGACTGGGGTCAGCTGGAGGGCAATGTCTTCGCCAACCAGATCCGCCACACCATGGGGTTCATCGCGCCAGACAAGATCGGCGACATGCCCATGGACACGCGGGCGACCGATGCCGGCTATGCGCTGAAGGGCACGATGGCGATGTCGTCTCGCGACATCCTGCGCATCGGCAACGAGCTGTACTACAACAACCTCGACGACTGGTGGCCGCCCGTGGCCGGCTCGATGATGATGGGTCCGGACACCTTCCAGAGCATCAACAACGGCCAGAAGCTGCGCGTCGGCATCTATGGCGAGTGGGAGCGGCGCATCGACGACCGCTGGACCGCCGTGCTCGGCGTGCGCAACGACGTGGTGTGGATGAATACCGGCGACGTCGAGGGCTACAACGCCATGATGTACGGCGCCGACGCCGCGCTGTTCAACGCCCAGAGTCACGCCCGCACCGACTTCAATGTCGATGCCTCGGCCATTCTGCGCTACGAGGCGAACGCCGCCAGCACCTACGAGTTCGGCCTCGCTCGGAAGACACGCTCGCCCAATTTCTACGAGCGCTATGCCTGGTCCACCAACCCGATGGCCATGGACATGATCGGCTGGTTCGGCGACGGCAACGGCTATGTGGGCAACCTGAACCTCGAGCCCGAAGCCGCCCACACCGCGAGCTTCACCGCCAGCTGGCGCGATCCGGTACGCAACGCGTGGGAGCTGCGCGTCTCGCCGTATTACAGCTACGTCGTGAACTATATCGACGCCGACCGCTGCCTGCTGGCCGGCTGCCTCGCGTCGAAGCCCAACAACCCATACGTCACCAACGATTTCGTCTTCCTGCAGTTCGCCAACCACGATGCGTGGCTCTATGGCGTGAACATCGACGGCAAGATGGAGCTGTGGAACGACCTCGCGTGGGGGCAGGGCGTGTTCCGCGGCAACCTCAATTTCGTGCAGGGCCAGCGCACCGATGGCGTGAACCTCTACCACATGATGCCGCTGAACGGCGTCATCGCGGTGGACCACAAGCTGGGCAACTGGACCAACAGCCTCGAGCTGCAGATGGTGGCGGCGAAGGTGCTGGTGAGCCAGGTGCGCAACGAGCTGGAAACCTCGGCCTACGCGCTGCTCAACTTCCGCACCAGCTACGAATGGCAGCAGTTCCGCTTCGACTTCGGCGTCGAGAACATCCTGGACACCAATTACAACCTGCCTCTGGGCGGGGCGAACCTGGTGAACTATCAGGTGGCGTCGATGATGGGCACCTCCGCCGCCTGGGGCTTCCCGGTGGCGGGCATGGGTCGCTCATTCAACACGCGCGTGACCTACACGTTCTGAGAAAACGGGGGCGCCGCGCGGCGGCGTCCCCACGCTCCCTTGGCCGGACCTTGCGTCCGTCGGCCGGTTCGGCTAAGAGCGGCTTCCCGTACTCGTGAGCGAAGAGCAGAGCGCCCCGTGTCGTCCCGCACGACCAAGACCGCCGCCTCTCAGCCCCGGACCATCAAGGTTCCGGGCAACGCTCTGATTCTGCGCGCGCTTCTTCTCCTTAGCCGCCCCTGAGGGCCGGCCGGGCTTGCGCCTGGGCACTCAGGGGACACGCCGCCGCCGGGGTTGAAGACCCGGCGCCCGTTTCGGCTTATGATCCGGACAACATCCCCGCCAGACGGGCCGCGCCGGACGCGAGAAGGACACCGCCCATGACTGCCAATGCCAAGCCCGCCGGCGCCAACGACCGCGTCGTCATCTTCGACACCACCCTGCGCGACGGCGAGCAGTGCCCCGGCGCCTCCATGACCTTCGAGGAAAAGCTGGAAGTCGCGGCCCTGCTCGACGAAATGGGCGTGGACGTGATCGAGGCCGGCTTCCCCATTGCCTCCATCGGCGATTTCGAGAGCGTCGCGGAGATCGCGCGCCGGGCCAAGAACGCCACCATCGCCGGCCTCGCCCGCGCCATCCCCGGCGACATCGCCCGGTGTGGAGAGGCGGTGCGCCATGCCCGCCGCGGCCGCATCCACACCTTCGTCTCCACCTCGCCGATCCATCTGGAGCACCAGATGCGCAAGTCGCAGGAGGAGGTGCTGGAGATCATCGCCGCCACCGTCACCCAGGCCCGCAACCTGGTGGAGGACGTGGAGTGGTCGGCCATGGACGCCACCCGCACGCCGCTGGACTATCTGGCCCGCTGCGTGGAGATGGCCATCAAATGCGGCGCCACCACCATCAACCTGCCGGACACTGTGGGCTACGCCACGCCGGACGAATACCGCACCATGTTCCGCACCATGCGGGAGAAGGTGCCGAACGCAGACAAGGCGATCTTCTCCGTCCACTGCCACAACGACCTCGGCCTCGCCGTTGCCAATTCGCTGGCCGGCCTGGAGGGCGGCGCGCGCCAGATCGAATGCACCATCAACGGCATCGGCGAGCGCGCGGGCAATGCGGCGCTGGAAGAGGTGGTGATGGCGCTCTCGGTTCGCCGCGACGTGCTGCCCTACCAGTCGAGCGTCAACACCCGCGCGCTCACCCGCGCGTCCAAGCTGGTATCGGCGGTCACCTCGTTCCCGGTGCAGTACAACAAGGCCATCGTCGGCCGGAACGCCTTCGCCCACGAGAGCGGCATCCATCAGGACGGGATGCTGAAGCACAACGAGACCTACGAGATCATGACCCCCGAGAGCGTGGGCGTCACCAAGACCTCTCTGGTCATGGGCAAGCACTCCGGCCGCGCCGCCTTCCGCGACAAGCTGAAGACGCTGGGCTACGAGCTGGGCGAGAACGCCCTCAACGATGCCTTCTCCCGCTTCAAGGATCTCGCCGACCGCAAGAAGGTGGTCTATGACGAGGACATCGAGGCGCTGGTGGATCAGGAGATCGCGGTCTCCCACGACCGCATCAAGCTCCTGTCCCTGTCGGTCATCGCCGGCACCCATGGCCCGCAGCGCGCCACCATGCGCCTCAGCGTGGACGGCGAGGTGAAGACCGAGGAGGCTGAGGGCAACGGCCCGGTGGACGCCACCTTCAACGCCATCAAGGCGCTGGTGCCGCATCAGGCGAAGCTCGATCTCTATCAGGTCCACGCCGTCACCGAGGGTACGGACGCGCAGGCGGAGGTGTCGGTGCGCCTCGAAGAGAACGGCAAGGTCGTCACCGCCCGCGCCGCCAATCCCGACACGCTGGTCGCCTCCGCGCAGGCTTACATCACGGCTCTCAACAAGCTGCAGATGAAGCGCCAGAGCGTGAACGCCCAGAGCGCCGTGGGCTGAGGCCCCCGCCCTTCACATCAAAAAAGAAAGGCCGCCCGGAGGGGCGGCCTTTTTTGTTTCGGACGAGACCCGCGATCAATTGCGGTCCGGAGCCCCTCCCGGCGCGCCGGGAGCCCCGCCTGCACCACCCGGGCGAGCCGGAGCGGCGGGGGCGGGACGGGCGGCGCCAGCTGCTCCCCCACCTGGAGTGGGCGAAGGCTGGGCACGCTCTCGGGCAGGTGGCGTGGTCGGCTCGGTCCGGGGCTGTGCAGGGGTCGGGTCCTGCGAGCGTTGCAGGCGCTCGCGCACCGAGGAGTCGGTCTGCGCCCGATCGCCCGACGGCCGCTGCGGACGCTCCGGCGCGGCCCGCTCGGGCGACGCCGCCCGCTCAGCCGGGCGCGGACGGTCGGGCGCCGCGCGCTGCTCCGGGGTGGGACGCTCCCGCTCGGCCCGCGGGGAAGGCGCGTTCTTGGGCTGGTCCATCTGCCCCGGGGAAGGCCGGTCCTCGCGGCCCCGATCCGGATTGGTGGGCACAGCCGGACGGTTCGGCGCGCCGCCCTGCTCCTGCCGTGCGTTCCCGTCCGGCCTCGCCTGCGAGGGGTTCGCCGGCCGGTTGGGCGGCGTCTCAGGCTGGCGGCCCTGATCGGGCTGCGCCTGCCGGTCGCGGCGCTCGGCAGGAGCCGCTGCCGGCGGCGCGTCGGGCTGGCGGGCGCGATCCGGCTCGGCCTGCCGCTCGCTGCGCTCGGGCTGGCCGCTCCGCGGCGCATCGGGGCGCGCCGCATTGGGCGGCGTGCGGTCGGGCGGCGTGGTCGGCGCATCCGGGTTTCGCTGCGGGGTATCGGGCGCGCCGGGCCGGGTGTTCGGGCCGCCGGGGCGGTTGTCATCCGTCGCCCGGGCCGGCACGGCGTTGGGCCGCTCCTGCCGGATCTTGTCGATCACCTGCTGGGCGCGCTCCTGTCGCTGCTCCACACGCTGCTGCAGCTTTTCGTTGCGGGCCTTGATCGCCTCGAGGCGCTTCTCCTGCATTTCGCGGGCGTCGCGGTTTGCCTCCTCGACCGTCTTCTGGAGGCGGTCGCGCTGACGGTCGCGCAGCTGCTCGATCTCCCGCTCATAGGCGCGATTGTTGCCGGACCAGCGCTGTTCACGCAGCTGGCGACGCTGGTTGTCGTCGATGACGGAGAGCAGCGCGGCCGAAGGCGCCGCAAGGCCCGGCACCCGTTCGCCCACATAATTGCGGACAAGGATGCGCCGATCCTGCGGCAGCTCGCGCTCGAAACGCGGCGGCGGAGGAATGCGGTTCGCGCGGGCGACACGCGGGCCATAGATGCCCACATAGCCGCCGC
>JAEZMT010000304.1 GCA_023442085.1 Pseudomonadota bacterium | reverse complement strand
CGCGGCTCTGATAGGTCACGATCACGTCCCCTCCGTGGCGGGCGATGCTGAGCGCGGTGTTGCGGCCCAGGCCGCGGCTGGCTCCGGTGACAAGGGCAATCTTGGTCATGGTCCGTCTCCATCTGTTGGACGAGACGGTTATCGCCCCGACCATGCGGTGGCAGTTGCCCGATGGTCGGCGATCCTTGCCTAATCCTCCGAAAGGGGATGCGCTGGCGGGAAGTCCGGGTTACGTTTGCCGCATGACCAGTTTGCTCGATGCCGTCCGGCGCTTCTCGGAAGCGCATGCCAATGCCCAAGGGATCGCGGCAACGCCAATCCCGGGGCTTGCCACCGTGCGGGCCACCACGCCCAGCGACCTCATCGCGGACATCTCGCGACCTCTGGTCTGCTTGGTGCTGCAAGGAAGCAAGCACGTGACACAGGGCAGTCAGGGCTTTGCCTTCTCCGCCGGAGAGTCCCTCCTCATCACGGCTGACGTGCCGACGGTGAGCCAGATCACCCGCGCAACGCCGGCTGCGCCCTATCTCTCTTTGGTGCTGGAGCTCGACCCCGCCGTGATCTCGGGGCTCGTGGCGGAGATGTCAGTGGTGGCAGAAGTGGACCATGCGCCGGTCCGGATCGATCCCACGGACGCGGAGGTGGCAGATGCGGCGCTCCGGCTGATGCGCCTGCTCGAGCGCCCGGCGTCGTTGCCGGTGTTGGGTGCGCAGCTGGTGCGGGAGATGCACTATTGGCTCTTGGCTGGCCGTCACGGCTCGGCGATCCGCCGCCTGGGCTGGCCCGAAAGCCATGTGCATCGCGTGGCCCGCGCGGTGGCCGTGTTGCGAACCGAATTCCGGCAGCGGCTCCCGGTGGAGCGTCTGGCCGCTGAGGCAGGGATGAGCCCCTCCTCCTTCCACGAGCATTTTCGCGCGGTGACGTCACTTTCGCCGCTCCAGTTCCAGAAGCAGCTGCGGCTTATCGAGGCGCGCCGCCTCATGCTGTGGGAGGGGAAGAGCGCGAGTTCGGCAGCTTTCGAGGTGGGCTACGAGAGCGTGCCGCAGTTCACGCGGGAGTATGGCCGGATGTTCGGTGCGCCGCCGGTGCGCGATATCGAGGCCGCGCGGCGCAGGGGCGCGGTGGCGGCTTGAGGGCAAAAGCCTTGGCGGAGCGAGGTACGGTACGCCGCCCTCGCAACTGGGCCCAAAGCCAAACACGCGGGCCTGCGCGCGAGCAATTGCGCGCGCAGGCCCGGTTGAGCGGGGGCGCCAGGGACGTCTGGAAGGGTGGGGAACCGCCTCCCCATCGCCGACGCCGCCGCAACCAATGAAGAGCTATTTGCCGATGCGGTGGAGCGGGCGCCCGCCCACGCCGAGGCATAGGGCGATGAGAATTTCGTCCGGCCGCGGCGCATCGGGGATGGCGATCTCCGCCGAGTCCATGTCGTCAAAGCTCCAGATGTTGTTCTTGTTGGTGAGCGGCATCAGGAGCGGCGACCCCGGCCCGCCCATCTTCTTCGTGCCGGGGATGATGTCCTTGCCCGTGCCGACCGCGGCCCGGACCGGTGCGCCGAACCGCGGGTGCAGCAAGGCGGCCGAGTGCTCCAGCTCCCCGTTGACCCCGACCACGGCGCCCTTGCCGTAGCTCACCACCTCGTCCGGCGCGATCCCCAGCGCCGCGACGCCGCGGGTCGCCATCAGGCCGCCGACCTCCGCGCCGAGGTCGTAGAGCGGGGTCAGGTCCTCCACGTACTTTCCCGCATAGGGGTTGGCGATGACGGCCGCCACCGTGACCTTGCGGCTGGGCGGAGAAACCTCACGGCCCATTTCCTCATGGGTCTCTTCCACCTGCACGACGAGCTTGCGCACCTTCAGCAATGACATGACGTTTCCTTTGGACTTGGATGACAGGCGAAACCGCGGTCAGCTCTTCAGCAGGGCGCATTCGCTCTGGGAGAGCGGGCGGAAGGCCTCCTCGGCTGGAATGGTGGCGCGCAGCTTGTAGTAGTCCCACGGCGCCTTGGACTCGGCGGGCTTCTTCACCTCGAACAGGTACATGTCGTGGATCTTGCGCCCGTCCGCACGGATGCGGCCCTCGCCAAACAGGGGATCCTTGATGGGCTTGGCCTTCATGGCGTCCACGACCTTGCGGCCATCCTTGGCATCGCCCAGCTCCGCCACCGTCTTCAGATAGTTGAGGGTCGCGGAATAGACGCCGGCCTGCACCATGGTGGGCTTGGCGCCACGCATCTTCTCGGCGAAACGCTGGGAGAAGGCGCGGGTCTTGTCGTTCATGTCCCAGTAGAAGGGCGATGTGAGGATCAGTCCCTGCGCGACTGGCAGGCCCATGGAGTTCACGTCGGAAATGTAGATGAGCAACCCGGCGAGGTTCTGGCCGCCGGCGACGATGCCGAATTCAGCCGCCTGCTTGATGGAATTCGTGGTGTCCGCCCCCGAATTGGCGAGGCCGACGATCTTTGCTTTCGAGCCCTGCGCCTGCACGAGGAAGGACGAGAAGTCGGACGTGCCGAGCGGAACGCGTACGCGGCCAACCACCTTGCCTCCGTTCTTCTCCACCACGTCCGCCGTGTCGCGCTCCAGCGCCTGGCCGAAGGCATAATCGGCGGTGAGGAAGAACCAGGTGTCGCCGCCGGTCTTCACGATGGCCTGTCCCGTGCCGTGGGCGAAGGCCCAGGTGTCGGACGTCCAGTGCACCGTATTGGGCGAGCAGGCTTTGCCGGTGAGATCGGAGGTGGCGGGGCCAGAGGCCAGCATCACCTTGTTCTTATCCCGCGTGATCTGGTTGACCGCGAGGGCGGCGGCCGAGTTTGTCACGTCGGTGATCATGTCGACGCCGTCCACGTCGAACCAGCCGCGGGCGACGTTGGCGGCAATGTCGGCCTTGTTCTGGTGGTCGGCGGAGAGCACGTCGATGGTCCAGCCCTTCTGTTTCAGGCCGGAATCTTCGATGGCGAGCTGCGCGGCGACGACGGAACCGACGCCGCCCATGTCGGCATAGGCGCCGGACTGATCGTTGAGGACGCCGATCTTCACCGTCTTCGGGGCCTGCGCGCTCGCCGCGGTGGTTGCGGCGAGAAGAATGGCAAGTCCCATAAGGATGCGTGATTTCATCTTGTTTCCTCCCTTGTTTTTTGTTCGTTCTGCTTGCGGATTCCCCGTTGTGTCCCAGACCTTCGTTTGGCGCCGAAGGTCAGAGGGTTTTCAGGTAGGAGATGACCGCGGAATAGTCCCGACCGCGCCCGCCATTGGCCGCGTAGCGCCCGAAGATGTCCTCCGCCGCCGCGCCGAGGGGGGTGCGGGAGCCGCTGGCGTCGGCGGCTTCCTGCGAAAGGCGCAGATCCTTCGCCATCAGCTCGGTGGCAAACC
Source organism: Pseudomonadota bacterium (assembly GCA_023442085.1). Classification (GTDB taxonomy): domain Bacteria; phylum Pseudomonadota; class Alphaproteobacteria; order Rhizobiales; family Xanthobacteraceae; genus Xanthobacter. Next base: position 1,197 of record JAEZMT010000304.1, on the reverse strand, counting down.
CCGGCGTGTAGCCGCGATTGGCGGAGGCGCTGGGCACCGGACCCGGCACCGGGCAATGGGTGGTGAGGGCGTAACACTGGCCCGAGGAGGTGGAGGCCACCTCGAATAGTGCCTGATGGGAGAGGCCGAGGGACTCGGCGAGGTTGAACGCCTCGCTGACGGCGATCATCGAGACGCCGAGGATCATGTTGTTGCAGATCTTGGCCACCTCGCCATTGCCCGGCCCGCCGCAATGCACGATGCGCCTCCCCATGGCCGCGAGAAGCGGCTGGCCGACGGCGAAGGCCTCGTCCGTGCCACCCGCCATGAAGGTCAGCGTACCGGCGGTCGCGCCCTCCGTGCCGCCGGAGACCGGCGCGTCGAGGGAGAGCAGCCCGGCCGCCGCCGCCAGATCATGGGCGGCGCGGGAGCTGGTGACATCGATGGTGGAGGAATCGATCATCAGCGTGCCCGGCGCCATCTGCGGCACGGCCCGGGACCACACCTCGCGCACCGCCGCGCCGCTCGGCAGCATGGTGATGACCACGTCCGCGCCGTCGAAAAGGCCGTCTTCGGACGATGCGACCTTCAGCCCGGTCGCGGCGGCTGCCGCGCGCGCCTCGGCCGACAGGTCGAAGCCGGTGACTGAATGATTGGCCTTCAGGAGGTTGGCCGCCATGGGGCGGCCCATGTTGCCGAGGCCGATGAAGACGATATGTGCCACGCCGAAAATCCCCTTCTCGCGCGTCCGACGCCTTGAAGGGCGGTGCGCGAATGTGCGGCAACGAGGATTAGCTGTTCCTCCACGGACAGGCGCTGCTTATGTTTCCGCCATAGTTGTGCAGAAATGGGCAGCGGGGCGCGGCATGAACTGGGACTATCTGCGGGCGCTCATCGCGGTGGCGCGCGGCGGCACGCTGTCGGCGGCGGCGAAGATGCTCGGCGTGAAGCATTCCACCGTGAGCCGCCATCTCGCCGGCCTGGAGGCCGAGATCCGCACCCGTCTCGTGGTGCGTGCCCCGGGCGGGCTGACGCTCACCGACGCGGGCCTGCGCCTGCTGGAGGCGGCGGAGGCCATGGAGCTTCAGGCTCAGACCGCGCAGGACGAGATATCGGGGCGTGACGTGTCCATCTCGGGAACGGTGCGCATCGGCGCGCCGGATGCCTTCGGCGCCTATTTCCTGTCGCCGCGCCTCACCCGCCTCCTGGACCAGAACC
>JAEZMT010000247.1 GCA_023442085.1 Pseudomonadota bacterium | reverse complement strand
GCGGCGACCTCGGGGTCGATGGTGACTTCGTGGAGGTTGTTCTCCAGCGCCGCGCGGATGTTGCGGAGCGTGATCTTCTTCATGTGCGGGCAGAGATTGCAGGGGCGCACGAAGTCGATGTCGGGATAGTGGACCGCCACGTTGTCGGCCATGGAGCATTCGGTGAGCAGCACCACGCGGGGCGGGCGCTTTTCGCTCACATAGTCGCTCATGGCGGCGGTGGAGCCGGCGAAGTCGGCTTCCGCCACCACCTCCGGCGGGCATTCCGGGTGGACGAGCACCGTGACGCCGGGATTGGCGGCGCGCAGCTCGCGCACGTCGGCGGCGGTGAACAGCTCGTGCACCTCGCACTGGCCGGCCCAGGAGATGATGTCGATGCCGGTCTCGGCGGCGACATTCTTCGCCAGATACTGGTCCGGCAGCATGATGACCTTGGGCACGCCGAAGGATTTCACCACCCGCGCCGCATTGCCCGAGGTGCAGCACACGTCCACCTCGGCCTTCACGGCGGCGGACGTGTTCACATAGGCGATCACCGGCACGCCGGGGTGGGCGGCGCGCATGAGGCGCACGTCGGCGGCGGTGATGGAATCGGCCAGCGAGCAGCCGGCGTCCAGATCCGGGATCAGCACGGTCTTGCACGGGTTGAGCAGCTTCGCCGTCTCGGCCATGAAGTAGACGCCGGCGAGCACGATGACATCGGCATCCACCCGCATGGCCTCGCGGGCCAGCGCCAGGCTGTCGCCCACGATGTCGGCGACGCAGTGGAAGATTTCCGGCGTCTGGTAGTTGTGCGCGAGGATGACTGCGTTGCGCTCGCGCTTCAGCCGGAGGATGGCCTCCGCGTCCTCGGCCAGGAAGGCCCAGTCGGCGGGGGTAACCACCCTGCGGATCTTCTCATAGAGCGGCGCGGTGCGGGCGAAGGCCGCCGCGAGGGCGTCCGGCGAGGGAGAAACGGCGGCGGCGGAAAGGGCGGATGCGACCATCGTCTATACTCACTTTGAGCATATGGTGGGCATATGCTTATCCTGAGCATAAGTCTTGTCAAGAGCGTGCGAGAGGCAATTTCGTTCCGGCGAAGGCCCGCTCCTCCACCACCGCATGGCGGAAGCGGAACAGTTTTGCAGGCCGGCCAAGGGTTTCGGTGGTGGCGCCGCCGGCTTCCTCCACCAGTTCCTGCTGCTCCATGAGCCGGCGAAAATTCTGCTTGTGCAGCGTCCGCCCGGCGATCGCCTCCACGCAGCGCTGCAACTGCAGAAGGGTGAAGGTGGGCGGCATCAGCTCGAACACCACGGGCCGGTATTTGATCTTGGCCCTGAGCCGCGCGATGGCGGTGGCGAGGATGCGCCGGTGGTCGGCGATCATCGGCCGTCCGGCGCCGGCGGTTTCCTGCCGCCCCTCGCGGCGCAGGCGCTCGGTGACGATGCCGGCCTCGTAGAGCAGTTCGTAGCGTTGGAGGGTCAGCTCCTCGTTCCAGGCCGCGCCGTCGAGCCCGAAGCTGATCGCGGCGCGCTGCCTGCGGTGGCTGCGCTCGGCGGACGAGGAGGCGGCCTCCGCCCAGGCGGCGAGGGCCGGCGCCAGCGTTCCGGCGATGACGGGGGGCGCCCCGTCGCGGTGGTCCTCCCAGGGGAAATATTCATACCAGCCGTGCCACTCGGCGGCGCCGGCGGTGGCGGCCTGCTCCCGCGCGAGGCCGAGATAGGAGATGGAGATGGTGCGCGCCGCGCTCTCGGCGCCGGAGCGGTCCTTGTCGGCGAAGGTGTAAAGCTGCTCCAGATAGCCGAGCGGATGGTGGGTGCGCTGCTCCACCCAGTCGCGCAGGCCCTGCTGGAGCGAGCGGTGCGCCAGCTCGAACGGGCCGGACGGCAGGGCCGAGCCGTGCTCCACCGTCATCACCCGCGGCGCGCCTCCCGTCACCGCCGCGAGCACCGCGATGAGGTCCACGACGACGGATCGGCTGGCGGACTTCGGCATGAAGCTCCCGGAAGGCGATGGCTGGGTGGCGGGGCATCCGCCCGCGAACTCCCGGATATCATGGCCGCTCCGGGCTGCGAAGGCGCCGCGCCCCTTCAGGCGTCCTGTCTCAGGCGGATTCCACCGCCGCCCGCGGGGCGGCCACGCGCACGCCGTCCTTGCCCTGCTGCTTCACCTCGTACATGGCCGTATCGGCGAGGCGGATCAGTTCGGTCTCGTCCGTGGTGTGGCGCGGATAGAGCGCGATGCCGATGCTGGCGCCGACGCTGACCGTGTAGGACTGGTCGTTGTACGAAACGACATAGGGCTCGCGCAGCGCGGCGCACAGGCGCTCACCCTGGGCGTGGGCGGCGTCGCCCTCAACAAGGTCCACCATGATGACGGCGAACTCGTCGCCCGACAGGCGGACGGCGAAATCCTCCTGCCGCAGGTTGCTGCGCAGCCGGCTGGCGATGGCGCAGAGCAGCTTGTCGCCGACCCCATGGCCGTGCCGGTCATTGACCTGCTTGAAGCCATCGATGTCGATGTAGAGCAAAGCGAACTCGCGCCCGTGGCGCTGCGCCTGCGAGCGCGCCCGGGTCAGGTGCTCGACGAACAGGATGCGGTTGCCGAGGCCGGTAAGGGCGTCGTGGGTCGCCATGTGGCGGATCTGCTTCTCGACCCGGCGGCGCTCCTCGATCTCGATCTCCAGCTGGCGGTTGCGCTTCTCCAGCTCCTCCAGCGCGCCCTTGAGGCGCAGCTTGGAGATGTGCAGATCGAGGAAGACCGTGACCTTGGAGAGGAGCACGGCGTCGTTGATGGGTTTGGCGATGTAATCCACCGCGCCGAAGGTGTAGCCCTTCAGCCGGTTGATGTCGTCGTGATAGGCCGCGGTGACGAACACGATCGGGATGTCGCAGGTGGCCGGGTCGTTGTTGAGGAGGGAGGCCACCTCGAACCCGTCCATGTCCGGCATCTGCACGTCGAGCAGGATGAGCGCGAAGCGATGGTCGAGGCACAGGGCCAGCGCCTCGTTGCCGGAATGGGCCTCGTAGATCTCTGCCTTCACCGGCGCGAGCAGGCGGCGCATGCCGACGAGGTTGGCGCGCACGTCGTCGACGACGAGGATCTTAGGCAGGTCGGCCGTGGTCATTCACGCATCCCCCGGCCCGGACCCGTGCGGGGCGCGCGGCCAAAGGCGTCGAGGGCGGCGGCGAGCGCGCTGAGCGGCGCGCACAAGTCCGCTCCGGCGCGCGCGAGCGCGGCCAGCGGCATGGTCTCGACCTCGGCTTCCGACGGCTCTTGCACGAAGGCGCGGCCTCCCAGTTCCCGAATGCGCTTCAGCCCGTCCGCCCCGTCGCTGCTGGCTCCGGTGAGAACCACGCCAGCCAGGGCGTCACCATAGGCCTCCGCAGCGCTGGCGAAAAGCACGTCAATCGCTGGCCGCGAATAGCACACCCGTGCATCGACGGAGAGTGAAAAACGGCGGTCGCGACCAACTTCCAAGTGGTAGCCGCTGGGTGCGACATGAACAAGGCCGCCGAGGAGAGGAACCCGCTCCTGCGCCAGCACCACGGTGCGGCCGGAAAGACGGGCAAGGATGGCAGGCAGCATGTCCGGCCCGTCCGCTCCGACGTGGTTGACCACCGCGATGCCCACGTCCGGGTGCGGCGCCAGTGCGGCGAAGAGCCGTCCCAGCGCCGGCAGCCCGCCCGCCGACGCGCCCACGACGATGGCGCGGGGAGCGGGGGCGCGCGGCGCGGGAGTGCCGGGAGCGGACGGATCCATCCCGCCCGTCCTGTCAGCGCCGCGGCCGGCTCACGGCCTCACAGCCAGGGCTGCTCGGCGCCCTTGGCGGCTTCGTACTGGTCGATGGCCGGCGCCTTCTGGAGGGTGAGGCCGATGTCGTCCAGGCCCTCGACCAGGCAGCGCTTGCGGAAGGGGTCGATCTCGAACTTGACCACGCCGCCGTCGGGACCACGGATTTCCTGGGCCGGCAGGTCGATGGTGAGGGTGGCGTTCGCGCCGCGCTCGGCGTCGTCGAACAGCTTGTCCAGGTCATCCTTGGAGACGACGATGGGCAGGATGCCGTTCTTGAAGCAGTTGTTGTAGAAGATGTCCGCGAACGACGTGGAGATCACGCAGCGGATCCCGAAGTCGAGCAGCGCCCACGGCGCGTGCTCACGCGAGGAGCCGCAGCCGAAATTGTCGCCGGCGACGAGGATCTTGGAAGAGCGGTACGCGGGCTGGTTCAGCACGAAGGCGGGGTTCTCGGCGCCGTCGTCGAGATAGCGCATCTCGGAGAACAGCCCATTGCCGAGGCCGGTGCGCTGGATCGTCTTCAGATACTGCTTGGGGATGATCATGTCGGTATCGACATTGACCAGCTTCATCGGCGCCGCGACGCCCTCCAGGACCGTGAACTTCTCCATGGGACCTACTGCCTTGTCTCGTCTGCCGGATCTCGTCTGCCGGGCTTCGGTGGCCGAAAGCCCGGCGGCGCGGCCCGCTCAAAGGGCGCGCCGGAGGCACCCCGCGGGGTGCCTCCGTAACGTTCATCCATAACAGGCAGACCGGGCCTTGCACAGCACCTTGGCCTCGGGCGCGCGCCTCAGGGCGCGAGGCGCTCCGGCAGCATGCGCTTCAGCACGTCGTCCTTGAGTACCACGTGGTGGAGCACGGCCGCCGCCGCGTGGAGGACGGCGAGGATGATGACAGCGTTGGCCATCAGCTCGTGGATCTCCTGCACCTGCCGCCCGAGGTCCCGGTTGACCGCGATGGGGGAGGGGATGGTGAAGAGGGAGAAGAAGGACACGGCATTGCCGCGCAGGAAGGCGAGATACACCCCGAGCGCGAGCGTGGCGATGAGGGCGAGATAGAGCAGCCCATGCACGATGTGCGAGGCGATCGCCACCGGTCGGCTGATCTGCGTGGAGGCGGGCGGATTGCGCCCGAAGATGCGCACGGGGATGCGCACCACCACCAGCGCGATCAGCAGGAGCCCGACCGAGATGTGGACCCACCACACCATGCCCCGGGCCGGCGTGCCGCGGGCGAAGAACTGCTCCAGATAGGTGACGCCGAACGCCGTGAACACGGCGATGGCGGTTAGCCAGTGCAGCGCGCGCAGGGCCGGCCCGTAACGGGTCATGCTGGAATCGACAGGCATGGGGGTCTCCTTTTTGGAGTCATTCTAGAAAGTGCTGCCCCTGCGTCCAGTGCCAGGGTCACGTTTTGCCTGCGCTCAATTGGCCCGGTCCTCGATGGCCTCCATGTCGTCGTCGCTCAGGCCGAAGTGATGGCCGATCTCGTGCACCAGCACATGGGTGACGACATCGCCGAGCGTTTCCTCGTTCTCCGCCCAGTAATCGAGGATGGGCCGGCGATAGAGGAAGACCATGTTCGGCATCTGGCCGGTCTGCGCCACTGCCCCGCCCTGCGCGCGGCCGATGCCGTGGAACAGGCCGAGCAGATCGAACGGCGTCTCGGCGCCGAGCTCGTCCAGCACCTCGTCGGTGGGGAAATCTTCCACCTTGATGACGAGGCCGGCGCACAGGGCGCGGAAGGTGTCGGGCAAAGCGGCGAAGGCTTCCCGCGCGAGCTGTTCCAGCTCGTCCTGTCCCGGGGCCTCCAGATCACGCCATCGGCTCTTCGACGGTAGGCCGGTGAACGACATGCTTCCCCTCCTGGCGGTTACATCCGCGTTACATCTGTATTGCGTCGCAACATCACGAACCGCTGAAGTCCTCGCGGCTGCTGACTTGGCGCACGCGGGCGTCACGGACCCGTGACTTTCCTGAACACTTCGTTAACGCAAGCATCAATCCGGGTTCAGGGTGTCTTGGTTAAGGAACTCTTAACCCACCTGCATCGTTGACGGTGCAGAACGGGATCTTACGGGATCTGGGAGTTAAGCCATGCTTCGCAAGCTTGCTGTCACCGGTGCTCTGGTGTCCATCCTTGGTATCGCTGCGTTTTTCGCCCCTCACGAGGCGAGCGCGGCTTCGGTCGCCACCGTGGTGGGCGCCGTCTTCTGAATCAGCGGAAGATTGCACGGGCCTTTTGTGCCCCGGTCGATCACGTGATTGTGATGTTATAGGAGCGGGTTCAGGATTGCTCGTTTCTTCGATGCAACAGCTCCGATTCGCCTTCGCAGGTGCGAAATGCGCCGCGAAACAAATCGTGGCGAGCCGCAAAGGCTTGCCGCGCCAGAATTGTGCGCGCTTTCGCGTGGCGGTCCTGTCGGCTGCCGGCGCCGGGAACTGATTCGCGCCGGCGCGGTCTGACAGATCTGTTCTGGTCGAGCGCCTCATTCCGTCGCGGCCCGCACCAGCTCCTCCTCCGCTTCTGCGAGCAAGGCCTCGTTGGCGTCTCCGCCCACGCTTTCACGCCCGATCTCCAGCAGCACCGGCACAGCCAGAGGCGACACGCGCGGCAGTGGCTGGTGCACCACATGCCCCCGGATGCGCGCCAACATCTCCCCGAGGCGCTTCACGTCCAGAAGCCCCGTCGCCGCGTCCGCCCGCGCCGCGCGCAGCAGCAGGTGGTCCGGCTCATGCCGGCGCAGCACGTCGTATATGAGATCGGTGGAGACGGTGACCTGCCGGGACGTCTTCTCCTTGCCGGGAAAACGCCGCTCGATGAGCCCGGCGATGACGGCGCAATAGCGGAAGGTCCGCTTCATCAGCGCGCTTTCCGCGAGCCACGCCTCCAGATCGTCGCCCAGCATGTCCTGATCGAACAGATCGTCCAGCGAGAGCCGGCCCTGGCTGATAGCCGCGCCCATGTCGCCGGCCGCATAGACGGCGAGGGCGTAGTCATTGGCGACGAAGCCGAGCGGCTTCAGCCGGGCGCGCTCCAGCCGGCGGGTGAGGAGCATTCCCAGCGTCTGGTGTGCGAGCCGGCCTTCGAAGGGGTAGGTCACGAGATAGTAGCGCCCCGACCGCTCGAACGTCTCGACCAGAAGGTCATCCCGGCCCGGCAGGCGGGACTTGGCCTTCTGCAGTTCCAGCCAGTCGCGGACCTGGGGCGGCAGCGCGGTCCAGCGATCCGGCGCGGAGAGCAGCGCGCGCACCCCGGCCGCGAGGAAGGTGGAGAGGGGAAACTTGCCGCCCGCATAGGCCGGCACCTTCGGCTCGGTGGCGGTGGTGCGGGAGACATAGACTTCGTCCTCCACCAGCACCTCGTAGCGCAGGATTTCCCCGGCGAAGACGAAGGTGTCGCCGGGCACCAGCGTCTCGACGAAATATTCCTCCACCTCTCCCAGCAGCCGCCCGCCGAAGCGCACCCGGCCCGCCACCCCTGTCTTCGCCGCGCCGCGCGCCGAGACGAGGCGCACCTTGATCATGGAGGCTTCCACGATGGTGCCGACGTTCAGCCGGTAGGCCTGCGCGATCATGGGATTGGCGACGCGCCACAGCCCGTCCTTCGTCCGGCGGATCTTGGCGTAGCGTTCATAGGCGCGCAGCGCGTAGCCGCCGGTGGCGACGAAATCGAGCGCCGCGTCGAAGTCTTCGCGCGAGAGGGTCCGGTAGGGCGCGGCTGAGCGCACCTCGCCATAGAGCGCTTCGGCGGAGAAGGGCGCGGCGCAGGCCATGCCGAGGATGTGCTGGGCCAGCACGTCGAAGGCCCCCTGCCGCTCGGGCGGGGTGTCCTGCGCGCCCGCCTTCACCGCCTCCAGTGCGGCCCGGCACTCCAGTACCTCGAAGCGGTTGGCGGGGATCAGCACGGCGCGGGAGGGCTCGTCCAGCCGGTGGTTGGCGCGGCCGATGCGCTGCATGAGGCGGGAGGCGCCCTTCGGCGCACCCACATTGATCACGAGGTCCACATCGCCCCAGTCGATGCCGAGATCGAGGGAGGAGGTGGCGACGACGGCTTTCAATTTGCCGGCCGCCATGGCCGCCTCCACCCGCCGCCGCTGCTCCACGGCGAGGGAGCCGTGATGGAGCGCGATGGGGTAATCGAGATCGTTGATGCGCCAGAGCTCCTGAAACAGGAATTCGGCCTGCCAGCGGGTATTGACGAAGACAAGCGAGAGCTTGTTGGCGCCGATCAGCTCGTAGATCTCGGCGAAGGCGTGCTGCGCCGTATGGCTCGCCCACGGCATCCGCGCCCGGCTCTCCAGCATGGAGATGTCCGGCGCCGCGCCGCCCGCGGCGATCACGAGATCGGCGAGGGCAGGTGCGTCCTCGTCCTCGTCCTGCGGCACCAGATAGCGGCGCAGGTCGTCCGGCTCCGCGACAGTGGCGGAGAGGCCGACGCATTGCAGGCCGGGCGCGATGGCACGCAGCCGGGCGAGGGCGAGGGACAGCAGGTCGCCGCGCTTGGAGGTGACGAGGGCGTGCAGTTCGTCCAGCACCACGCGCTTGAGGCCGGAAAAGAGGTGCTCCGCATCCTTCGAGGCGAGCAGCAGGGAGATCTGCTCCGGCGTGGTGAGGAGGATGTGCGGCGGGTCGCGCCGCTGCCGCTGGCGGCGCGAGGCGGGCGTATCGCCGGTGCGGGTCTCGACGCGGATATCGAGCCCCATCTCCGCGACGGGGGCTTCCAGATTGCGGGCGATGTCCACCGCCAGCGCCTTCAGCGGCGAGATATAGAGCGTGTGCAGCGGCGAGGCCGGCCGTTCCGCCTGCCAGCGATCGAAGGGGACGGGGGCCTCGCCGGTTGTGGTTTCCCCGACCTCAGCCGCCGGGGTCGCGGCGGGCTTGCGGGCCTTCTTATTCGGGCGGCTCAGCTCGATCAGGGTCGGCA
>JAEZMT010000243.1 GCA_023442085.1 Pseudomonadota bacterium | reverse complement strand
TCCGGCGACAGGCCGGAGACCTTGGCAGCCACCTGCTGGAACACCTCGGGCATCTGGTTCGGGACCCACAGGTCCAGCGTGCCGTCCGCGTTGAAACGCGCCATGGAGGAGGCCGGCTCCAGCTGGCCGTGGACCAGATAGGGAGCATCGTAGTCGGCCTCGATCACCTTGGCGGCGGTGGCGAAAGCCGCGTCGGCCTTGCCGTCTTGCTCCGCCGGCACGGCGGGCGCCTTGCTGGCTTTCAGGGCATCGAGGAAGCCGGCGGAGGAGAAATCGGCCGCCACAGCCTCGAACCCCGTCGCCGGCGGGGCGGACCATGAGACCTCGGCCGCCTCCACCGCCTTTCGGGCGCGATACCAGCTGTCGGCCGTGACGGCGACGGCGCCGGGCAGGCGATGCACGCCGTTCACGCCCGGCATGGCCTTCAGCGCCGCTTCATTGGCGATGGCGGTGGGTTCGGTGCCGAGGTGCGGGGCGTGCTGCACGGCGGCGTAGAGCATGCCGTCGAGCTTCTGGTCGATGGCATAGACCGCCTTGCCGGTGGACTTCGCCCGCACATCGATGCGCGGCACAGCCTTGCCCAGCCAGCGGAAGGTGGCCGGATCGCGCAGCTTCACCTCGGCTGGCGGCTCAAGCGTCAGCGCCTCCTCGGCGAGCGCGCCATAGGGGATGCGCCGGCCGGTGGCGGCGTGGATCACCTCGCCGTCACGGGTGGTAAGGCTCTCCGCCTTCACGCCGAGACGGGTCGCGGCAACGCGGATCAGCATCTCCCGCGCGGTGGCGCCCAGCCGGCGCATGACGGTGTAGCTGGAGCGGGTGGAGAAGCTGCCGCCGGTCATGCGCAGGCCGTCGATCACCGCGTAGTCCGGGCCGGGCGGCGCGCACTCCACCGTGAAGCGGGCGGGGTCCACGTCCAGCTCCTCGCCGATTGTCTGGGCGATGCCGGTGCTGATGCCCTGTCCGCCCTCGACGAAGGGGCTCAGGATCTTGAAGCTGTTGTCCCGGCCGATGACCAGGAACGCCGGCACGCGGGTGCCGGGCTTGATGGCGGCCGGCGCCTGGGCCCGGGCGGGCAGTGCCGGCATCAGCACGCCGAGCACCAGCGCGGCGCCACCGAGGCCGAGCAGACCGCGGCGCGAGAGGTTGGCGATGCCCTCGGAGGGCATCAGAGGCACGGCGTCAGCCGGCCGGAATTTCAGAAGCTGTTCCATGCCCCTCACCCCGCCGCCTGGTGGATCGCCGCCGCGATGCGGTTGTAGGTGCCGCACCGGCAGAGATTGGTCATGGCGTCGAGAATGTCGGCGTCGGTTGGCTTCGGCGTCTGCTTGAGGAGGGCGGTGGCCGCCATCACCTGGCCGGACTGGCAGTAGCCGCATTGCGGCACTTGCTGCGCCACCCACGCCTCCACCACCTTCTGGCCAACGGCATCCTCGCCGATGGCCTCGATGGTGCGGATGTCGGCGGTGCCGATGCTCTCCAGCGGCATCTGGCAGGAGCGCACAGCCTGCCCGTCCATCAGCACCGTGCAGGCGCCGCACTGGGCGATTCCGCAGCCGTACTTCGTGCCGGTGAGGCCGAGCGTGTCGCGCAGGACCCACAGGAGCGGTGTGTCCGGCTCGGCATCGACCTGATGGGCCGTGCCGTTGACGGTGATGGTGGTCATGCGTTGCGTCCGTCCGAATGGGGGTGTCGCCCAAGCCTAGGGCGCCCCGATCCCGCGCCGCAGGACGAAGACAAGGCGATTTCGGACAAGTTGCGGGGTCTCCACCCTCGTCGGTCCCGAGGGCGAATACGCAGGGCAGCCTGGACCCACAGCGCCGCCGCGGCCTCCCCAGTGGCCCGGATCATCCCCACTATCGATGCCGAACACTCCCGCAACGCGCGCGCAGGCGCCCTGCGGCGGACAGCGGCGATTCAGCGGCCGAACGCCACCCGCACCGCTGCGACCAGCCCATGCGCGTCGGCCGCGATGGCCTCCACCGCCTTGCCGGGCTTGTACAACGCCGAGCCGATGCCGAAGCCCTCGGCGCCGGCCGCGCGATAGGCGGCCATGTTGGTGGTGTCAATGCCGCCCACGGGCAGGAGCGGGATGTCGGTGAGCACGGCGCGCCACGCCTTCACGAGGTGGGGCGGGATGCCCTCGGCCGGGAACAGCTTGAGGGCGTCGGCACCGGCGGCGCGGGCGGCGAAGGCTTCGGTGGGAGTGGCGACGCCCGGCGTGCAGACGAGGCCGGCCGCCTTGGCGGCGCGGATCACGGTGAGGTCCGCATGGGGCATTACGATGAGCCGGCCGCCCGCCGCCTTCACGGCCTCCACATCCTCCGGCGTCAGCACCGTGCCTGCGCCGATCAGCGCGCGGTCGCCGAAGGCGTCGGCGAGGATGCGGATGGACACCAGCGGCTGGGGCGAATTGAGCGGCACCTCGATGATGGTGAAGCCCGCCCCCACCAGCGCCGCGCCGATGTCCAGCGCCTCCTCCGGCTTCAGGCCGCGCAGGATGGCGACGAGGGGGCAGGCGGCAAGGGCGTCCTTGAAGGTGGGCATCGGTCGCACTCCTGAATTCAGATGAAGCCTGCCGCGCGCGCCACCGCGTGCTGTCCGGCCGGGCCGCAGCCTTCCGGCGCGCGGGCGTGGGGCAGGCCGAGCAGCGTCGCGGCCTCGGCATAGCGCGCGGCAAGGGCGGGGTTGGCCACCAGCGTGAACGGCTCGCCGGCCGAGGCATCGCGCAGTTCGGCACCGATGAGGAGGCCGGAGAGCATGTCCGCGCTGTCAGCCCCGTCGAGCCGCCCGGTGAGGCCCAGCGCGCGCAGCGAGAACAGCCGACCGAGCAGCGCGCCCGGACCCTGAAGCGCCGCCGCTGCGTCCACGCCCCGGCCGAAGCCTTCGGCGGAAAAGGCCCCCTCCTCCATCATGCGACCGAGGATGGTGTGGCCCCTGAGCGCGGCGAACACCTCGCCCGTCATGTAGGTGGCGAAGGTGGTGATGCGGCCGGCCTCCACCCGCACCCACTTGGAATGAGTGCCCGGCAGCACGAACAGCCCGTCCGATATGCCGCGGCACGCGAGGGCGCCGAGCACCTCCACCTCCTCGCCACGGATCACGTCCGGCGCATTGTCGTCGTCCTTGAGCACGCCGGGCACGATGGCGATGCGGCCGAAGCCGGGCTGGGCCGGCACTTCGGCGAGCGCTGCGGCAAGATCGGGAAGGCCGGCGGGGCAGTGCGCATAGGGTGCCTCCACCCAGCCTTGTCGGCTGCCCACCATGCCGGAGAGCAGGACCGGCAACGGGCCGTGGTCGCGTGCCCAGTCTCCGGCGATGGCGGCCAGCACCTGGGGAAAGCTCAGGCCGCCCAGCGCCATGATGCCCTGCCCGCTCGCCCGACTGTCGATCACCCCGCCATCCGCCGCCATGAGATAGGCGCGGAGCGAGGAGGTGCCCCAGTCACAGGTGATGAGCGCGGGCGTCATCTGGCGTCAGTGATGCAGGATCTGGCCGAGGAAGGCGCGGGTGCGCTCGCTCTTCGGGTTGGCGAAGAAGGTGGCGGGCGGCCCCTCCTCCACGATCTCGCCCTTGTCCATGAAGATCACCCGGTCGGCCACCTGCCGCGCGAAGCCCATCTCGTGGGTCACGCAGATCATGGTCATGCCGTCCTGGGCCAGCGAGATCATGGTGTCCAGCACCTCCTTCACCATTTCGGGGTCGAGGGCGGAGGTGGGCTCGTCGAAAAGCATCACCTTCGGCGTCATGCACAGCGCGCGGGCGATGGCCACGCGCTGCTGCTGGCCGCCGGAGAGCTGGCCGGGATACTTGTTCGCCTGCTCGGGAATGCGCACGCGCTCAAGATACTTCATGGCGATGGCCTCCGCCTCCTTGGGCGCGAGGCCGCGCACCTTGCGGGGCGCCAGCGTGCAGTTCTGCAGCACGGTGAGGTGGGGGAAGAGGTTGAAGCTCTGGAACACCATCCCCACCTCGGCGCGCACCTTGTCGAGCCCACGCGAGGACTTTCCGACCTCGGTGCCATCCACCACGATCTCACCGCCCTGGTGATGCTCCAGCGCATTGATACAGCGGATGAGGGTGGACTTGCCGGAGCCGGACGGCCCGCAAATCACGATGCGCTCGCCCGATCGCACGTCGAGATTCACGGCTTTGAGGGCATGGTAGGTGCCGTAATATTTCTCGACGCCCGCCATGCGGATCATGACCGGGCGCGCGTCGCCGGCGGGCGTGCTGTCGCTGGGGGCGGGAGTGAGCATGGCTAGGCCCTTCTCGTGTCTGTCGATGTCCGAACGGCTGCGCCGATCACCGCCCCCGCCCCCCGGCCGACTGGAGCGTCAGCGGAAGGGGAGCCGGGGCCCAGCGCAACGGTTCGCCGAAGGCGGCACGGGCGGCGACAGCCGAAGGTTTCGCCGGCTGCGCCGAACTTTCCCCTGGACCCCGGATCGGCGCTCCACCTGCGGTGTCGCTGGTCCGGGGAAAAGGGCATTGTCCTCAGAACGTCGGCATGCTGGGCAGAGGCACCTTGAACCACTTCTGATTGATGGCGTCGAGCTCGCCATTGTTCTTCACGAAGTAGAGGAAGGTGTTGATCCACTGAAGGAAATCGGTGGAGCCGCGGCGCACGGTGATGCCGTTGTACTGGCTGCGCAGGGTGATCTTCTTCTCGATGCCCATGTCCGGGTTTGCCTCGGCGAGCTGGGTGCCGACGAGGTTGTTGGCGCCGAGCAGGTCCACCTGGCCGGAGAGGAAGGCCTGGGCGGCGGTGGCGTCGTCATCGAAGCGCATGATGGTTGCGCCTTTCGGCACGGCGGCGGTCAGCGCGGTGTCCTGGGTGGAGGCGCGGGCCACCGCGATCTTCTTGCCCACCGTCTGGTCGAGGCTCTTGATCTCGGTCTTCTTGGGGCCTATCAGCTGGATCTCGATGGTGGAATAGGGGATGGAGAACATCACCTGCTTGGCGCGCTCGGGGGTGATGCCGAACACCGCCACCAGCACGTCCACCTTGTTGGTGAGGAGATACGGGATGCGGTTCGGCCCGGTCACCGGCACCAGCTCCACCTCCACGCCGAGATACTTGCCCATGAGGCGGGCGACATCGGCGTCATAGCCTTCCGGCTTGCCCTGGGTGTCGAGCAGGCCGAAGGGCGCCACGTCCACCAGCATGCCGACGGTGAGCTTCTTCTTCGACAGGATGTCGTCGATGCTCTGCGCCGAGGCGCCGTGGGAAAGGCCGGTGGCGGCCAGCGCCGCAAGGCCCAGCGCCGCGACGGCGCCGCGCGCGCTCTTGAGAATCGTGCCGAAAGTCATCGTCTCATTCCTCCGTCTGCGCCGCATGCGGGGCGGCTTGGTCTTGCGGGTCCAATCGAACCGTCACCGGGACACGGTGCCGAAACGCTTTTCGAGGTGGCGGGCGTAAAGCGAGAGCGGCCAGCACAAAGCGAAGTAGATGGCCGCCACGATGCCGAACACGAGGAACGGCCGGAAGGTCGCGTTGTTCACGATCTGCCCGGCGCGGGTCAGTTCCACAAAGCCGATGATGGAGGCGAGCGACGTGCTTTTCACCAGCATCACCAGGAAGCCCACCGTCGGCGCCACCGCGATCTTCGCCGCCTGCGGCAAGATGATCTCGCGCATGCGCGTCACGTAATGCAGACCGAGGGCGGTGGAGGCCTCCCACTGGCCCTTGGGAATGGCCTGGATGCAGCCGCGCCAGATCTCGCCCAGGAAGGCGGCGGCGTTCAGCGTGAGGCCGATGGCAGCCGCCGCCAGCGGGTCCACCGAGGCGCCGACCATGGTGGCGCCGAAGAAGACGAGGAAGAGCTGCATCAAGAGCGGCGTGCCCTGGAAGACGAGGATGTAGGCCCCCGCCGTCGCCCGCAGCCATTGCCATGGGGCGGTGCGCGCCAGCGCGATGATGAGCCCGAACGCCGCCCCACCGGCGAAGGCGATGGCTGAGAGCAGCAGCGTCCAGCGCACGGCGGAAATGAGGAAGAGGAATTCGGCGGAGGTGAACTGGCGGATCATGTCGCTCCCCTCCTTCAGCGTGCGGCATCTGTCCGCGCGAACACCGCGCGGTAGATGAGGGCGAAGGTGCCCGCGAACATCAGCGACATGGCGAAATACATGCCCGTCACGACGATGTAGATTTCGAACGAGCGGAAGGTCTGCGATTGCAGATTGTTCGCCACCGCCGTCAGCTCTTCGGCCGAGATGGCGGAGACGACCGAGGAGGTCAGCATCAAAAGGATGAACTGGCTGGTGAGCGCCGGGTAGATCGCCTTCAGCGCCGGGAACAGCACGATATCCTTGAAGATCTGCAGGGGCTTGAGCCCCAGCGCCAGCCCCGCCTCGATCTGCCCCTTATGGATCGTCTCGATGCCGGCGCGCACGATCTCGGTGCAATAGGCGCCGGCATTGATGACCATGGCGAGCAGCGCCGCCTCGTTGGCGTCGAGCCGGATGCCGGCGCGCGGCAGGCCGAAGAAGATTATGAAGATCTGCACCAGGAAAGGCGTGTTGCGGATCACCTCCACATACACGTCCACCAGCCAGCGCACCGGGCGTGGCCCCTGCGTCTTGCCCAGCGCGCAGAGCACCGCGACGGCGAGGCCGAGGATCATGGCGAGGCCGGAGAGGCGGATCGTCAGCCACGCGCCGAGCAGCAGTTCGGGCCAGGCGTTGAAGACGTCTCCGAACTGGAAGACGTAGTTCATCTCGCGCCTCCTGTCGGGCGTTTGGCAACCGTCCCCGCGCCGCACGACTGGCGGATGACGAGGCGGGGCGGAACGATGATTTCCTCGCGCGGACGCTCCGGATGGGCGATGCGGCGCAACAGCAGCCGCGCGGCCTCGCGGCCGACCACGCGGGGATCGGTGGTGAAGGTGGTGAGCGCCGGGCGTTGCAGGCCCGCCTCGTCCACGTCGTCGCAGCCGACCACGGCCACGTCCCGGCCCGGCACGAGGCCACGCTCGTCGAGGGCGAGCATGACGCCGAAGGCCACCACGTCGTTGTAGCAGACGATGGCGGAGGGGATGTCCCCCTTGGCCTGAAGCTCGCGTGCCAGGAAATCGCGCGCGGCGGCATAGCCGGACGAGCGGTCGATCACCGCGCAGGGCACCACGGGCCCGCTCTTCAGCTTGTGGCGGCGCAGCGCGCGGTGGAAGCCGGCCATGCGCTCCGCCAGCGGCGCGATGCGGCGCACGCCGCCGATGAAGGCGATGTTGCGATGGCCGAGCCCGATGAGGTGCTCGGTGATCAGCTCCATGCCGGCGCCGTAGTCCGGCCCGACATAATCGGCGGGAAAGCCCTCCACGCGGCGCTGCGCGAGCACGCAGGGCATGCGGGCGCAGGCCCCCTCCTCCAGCGCGTCGGCGCGGGTGTTCTCCGAGGCGACCACCACCAGCCCGTCGACGCCATGCTCCTGCATGCGCACCAGCACCTCGCGCTGGCGGGCGGCGTCCTCGGCGGCGTTGCCGATGAAGGCCATGTAGCCTTCAGTGCCCAGCACCTCGTCGATGCCGGCGGTGAGCTGGGCGAAGTTGGGGGTGGTGATCTCGCAGAGCACAAGCCCCACGGTGCGCGAGGCGCCCGAGCGCAGATTGGCGGCGCTGCGATTGTAGACATAGCCGAGGCCGGCCATGGCCTCCTCGACCCGGGCGCGGGTCTCCGCCTTCACCAGCGGGCTCTTGCGCAGGACGAGGGAGACCGTGGCGCGGGAGACGCCGGCGTGGGCCGCGACATCCTTGAGCCGTACCCGGAGGCCACCGCCGAGCGGCGCCTCGTCCGGCGGATCGGCCGGCTCGACAGCGTTCTGGGCGGCCGGCAAGCGGCGGCCCTGTGGCCCCTTGGCACCCTCCACGCGTCGCCTCCTCGCCGGTAACGGGTTCTTAACGAACCTCTCGACGGCCCATGTCTAGGAGAGAGCGCGGGGTGGGGTCAACGAAAATTTAGATCGATCTAAATGCTGCGCCGCAACGTCCTAGGCCGAAAAGCCTGAGCATTGCAGGGGCATCAGGCGATGGCGATGACTTCCACTTCGCGGCCCGCCACCATGGCCACATCACCCACCGTCTTGCCCATCACGGCGGCGGCGAGGGGCGAGACGTAGGACACCGAGCCCTTCGCCGGGTCGGCCTCGTCCTCGCCGACGATGCGGAAGGTCTGGCGGCGGCCGTCCTCGCGGTCGAGGGTGACAGTGGTGCCGAACTGGACGGTCTCCGGATCTGCCGGGGTCTCGATGAGCTGGGCGGTGGCGCGGCGGGCGCCGTAATAGCGCAGGTCGCGCGTCGCCCGCGCCATCGCCGTCCGGTCCGCCTGCACATCGCCGGTCTGCGCCTCGGCATAGGCGGCGCGTGCCTCGGCCAACGCCGCATCGAGCGCGGCAAGGCCGCTCGCCGTCACCAGGTTCGGATGCGGCGATATGGGCCGGTCCGGAAGATCGGCGGCGGTCGCTTCGAGGTCGTTCTCACGGGTGAAGGCAACGGACATTCAAAAGCAGATCCCGGAGCTTGAGGCATCTCCCCCAAGACGGGGGAAGAATGGACCTAAGCATCCGGGATCAAGCTTTCAACCGGCCGCCGGGCGCGACGGCCGGACCGGCTCACTTGAGCTGGGATTCGACCTTGGCGATGGCGGCATTCGCGCAGGCCTCGTCGAGATGGCCGCCGGGGGCGCCGCCGATGCCGACCGCGCCAATGGTCTCGTTGCCCACCTTCACCGGCACGCCCCCACCCAGCACCAGGAAGCCGTCGATGGCCACGAGCTGCGCAGAGGCGGGGTTCTTCTGCACGTTCTCGACGATCACGGTGGTCGGGGTGCGGGTGGAGGCGGAGGTGAAGGCCTTGCGGCGCGCCGCCTCGACCGTGTGCGGGCCGGCATTGTCGGCGCGGGCGAAGGCCCTCAGGACGCCGGCGCGGTCCACGACCGCCACCGACACGTTGTAGCCCTGCGCCGCGCAGGCCGCGACACCCTCGCGGGCGATGTCGAGGGCGATGGCCAGCGGCATGTTCCGCTCCTGCAGCGCCTGGGCCGATACGGGGCCGGCGAGCGTGGCGAAGGTGGCGGACACAGCGGCGGCGAGGAGGAGGCGGTTCATTCTTGGCCCTTTCCCTGGGGTCTCGGCCATTCGGCCGGAATTCTTCTGCGCCGGGCGATGGCGCAGAGCCTGTCTAGGCCAGGGTGGGAACGGCCTCCATCCGTCGCCTCACGGGGCGAGATCGGTAGAACTACCGAGCGCGCGGGCGTTGAGCGTCATGCGCACGAAATCGGCGACGGAGGAGGTGCCGAGCTTCTCGCCGATGTTGGCCCTGTGGGCATCGATGGTGCGGGGGGAGATGCTGAGGGCGGCGGCGATCTCCTTCGTCGCCCAGCCGCGGCACACCATGTCCAGCACTTCCCGCTCGCGTTCCGTGAGGCTGGCGAGGAGGGCGGCCGCCTCCCGACGCTCCATGAGGGCATCGAGGGCGCGGGCGGCGACGCCGAGGGCGTCGAGCAACACCTGCTCGTCCACCGGCTTGGTCAGGAAGTCCACCACCCCGGCGCGAAAGGCCCGGCGGCAGGCGTTGACGTCGCCATGGCCGGTGATCATCACCGCCGGCCAGTCGATGCCCCGCGCGGCGAGCTTCTCCTTGAGCTGGATGCCCGAGATCATGGGCATCCGCAGATCCAGCAGCAGGCAGCCGGGGCGGTCCTCGTCCACATGGGCGAGGAAGGTCTCGGGATCGGCGAAGGCCTCCACCGTCATGCCGTAGGTGGAGAGCAGCAGGGAGAGGGCCTGCCGCACGGCCGCATCGTCATCGACGAGATAGACGCGGGGCGCGCTCACTGGGCCGCCATCTGCCGTTCCGCCAAGGCGGGAAGGCTGATGACGAAGGACGCCCCCTCCCCCGGCTTCGCCTCGGCCTCGATGGTGCCGCCCGCCCGCTCCACCAGCGTGGCGCACAGGGACAGGCCCAGCCCCATGCCCTCGCTCTTGGTGGAGAAGAAGGGCTCGAACAGCCGGGGCATCACGTCCGCCGGAATGCCTTTGCCGGTATCGCTGACGCGGATGGCCACCATCTCACCGGCATCGAAGGTGCGGATCAGGATGCGCTTTTCCCGCCCGTCGCGCTCCTGCAGGCTGTCGGCGGCGTTGCGGATGAGATTGTGCAGCACCTGCTCCAGCTCCACCGGGTCCGCATTGGCGCGGGGCATGGGCCGCTCCAGGTCCAGCTCCAGCGTGATGTCGCGCCGTGCGAGGTCGGCGCGGGCGAGAGTCGCCGCGTCGTCCACCACGTCATTCACGTCGACGGCAACGCGCTCGCTGGCGCGGCGGGCGATGTAGTCGCGCATCCGCCGCAGGATCTCGCCGGCCCGGCGCGCCTCCCGCACGTTGGCGTCGAGCGCCTCGGACAGCCGGGCGGGATCGCCGTCCGGCCCGGACAGGCGCAGCGCGGCCTGGCTCTGGCTCAGCAAGGCGGTGAGCGGTTGGGTCAGTTCGTGGGCGATGCCCGAGGCGAGTTCGCCGAGGGAATTGACCCGCGCGGCGTGGGCGAGCTGCGTCTCGCGCTCCAGAAGACGGCTTCGCTCCTCCGCCAGCGCCGCGAGCTGCCGCGAGCGGCGAGCCTCGTGCCGCTGGATGAGCGTGTAGCGCCCCGCGAACAGGACGAGCAGCGACACCAGCGCGAAGGCGGCGAGCGGCACCGGCGCGATGGCCTTGTAGAGGGTCATCGGCCGCTCGATGCCGAGGTTCACCGGCTGGGTGGCGCTGTCGGCGGCGCGGAAAAAGGTGAGGGTCGCGAAGGCGCCGGGCTCCACCGCCGGCGGCTGGCCGTTCAGCGGATGCGGCCCGAGACTCATGGTGAGGCGATCGCTGGAGAGCCGATCCTCGGCCATCAGCAGGCCGCCCGAGTCGATCTCCAGGATGATGGCCAGACGACGGCCGCTGCCGGCGCGCTTGCCGAGGAAATAGCGGTCGGCGGAGGCGGCCTCCACATAATAGCGCGCCTCGCCTGCCCTCTGCCCGAACACCAGATGGGCGAACATGGGCAGGGGCATGCGCGCCAGATCGGCGGGGACGGCCACGACGGTCTCGATGGCCCCCGCGTCGGTCAGCTCCAGCACCCGGATGGAGAGGATGCGCTTGTAATAGCGCATGATCCCGGCGGCCACCTGCCGGATGGCCTCCACCGGCGGCGGATCTGTCGCCTGCACGAGGGCGGCGAGACTGGTGAGATGGGCGTCGTGCTGCGCCACGCGCTGGGACAGCAGCCGATGCAGGGCAACGCCCTCGGCCTGAACGTCCGCGTCGGCGCGAGACAGGTTGTTCCGGATGGTGAGCGTCGCGAAAGCCGCGACGAGACCGACCCAGACCACAAGGAGCACGGCGACGGACCTGACGGCAAAGGTACGCCGGATCACGAATTCGACCTCCCCCCGGGGGCTTATTTGCCGGCTCGAGCCGAAACGTTTTAGCACCGCTTGGACGGCGCGGAAATCGGCGCGCGGGGTCCGCGCGGAAATTTCCATCGAATCCATAAACGGTTACCGCAGCGGCAGGGACCGGATCAGTGGCGCGCGGCCAGCAGCTCTTCCGGCAGACCGCGGCAGATGTCGGCCACCTGATGCAGCAATTGCCCCAGCGCCGAGGTCTTGCGCCAAAGCAAAGCGATCTGCCGGCTGGGGCGGGAATCGGTAAACGCCAGCAGGTGGATGTTCTGCGCCGGCGGCACCGGGTGCCGCGTCGCCAGCATGGGCAGGAGCGTGATGCCGACACCCGCCGCCACCATCTGGCGCAGGGTTTCGAGGCTCGTGGCGCGGAATTCGGATTTCTCCCGCGCGCCGGTCTGGTGGCACACGTCCAGCGCCTGGTCGCGCAGGCAGTGCCCCTCCTCCAGCAGCATCAGATTCTGCCCGGCCAGCTCCGCCACTCCCAGCGTGTCGCGGCGGGCGAGGCTGTGGCTGCCGGGCACGGCGAGCAGAAAGGGCTCCTCGAACAGAAACTCGCTGTGAAAATGGGTGTCATGCACTGGCAGCGCGAGGAAGGCCGCGTCCAGCGTGCCGACGTTCAGCCGCTGGATGAGATTGGCGCTCTTCTCCTCGAACAGCAGCAGCTCCAGCTCGGGAAAGCGCTGCCGGATCAGCGGCACAACATGGG
>JAEZMT010000242.1 GCA_023442085.1 Pseudomonadota bacterium | reverse complement strand
AGCTGGCCCGCCAGGAAGCCGGCGATGGCGCCGACGATAATCATCCAGATGATGTTCATGACCCGATCCCATCCCCTTTCGTCGCCGCCGGCCCTCCGGCGCGGGACACCGCCACTGTAGCCGCACGCGGCGACGGCGGAAACGTCAGCGCGGCCATGAACGTCCCTTCTTCCGCGCCGCAGCGTCCACATGGCCCAATGTCGGGGTTGAGAATGGCTCTCGCCTTGGATTTTTTCTCTGCTACGCTGCATTGCGAGATAGGGACTGCAACGACGCGACCGAAACGGTCCAATCCAGGAGAGGACGACAGCCATGGCCCAGACGGCAGCCGCCAATACGAACGAGGGACCGGTGAAGGACCTTTATGAGCTCGGCGAGATCCCGCCGCTCGGCCACGTGCCTGCCAACATGTATGCCTGGACCATCCGGCGCGAGCGCCACGGGCCGCCGGAGGAGTCGTTCCAGCTGGAGGTCGTGCCCACCTGGGAACTCGGCGAGAATGACGTGCTCGTGCTCGTGATGGCCGCGGGCGTGAACTACAACGGCATCTGGGCCGGCCTCGGCCAGCCGATCTCCCCCTTCGATGTTCACAAGGCGCCGTTCCACGTCGCCGGCTCGGATGCCTCGGGCATCGTCTGGGCGGTCGGCTCCAAGGTGAAGCGCTGGAAGGTCGGCGACGAGGTGGTCGTCCACTGCAACCAGGACGATGGGGATGACGAGGAGTGCAACGGCGGCGACCCGATGTTCTCCCCCTCCCAGCGCATCTGGGGCTATGAGACGCCGGACGGCTCCTTCGGCCAGTTCTGCCGGGTGCAGGCGCGCCAGCTGATGCCGCGTCCCAAGCACCTCACCTGGGAAGAGAGCGCCAGCTACACCCTCACCCTCGCCACCGCCTACCGCATGCTGTTCGGCCATGCCCCGCACACCGTGAAGCCGGGCGACTACGTGCTCGTGTGGGGCGCCTCGGGCGGCCTCGGCGTGTTCGGCGTGCAGCTCGCCGCCGCCTCCGGCGCGCACGTCATCGGCGTGATCTCGGACGAGACCAAGCGCGACTACGTGCTCGGCCTCGGCGCCAAGGGCGTCATCAACCGCAAGGACTTCAAGTGCTGGGGCCAGCTGCCCACGGTGAACTCGCCGGAATATGCGGAATGGCTCAAGGAAGCCCGCAAATTCGGCAAGGCCATCTGGGACATCACCGGCAAGCGCGACGTGGACATCGTGTTCGAGCACCCCGGCGAGAGCACCTTCCCGGTCTCGACGCTGGTCGGCAAACGCGGCGGCATGATCGTGTTCTGCGCCGGCACCACCGGCTTCAACATCACCTTCGATGCCCGCTATGTGTGGATGCGCCAGAAGCGCATCCAGGGCTCGCACTTCGCCCACCTCAAGCAGGCCTCCGCCGCCAACCAGTTCATCATCGACCGGCGCGTGGACCCCTGCATGTCGGAGGTGTTCCCGTGGGACCGCATTCCCGAGGCGCACACCAAGATGTGGAAGAACCAGCATGCCCCCGGCAACATGGCCGTGCTGGTGAATTCCCCCCGCGCCGGCCTGCGCACCTATGAGGACGTGCTGGAAGCCCTGCCGAAGAAGTGAGGCGACCCTGAAAACGAAAGCCCCCGGCACGTCCGGGGGCTTTTTTGTTTCTGGAGGTGCGCGCGGGTCTGCGCCGACTAAGCCGCCGGCTTGAGCGCCTGCAATTCCCCCGGCAGCGCATAGGCCCAGCCTGAGATGGAGCCGGCACCGAGGCAGATCACGTAATCGCCTCGCTTCGCGACACCGGAGACGATGCCGGCCAGTTGCTCCGGCCCGTCGAGCGCAGTCACCGAGCGGTGGCCGTGGGCGATGAGGCCCTGCACCAGATGGTCGCGGTCCACGCCGGGAATGGGCGCCTCGCCAGCGGTGTAGACCGGCGCCACCACCACATGGTCGGCATCGTTGAAGCAGGTGCAGAATTCGTCGAACAGGGAGGCGAGGCGGGTGTAGCGATGCGGCTGCACCACGGCGATCACCTGCCCCTCGCTCGCCGCCCGCGCCGCCTTGAGCACGGCGGCGATTTCGACCGGGTGGTGGCCGTAATCGTCGAACACCGTCACCCCGTTCCACTCGCCGGTGCGGGTGAAGCGCCGCTTCACGCCGCCGAACTGGCTCAGCGCCTCGATGATCTTCTCGTCGGGCACCTTCAATTCGTGCGCGACTGCGATGGCGGCGGTGGCGTTCAGCGCATTGTGCTTGCCGGGCATGGGCAGGCGCAGGCCGCGGATTTCGTGCACCGTCTCGCCCGCACGGTTGCGGAACACCACGCCGAACTTGGTGATGCCGCCCTTCAGGTCCACGTCCACCAGGCGCACGTCGGCCTGCGGGTTTTCGCCATAGGTGATGACGCGACGATCCTCGATGCGGCCCACCAGCGCCTGCACCACGGGATGGTCGATGCACATCACCGCGAAGCCGTAGAAGGGCACGTTCTCCACGAACGCCTTGAACGCCTCCTGCACCCTGTCGAAGGTCTTGAAGTGGTCGAGGTGCTCGGGGTCCACATTGGTGACGATGGCGACTTCCGTGGGCAGCTTCAGGAAGGTGCCGTCGCTCTCGTCCGCCTCCACCACCATCCAGTTGCCGTCGCCGAGGCGGGCATTGGTGCCGTAAGCGTTGATGATGCCGCCGTTGATGACGGTGGGATCGAAATTGCCGGCGTCGAGCAGGGTCGCCACGAGCGAAGTGGTGGTCGTCTTGCCGTGGGTGCCGGCGATGGAGACGCAGCTCTTGAGCCGCATCAGCTCGGCCAGCATCTCGGCCCGGCGCACCACGGGCAGGCGCTTGGCGCGGGCGGCCATCAATTCGGGATTGTCGCGCTTGATGGCGGAAGAGACCACCACCACGTCCGCGTCGTCCACATTGGCGGCGGCGTGGCCGATCATCACCTTGATGCCGTGCTCGCGCAGGCGCTTCACGTTGGCGCTGTCGGCCACGTCCGAGCCCTGCACCTCGTAGCCGAGATTGTGCAGCACCTCGGCGATGCCGCTCATGCCGATGCCGCCGATGCCGACGAAGTGGATGGAGCCGAGGCCGGACGGCAGCTTCATGCGCTGTTTCCCCTGAAGGTTGCGACCGCGCCGCCGCCCGCCAGATGCCGGACGAGACCGCCCAGCCGCTCGGCGGCGTCAAGCACGCTCTGGCTTCTGGCCCGTTCGGCCATCTGCGTCAATGATGCGGGTTCGCCGGCAAAGGTATTGAGTTCCAGCGCCAGCCGGTCGGGCTCGAATTCCACCTGCCGCAGCACCAGCGCCGCGCCCACGTCCGCGAGGGTGCGGGCGTTGGCGGCCTGGTCCTGGTCCAGCGCATGGGGCAGCGGCACGAGGATGGAAGGCCTCCCCAGCGCCGCAAGCTCCGCCACCGTGCCGGCGCCGGAGCGGGAGATGACGAGATGGGCGCGCGCCATGCGCGCCGGCAGATCGTCGAAGAAGGTCTTCACCTCGGCCCGCACGCCGAGCCGGGCATAGGTGGCGGTGACCCGCTCCAGATCCTCCTCCCGCGCCTGCTGGACGAGGACGAGGCGGGCGCGAAGGTCCGCACCCAGCCGCTCGACAGCCTCCGGCACCACATCGGACATCACCCGCGCGCCCTGGCTGCCGCCGAAGATCAGTACATGGAGGTCGCCACCGGGGACCGGCGGATCATAGGGCGCGGCCGCGGCGGCGATTGCGGCGGGGCGCAGGGGATTGCCCGTCCATACCGCCTTGGCCTTCAGCGCGGGATCGGCATCCACCACGCCGGGAAAGCCGGTGGCGATGGCGGTGACGCGTCGCGCCAGCATCCGGTTGGCCCGGCCCATCACGCCGTTCGCCTCATGCACGATGCTCGGCACGCCGGAAAAGCTCGCCGCCAGCAGCGGCGGCACGGTGGGATAGCCGCCGAAACCCACCACCGCCACGGGCTTCACCCGCCGCAGCAAAGAGAGGCTGGAGACGAAGCCGGAGGCGAGGGCGAGGCCGGTGCGGGCGAGCGAGATGGGGGAGCGCCCGCGCACGGTGTCCGCCGGCAGCACGTGCAGCTCCCGCGCCGGGAAATGCCCGGCATAGCGGGCGGCGCGGGCGTCGGTGGCGAGGTCCACCGTGAAACCCTGCCGGGTCAAAACGGCGGCCAGCGCCTCGGCCGGGAACAGGTGGCCGCCGGTGCCGCCGGCAGCGAGAAGGACGAGATCGGTCACATTACCCTCCGGGTCGCGTGCGGCAGTGCCCCGGCAATGCGGCGGTTCCGCGTCGGCGCGACCTTCGATCAGGCCCGCGATCAGGCCGGGTCCGCCACCGCGGCGGGCGGCGGCGCCACCGGGCGGGCGAGGCTTTCGCCCCGCCTTGTATCGCCATGCCCCTCGCTGAGCCGCGCCAGCGCGGCAGCGCCGGGCCGCTTGCGCGAGAGGGCGAGCAGCATCCCCATGCCAAATGCAATCGAGATGAGCGAGGAGCCGCCATAGGAGATGAAGGGCAGCGTCATGCCCTTGGCCGGCGCGATATGGACGTTCACCGCCATGTTGATGGAGGCCTGCAGGCTGAACAGCAGCGCGAGGCCCGTGATGGCGAAGCGGGTGAAGGGATCGCTCTCCTTGGAGGCGCGCGAGAGCGAGCGTAGCAGGATGAAGGCGAACAGCGCGAGGATGATCATGCACAGGATGATGCCGAACTCCTCGCCGGCCACGGCGAACACGAAGTCGGTGTGTCCATCCGGAAGCATCCGCTTCATGGTGCCCTCGCCCGGCCCGGTGCCGAACCAGCCGCCGCTCCTGAACGAGTTCAGCGCCGCGTCGATCTGGTAGGTGTCGCCGGAATCGGGATTGATGAAGCGGTTGATGCGCTTCTGGACGTGCGACACCGTCATGTAGGCGATGAAGCCGCCGCCCGCGCCGATACCCGCCAGCCCCACCATCCAGATCCAGCGCAGGCCGGCGAGGAAGAACAGGGCGGACCAGACGAGGCAGATGAGCAGGCTCTGGCCGAAATCCGGCTGCTTCACCAGCGGGCCGAGCACGCTGCCGAGCAGCAGGAAGGCGAACAGCGTCGCCGGCATCTCCGGCCGCTTGGTGCTCTCGGCGAACAGCCAGGCGGCGAGGATGACGAAGGCCGGCTTGATGAATTCCGACGGCTGCACGGTGATGCCGGCGATGGTGAGCCAGCGCCGCGCGCCCTTCACCTCCGGCCCGAACACCAGCGTCGCCAGCAGCAGCACGAAGAATACGCCGAACACCACCACGCAGGTGCGCCGGATGGTGCGGGGCGAGAGGAAGGAGGTGGCGATCATCACCACCGCCGCGGGGATGAGGAACAGCACCTGCCGGTTCACGAAGTGGAACGGATCGGCGATGTTCAGGCGGGCCGCCACCGCCGGGCTCGCGGCGAGGCAGAGGATGATGCCGATCACCATCAGCCCGCCGAGGCTCGCCAGCAGGGCGCGGTCCACCGTCCACCACCATTCGCTCAAGACGGTGCGGTCGGCGCGCGACATCATGGGACGCATACTCCGGGACGGGACATTTCCCGCACCATGCCCCCGCGTTGGTTGACGGCGGATTAAGGACGTTCGGGCGCGGGCGGGCTCGCGCCCCGTGCGCGGTAGGACGGCAGGTCCGGCGCGTCCGCAGGGGGTGGGTTGCGCGAGAGATCGGCGACCAGCGCCTTCATCTCGCCGATCTCGCGCACCTGCGCATCGATGATCCGGTCCGCCAGCAGCCGCACGCGCGGATCGCGGATGTGCGCGCGCTCGCTGGTGAGGATGGCGATGGAATGGTGCGGGATCATCGCCCGCATGTACGCCACGTCCCCGACCGTCGCCTGGGTTCGCACCAGAGCGAGCGCTCCGGCGAAGACGGCGATGCTGGCCAGGAGGATAGCGAGGTTGGCACGGGGGTTCGGATACATGCCCCACATGAAGCCGAGCATGAGCGCCGCCATCACGGCCCCCATGACAAGCGCCATGAAGGCGCGGGTTTCGCTGAAGGACGCATGATCGAGGGCGTAGGTGTTCAGATACATCAGACCGAACATCACCACGGTCGAAGTGGCGATCATGGCGGCAAAGCGCGCGTAGCTCATGGGCGACTCCTCCGGGCCAGGACACCGAAGGAACCGCGCGCGGACGGAATCGTTCGCTTGAGCGGCGCGGAGGCTCGCGCCCGCGCCGTGGCGTGCCTATCTTCCGCAGGTGGCCAAAGCGACCAGATCCATCGGCAAAACCCGTCCCGAGACCGACGAACCACGGCGTGGGGCGTCCCCCGCCCTTCCCGAGCCGTTCGCCGGCTGGTTCCGCGCGCGGGGCTGGACGCCGCGGGCGCACCAACTCGACCTCATCGCCGCCGCCGAGAGCGGGCTTTCGGTTCTGCTCATCGCCCCCACCGGCGCCGGCAAGACGCTGGCCGGATTTTTGCCGACCCTGATCGAGCTGAGCCGCCCGAATAAGAAGGCCCGCAAGCCCGCCGCGACCCCGGCGGCTGAGGTCGGGGAAACCACAACCGGCGAGGCCCCCGTCCCCTTCGATCGCTGGCAGGCGGA
>JAEZMT010000170.1 GCA_023442085.1 Pseudomonadota bacterium | reverse complement strand
TCGGCGATGAGGAACAGGATCATCGGGAAGCCCACGAGGAATCCGATGGCGTAGATCATGCCGTCATAGCCGGAGGAGTAGACCAGCGCCGTCACGCCGAGGAAGGTCGCGGCGGAGGTGTAGTCGCCGGCGATGGCGAGGCCGTTCTTGAAGCCGCTGAGTCCGCCGCCGGCAGCGTAATAATCCTGCGCGCCGCCGGTGCCCTTGCGGGCCGCCCACCAGGTGACGCCGAGGCTCACCGCCACGAACATCAGGAAGAGGGTGATCGCCACCGGATTGACGGGCTGGCGGGCGCCCCCTTCGATGGCGCCGGCGGCCAAGGCCGGAGTGGCGGCGCAGGCGAGCGTGAGCGCAAAGGCGAGGGCCGCGCGATTGAGCTGAGGCCGTTTCATTGCACGTCCTCCTGGAGGTTCTGAGTGAGGCGATCGAAGGTGCGGTTGGCGACGGCGACGTAGATCGCCGTCAGCACGAAGCCGAGGCCGAGCAGGCCGACGCCTGCGACGATGCCCCAGGTGGAGACCGCATCCGGCAGCACCGGCGTGCCGAGGGCGCTGGGCTTCAGCGCCACGGTGAGGATGTAGGCGAAATAGAGCGTCGCCATCAGAGCGGCCATGGAGAGGCCGAGCCGGGCGCGGGTGGCGGCGAGGCGGCGGAAATTGGGGTTCTGCCGGATCGCCTCGATGCGCGCGGCCGCATCGCGGGGCCGCGACCGAGGGGGGAAGGCGCCGTCGGGCTTCATGCGGCAATCCCCGTGGCGACGGCGGTTTCGCTCATCACCGCCTCGGGGTGGCGGTGGCGCTCGGCGCGGGCGCGCTGCTCCTCGTCGAGGATCTGCGCCTGCATGTAGGCGCCGAGATGCCGCGCCCGCTGCACCACCGCGCGGCCGAAGGCGAGGCGCTTCGTCTCGAAGGCGGCGAGCGCCGCTTCCACATCCGTGCCGTCGGCGAGTGCGTCGGCGAGGGCGGCGGCATCGGCGGCGGCCTTGGTCACGCCCATGCCCACATGGGGGCGGGCGACAAAGGCGGCATCGCCCAGGATGACCACATGGGGCGAGAGGCGCAGGCGCGGGCTTTCCAGGTCCTGGATCGCCTGCAGGAAGGGCTGCTGGGTGCGCTCCACCACCTCGGCGAACTGGGGCGCCAGCAGACGATGCGCATCCGCCCGCATGCCCGCCACCACCTCGGGCCGGATGAGATGCGGGGGAATGGAGAGGGGATGGCGCGTTCCGTCCACATCGGTCAGCAGCTCGGCAAGCTGCCCGTCGCTGGCGGCGGGGCGATACCAGACGAAATTGTAGCGGCGGTGGCCTTCGTCCAACTGCTCGTCCGCGCCAGCCACCGGATAGCCGAGCATCTGCTCGCCGGGCGGCAGGCTGAAGGAGAAGTGGCCGCAGAGTGCCGCGCGGGTTTCCGGCGAGAGCGCACTTTCGTCCACCAGTCCGCGCCAGGCCACATAGCCCGCATAGGTGGGCTTGGCATCCGGCAGGAAGGCAGCGCGGACGGTGGAGAACAGGCCGTCGGTGCCCACCAGCAGGTCGGCTTCCTCCACGGCGCCATCGGCCAAGTAGGCGCGCACGCGCTCGGCCCCGTCCTCGACGCGCACGAGGTTGCGGCCGTGGTGGTAGCTGTCGTCCGGCAGAGCGGAGCGCAGCAGGCGGTAGAGGTGGCCCCAGGACGTGAGCACCTGCGGCAGGTCGAGCTGGCCGGTGATGCGCCCATCCGGCCCGAACACCCGTCGTCCGCTGACGCCCACGCCCACGCGGGCCTCGGTGACATCGAGGCCGGTCTTGCCGATGACGTCGAACAGCTCGGGATGGGTGACGATGCCGGCGCCGCGCCCGGCAAGCTCGCTGCCGATGCGCTCGAAGACGGCCACGTCCCAGCCCGCCTTGCGCAGCAGCAGCGCGGTGAACAGGCCGCAGATGGAGCCGCCGATGATGACGGCGCGCTTGGTGCGCGCGGGGGACGCGGCAGAGCGCGCCTGCGGCCCGGCGGTGGTGTGCGTTGGCATGGTGTCCTCCCTCGGCTCCTGAAGGCGGCAGCCCGTTCGCCTGTGCGAGGGCCGGCCGGCGCGAGCCGTCCAGTGGTCGCGTCGCATCGCCGGTGCCCGGTCTGTGCCGGGCTGGGCGAAGCGGTCCGACTATTTATCGGATGATAGATAATGGCGCGAACTGCGGCTGGCGTCAAACTAATTTATCAAATGATTATTTCCGGCCGGCGACTTTCCTGCGCGCCGGCTTGGCGCGGTCGATCACCGAGGCGAAGGCCGCCGGGGCGCCGTTGAGGAAGGCGTTCACCTTCACGTCGATGTCGGCTTCGGGATCGGCCGGAATGGGCATGCCGTAGATGAACTTGCGCACGCCGATGTAGAAAATGCCGGCGTGCAGTGACCAGATCAGCTCGATCTCTTCCTCGCTCACCGGGGCCTTCTCGTCGAGGCCGTTGGCGGCGCGGATCTCGATGACCATGCGCTCGAACAGCCGTGCGCGCAGGAAGGCGAGATAGCGGCTGTTGAAGTCGAGCCCCTTCAGGCCGGCGAACATGAACAGCCGCACCCACTCATAGGTCTGGATGACGGCGGCATAGGCCCGGTAGAAGCGCTTCAGCCGCTCCTCGATGGGGATGGAGCGGTCCGCGATGGCGGTTTCCCACTCCGCCTGCCAGCGGCTCTGGTAGACCTCCTGATAGACTCGGTCGAGCAGCGCATCCTTGCCGGGAAAATAACGGTAGAGCAGCGGCTGGGTGATGCCGAGCCGCTGCGCCAGATCCCGCGTTGCGCCGTCGAAGCCGAACTCGGCGAAGAAGGCCACCGCCCCCGCCACGATATCCCGCTCCCGGTCCGCGGGTGACAGGCGACGACGCTGGGGGGAGGGGGCTTTTGAGGACGGCACTGCGGACACCCGGTCTTTATCGGACGATCAATCCTAGCACGGCTCGCGTGCGATTCATCACCCTGCGACGAGATGCCGGAAGGTCAGGTGCCCTTTCTTGCCTCCGTCAGTGGACGCCCAGATGCTCTTCCAGCCGGGCCGGATCGGCCTGGAAGTCCGCCGCCGAAGCCTTGTCCACCACCCGCCCCGTGCTGATCACCACCACCTCGTCGGCGAGCTTCAGGGCGAAGGCCATGTGCTGCTCCACGAGGATGACCGACAGGCCGGCGGCGCGCAGACGGCCGACGATGGCGCCCACCTCGGCGACGATCTGCGGCGCGAGGCCTTCTGTCGGCTCGTCCATCAGCAGCACGCGCGGCGCGGTCACCAGCGCCCGGCCGATGGCCAGCATCTGCTGCTCGCCGCCGGACATGAGCCCGGCCGGATGCCGGCGCCGTTCCTTCAGGCGGGGGAAAAGGCCGAAGATGTCGTCGTCCGTCCACGCCACCCGCCCGTCCGGCGGCCGGGCGCAGCGGGCGACAGCGAGATTCTCCTCCACGCTGAGGCTGCGGAAGATGCGCCGCCCCTGCGGCACCAGCGCGAGGCCGGCCCGGCAGATGGCCTCGGGCGAGAAGGCGGAGATGTCCCGCCCGTTGAGAACGATCCGCCCGGTGCGGGTGGGCAGCAGGCCGGCGAGGGCGTTCATGCAGGTGGTCTTGCCCGCGCCGTTGCGGCCGAGCAGAGCGAGAATCCGCCCCGGTGCCACCTCCAGCGACACGTCATGCAGGATGTGGCTGTCGCCATAGAAGGCGTTCAGGCCGGAGAGCGAGAGCGCGGCGTCACTGGGCAAGATAGGCCTCCCGTGTCCTCGGGTCCGCGATCACCTCCTCGCGCGTGCCGTCCACGATCAGGCGGCCGTGGTGCAGGAGGGCGATCTTCTCGGCGAAGGCGAGCGCAACATCCATGTCGTGCTCGATCATCAGGATGGTGAGGTCTCGCGGCAACTCCGCCAGCAGCGCGCTCACCGTGCCGCGCTCCTCCTTCGACAGGCCGGCGAGCGGCTCGTCCAGCAGAAGAATGCGCGGCGCCTGCGCCAGCGCCATGGCGATCTCCAGCCGGCGCTTCTCGCCATAGGAGGTCTCCGAGACCGGCCGGTCGGCGAGCGTATCGAGCCGCACCCGTGCCAGCACCTCCAGCGCCTCGCGCCGCAAGGCGGGGTCATGCGCCACCGCGCCATAGGGCTTCCAGCGCTGCGGCCGCCCGCCGAGGAGAGCCATGATGACGTTGCCGATCACGCTCTCCCGCGCGAACAGGGTGAGGATCTGAAACGTGCGGCCTATGCCCCGCGCCGCGCGCCGGAAGGTCGGGAGGGCCGACACGTCCTCTTCCGCGATGCGGATCTGCCCGGCGGTGGGCCGGAGGTCGCCGGCGATCAGGTTGAACAGTGTGGTCTTGCCCGCGCCGTTGGGGCCGAGGAGCAGGCGCCGCTCGCCCGGCGCGACGGTGAAGTTCACGCCCTGGATCACGTGGAGGCCGCCGAAGCTCTTGTGCAGATCGTCGATCCGAAGGGCGG
>JAEZMT010000065.1 GCA_023442085.1 Pseudomonadota bacterium | reverse complement strand
CGGGGAGAGGGGCTCCTGCGGCGACGGCAAAGGCGGGAAATCGGCGGGAAGATCGGCCGCTTCGGCCAGCACCCGGACGGTGGCTTGCGCGCTCATAGGGTGAACTCCATTCCGTCCCGGGCGACCGCCCAGCCAGCCGCTTCCACGGCGCGGTGCTCCTCGGAGCCATCGATCAGCGCGGGATTGGTGTTGTTGATGTGAATGAACACCCGGCGCGCCACCGGCAGGTCGGCGAGCAACGCCATCGTGCCATCCGCGCCGGACATGGAGAGGTGGCCCATGCGGGCGCCCGTCTTGGTGCCGATGCCGGCGGTGATCATTTCGTCGTCGCGGTAGAGCGTGCCGTCGAAGAACAGCAGGTCGGCTCCAGCGATGCGCCTCCGCAGGCCATCGGTCACAGCGGCGCAGCCGGGTACGTAGATAAGACGGCGTCCGGCGGACGTGATCGTCACACCCACGGTGGAGCCGGATTCCTCGCCGATGACGAGGGAGGCATCCTCCCGCCAGAGCGGCACCTTGCCGGGCACGGTGAAGAATTCCATGGTCAGGCCCGGAACCGGCGAGAACGGCATGTCGAACGAGACCGGTTCGCGGCGCACCAGCGCATTGGACACCACGTCGAAGACCTGATTTTGCGCGATCAGCGCGAGCGTGTCGGCCGAGCCGTAGAGATCGAACGCCTGCTGCTCCCGCAACGTCAGCAGACCGGCGATGTGGTCCACGTCCCCGTTGGTGAGGACAACGGCGCGAATAGGGCTGTCGCGGCCGTCCACCCGAGGCTGAAGAGCCCGTGTCGCGGCGATCTGGGTCCGCAGATCGGGCGAGGCATTCAGGAGCACCCACGCGGCACCGTCCTCCGAGACGGCGATGCTCGACTGGGTTCGGGGCGTGACCCGTGGATCACCCGTCCATGCCAGTTGGCACACCGGACAGCGGCAGTTCCACTGGGGAACGCCGCCGCCGGCCGCTGAACCGAGAACGATCACCTGCATGACGCGACATACGCTCCTGCCTAATCGCTCGCGGCTCCCGACCTCGGTCGATCAGAAATCGGCCGGCAGGTAGGCAGTCACTTCCATGCCGACGCAGACTTCGCAGACCTGGGGCTTGTTCCAGCGCATGATGCTTTCCTCCTGTGTGCTCTTACGATCCTTATAAGAAGATCATAAGAAATTGAAGTAACGAGGTTTTTCGCTACAACGGAGTCAAATATTGGCAGCCGAATCGGTTCCCGCAAGCGAAATCTGATGGTGCATTGCAATACTTCTGCAGCACATCAGTGCGGAGACGGCGCGGACAGGTCGAGCATGAAGCCGCGCCCACGCACCGTCGCCACCTGGGGCCCGCCCGCCCGGCCGACGGGCGCGAGCTTGGTGCGCAGATAGCCCACGTAGACGTCCACCACGTTGAGTGAGGCACCGCCCTGGCTGGCCCAGAGCCGGTCGAAGATCTCGCCGCGGGCGATCGGTCGGTTGGGGCTCGCCATGAGCAGGGCCAGCAGGTCGGCCTCCCGCTCGGTGAGCCGCACATGCACCTCGCCGAACTTCGCCGTGCGGGTGGAAGGATCAAGCACGAGCCGCCCCGCCATCACGCGGTCGGCGTGGCTTTCGCCGAGGCGATGCAGGAGATGGGTTCGCAGCCGTGCCACCAGCTCACCGAACACGAAGGGCTTGACGATGTAGTCGTCCGCCCCGGCGCCGAGGCCCTCGGCCCGGTCATGCACCTCGTCCTTGGCGCTCAGGAACAGGATGGGGCCGGAATGGCCGGCGCTGCGCAGCGCCCGGCACACATCGATGCCGGAGCCGTCGGGCAGCATCATGTCGAGCACCACGGCGCAGGGATTGTATTGGCGCGCCGTCTCCAGGGCCTCGTCGGCGCGGCCCACGACGGTCACGTCGAACCCCTCGGCGGAGAGGCCGCGGCTCAGCATGGCGCCAATGTCGCTGTCGTCTTCCACCACCAGGATGTTCATGGTTCCTCCAGTGCTTCATCGGCGCTGTCGCGGCTGCTCGCTGACCTCTGCAGCGGATCGCGACTGCCGACGGCCGGTCACGCGGTCGGACGGGTCTCGGCTGCGGACTCGCCGGGCGCGGCGGCGGCCTGCGGGAGCGCGATCGCCACCCGGGTGCCGCCCTTCTCCCCGTCCTCCAGTGTGATACGTCCGCCGTGCCGCGTCACCACCCAATCGGCGAGGGCAAGACCCAGGCCGAAACCCTCGCCAGCGCCCAGACGCGCGCCCCGGGCGAACAGGCGGGTCCGGGCCTCGGGCGCAATGCCGCACCCGTCGTCGGTGATGCTGATGGTGTCCACGGCATGCCCGTCCGCATCCGTCCTGTGCGCGACTGCCACGGTGACGCGGGTGAGCGGGCGGCCGTGGCGCAAGGCGTTGTCGATGAGCCCTTCCACCACCTGCCGCAGCCATTCGCGGTCGGCATGCACGAGAAGCGCCGGCTCCGGCGCGTGAAGCACCAGCGCCACGCCCTGCCGCCGCGCCACCGGCTCCAGCCCCGCCACGGCGTCGGCGAGCAATGGTGCCAAGGGCGTATCCTGAAACACCAGCTCGATCTCTCCGCTCTCGGAACGGGCGACCCGCAGCAGATCCTCCACCCGGCGGTGAAGCATGCCCGCGCGCTTGCGGATGGTGGCGAGGACCGTGCGGCTCACGCTCTCCGGGATGGCCGGCGCTCGCTGGGTCACGTCGCACTCCCCGATGATGACGGTGAGCGGCGTGCGCAGCTCGTGGCTCACATCGGCGAAGAAGCGCCGCCGGGAAGCGTCGATGGCGGCGAGGCGGGCATTGGCGTCGGTCAGGTCGGCCGTGCGGTCGGCGATGGTCTTTTCCAGCTCTGCCCGGTCCTGCGCGACCTTGCGCTCGCGCCGCGCGAGGAGGGCGGCCATGCGGTTGAAGCGGGCCGTCAGAACGCCGAGTTCATCGCGCTGGCCGATGGCGAGGCGGGCGGAAAGATCGCCGCGACCGATGGCCGCGGCGGCCCGGTCGATCTCCCGCAGCCGGCCGAGCAGCGGCTGTGCGAGCGCGCGATACAGCACCAGCGCCGCAGCGAAGACCGCCAGCGCCATGGCCACGGCGCCGATCCGCAGCCGGTCGGCCAGCGCCACGGCTTCCTCCCGCGCGGCAGTGACGCCGCGCCGCTCGCTCTCCACAAGCAGCGAAAGCGTCGGCCCGGCCGAGGCCGCAAACGCATTGAGGGAGCCGCGCACCCGATCGCCCCGGCGGGCGGGATCAGGATCCCGGGTGGCGGCGGTGATCTGACGGTCCAGCGAGATGAAATCCGCCCGCAGCCGGGCCAGCAGTCGCTCCTGCGGCCTCGAACCGTTCTGCGTGTCGGGCGCCGCCTGCGCCGCCTTCACGGTCGAGGCTTCGAGCAAGGCCGAGACGCGCGAGCGCGTGTCCTCCAGCCGGCCGGCGCTCACCGTCGGGCTTTCGGTGGCGGCGATGGCGGCGAGGCCGTAGTCGGACAGGCGGGCCGAGATCTCGGTGAGAACATCAAGGCGCTGCTGCGCCGAGATGGCCGCCTCCAGCGCCCCGTCGACGGCGCGCAGGGCGATGAGCACGCTCAGGCCCGCAAGCACCGCCAGGACCGCTGTCGCGCCCGCCAGCGCGGCCAGTTTGAAACGGATGGATCGCATCGCCGCGCGGATGCCTCCCGCCCTTTGCCGACGGCGCCGCCACTGGCCCGCTCCGGCGCGGCGGAGCCTGCCACACGCAAGCGCGCGGGCAAAAGGAAAAGGACCGAACAAAAAAGCCCGTCGCCGCGGGCGCATGGCGTCGCGGCGACGGGCTCTTCGGCGATCAGATCAGCGAAAGGCTCAGGCCTGGCCGGCCTGGAGACGCTCGGCTTCCGCCTGGAGGCGCTGCTGGTAGAGCGCGGCGAAGTCCACCGGATCGATCATCAGGGGCGGGAAGCCGCCGTTGCGCACCGCGTCGGCGATGATCTGGCGGGCGAACGGAAACAGCAGGCGCGGGCACTCGATGAGCACCACCGGCTGCAGGCTCTGCTCGGGGATGTTGAGGATGCGGAACACGCCGGCATAGACCAGTTCGAAGGCGAACAGGGTGTTGCCCTCGACGCTCGCGCCGCCGTCGATCTTCAGCTCGACCTCGAACTCACCGTTGCCGCCCGGCTTGGCGTTGACGTGGATCTGGATGCTGACGTCGGGCTGGGCCGGGGGAGCGGCAAGCGAACGCGGCGCGTTCGGATTCTCGAAGGAGAAATCCTTGATATACTGCGCGAGCACGTTCAGCGACGGCGCCGCATTCGGGTTGGGGCCGCCATTCTGCGAGGCCATGCGCATCTCCATCCGTGGGGTGTTGGGTCGGCCCCGCGGGCACGACCGGAAAGCGCGGCGCTGCTAGCACGCTTTCCGCAACCGGTGCAAGGACGCGAACGGGTGAGGCACTCCGGCCTTCAACCGGAAGGACGCCTCCCGGACAGGTTTGGAGACAGGACTATGGACGATACCACCCTCCCGCCACGCAAGCCGCTGAGCGAGGCCGCCAAGCGCGCGCTGGCCGAGGCCGAGGCCCGCCGTGCCGCCATCGACGCCGCCCAGAAGGACCGGCCCAAGGAGATCAATGGCCGGAACGGACCGGAGCCCGTGCGTTACGGCGACTGGGAAGTCGGCGGCATCGCCACCGACTTCTGACGGCGCCTCAGCCGACCAAGGCAAGGCCGATGAGGCCGGCGATGCCCACCGCGATGCGCCACCAGCCGAACGGCGCATAGCCGTGCTTCGACACGAAATCGAGCAGCGACTTGACCACCACCACCGCCGCGCAGAACGCCGCCACGAAGCCGATGACGATGAGCAGCCCATCGTCCATGGAGAGGTTGCCGCGGTTCTTGTAGAGGTCGTAGGCGAACGCGCCGAACATGGTGGGCAAGGCGAGGAAGAACGAGAACTCGGCCGCCGCCCTCTTGTCCACGCCCAGCAGCATGGCACCGACGATGGTCGAGCCCGATCGCGACATGCCCGGAATCATGGCGAGGCACTGGAAGAAGCCGATGGCGAGCGCAATGTGCCAGGGCAGGCCCATGGCGTTGTTGTAGCGCGGCTCCGGCACCACCTTGTCGATGAACAGCAGGATGATGCCGCCGAAGATCAGCGTGCCGCAGATGAGCGTCGGGGTCTCGAACAGAACGCTCTTGATGAAGCCGTGCGCCAGGGCGCCGATCACCGCCGCCGGCAGGAAGGCGATGATGACGCCCATCACGAAGCGCCGCGCCCCCGGATTGGTCGGCAGCTGCTGGGCAACGCGCAAGAAGCGCTGGAAATAGACGGTGAGGATGGCGAGCACCGCGCCGAGCTGGATCAGCACCTCGAACGTGTGGCCGTTGCTCTCGAAGCCGAGAAAGTGTCCGGCGAGCAGGATATGGGCTGTCGAGGAGACGGGGATGAATTCCGTCAGCCCTTCCAGGAGGCCGAGGACCAGCGCTTCGAGCATGTCGCCGAGAGTCATGGGTGAGAAAATCCGGGAGGCGGGAAGAGACGGGCGTCATCCTCTCCGCTTGCCTTCGCGGGTGCAATGTGGCGCGCAGTTGCGGAACGGGGGGGCCGCCACGCCCGGGGCGTTTCCGGCCGCGCTGTGGCCGCGTCGCCACAGGCCCGGAAATGACCTTGGGGCAGGCGATATGGGCGCCTTAACGATCCGTTCACCATGATCGGACTGCGGACTATGGGAGCGTCCGGCGCCGCCCCTGCGCTGCAGCAGGGAGGAACCAATCGGAAAGGTTCGGCTTCTAATCATAGGCAACGCCGGGTGCCTCGCCCCCCTCCCTTCGACCCCCGTCGAAATCGGCCCATGTATCTGCATCATCATCCCTTCTGCCCGCATTCCCGATTCGTCCGCCTGCTGCTCGCCGAGTACGGCCTGGAGCCGGAGCTGGTGGAGGAGCGCGTGTGGGAGCGACGGCCGGGCTTCCTGGCGCTCAATCCGTCGGGGGAGACGCCGGTGATCGTGGAGGAGATGGCGGCCTCGGTGCCGGGCGCCTTCATCATCGCCGAATATCTCGACGAGACACGGGGCCTCGCCCTCGGCAACCACCGTCTCCTTCCGGAGGACCCCGCCGGCCGCGTGGAAGTGCGCCGGCTGACCCAGTGGTTCAACGAAAAGATGTATGTCGAATCGACCGAGCCGCTGGTGCGGGAGCGCATCCACAAGCGCTACATGACCCGCGAGCAGGGAGGCGGCTCGCCGGATGCGACCTCGCTGCGGGTGGCACGCGCCAATCTGCGCTATCATTTGAAGTATATCGGCTGGCTGGCCAAGGGCCGCAAATGGCTCGCGGGCGAGAAGCTGAGCCAGGCCGACCTTGCCGCCGCCGCGCATCTTTCGGTGGCCGACTATCTGGGCGATGTACCGTGGGACGAGGACGAGCACGCGAGGGATTGGTATGCGCGGATCAAGTCGCGCCCGACCTTCCGCGCCCTGCTCACGGAGAGCATTCCGGGGATGCCCCCCTCCAA
Organism: Pseudomonadota bacterium; assembly: GCA_023442085.1. GTDB lineage: Bacteria > Pseudomonadota > Alphaproteobacteria > Rhizobiales > Xanthobacteraceae > Xanthobacter. The sequence continues at coordinate 45 of JAEZMT010000065.1, read as the reverse complement.
GACCTACGCGGACCTCGATTTCTGACCGACGCGGACGGGCTGGAG
>JAEZMT010000426.1 GCA_023442085.1 Pseudomonadota bacterium | reverse complement strand
CCCCCTTTACAGCCGCGCGGCATCCCACTAAACACAGCCGGCCGATGCGCTGGGTCACTTCCCGGCGCGGCGGAGTCTACCCTCGAGGCAGGTTGATCGCTGAATAGCTGATTATCCGGGCTTCGGGACGCAGGCCCTAGGAGTGTAGCTCAACTGGTTAGAGCACCGGTCTCCAAAACCGGGGGTTGGGGGTTCGAGTCCCTCCACTCCTGCCATTTCCGGAAAGCCCAAAGAGCGGGCTTGCTCGGGATGGCAGGTCAGGCACGACGCCGCCGAAACGGCACGGCTTGAAGGCGCGTTTCGGGCGGCCCATATGAGGCGGGCCCGGCCCCGCCGAAGGCAACACCGCAGCAACGTCTCGCGAGAGCCGAAGCCGGCGGGAAGAGACTTAAGCGGCAAGTGCCGCATCCGCGCCACCGGGCGGTCCGGGGCGCATGAGCAGGCGGCGCGGGAACGGGCGGCAACAGGAACGGACGGCAAGACGCCATGGCGAAGAACAGCCCGATGGAGTTCTATCAGCAGGTCCGCGCGGAGACGGCCAAGGTCACCTGGCCCACCCGCCGAGAGACGCTGATCACCACCGCCATGGTGTTCGTGATGGTGTTCCTGGCGTCCATCTTCTTTCTCGTGGCCGACCAGATCATCCGGTTCGGCGTCTCCACGCTGCTGACCCTCGGGCACTGAGGCGGGAGGCCCACATGGCGAAGCGCTGGTACATCGTTCACGCTTATTCGAACTTCGAGAAGAAGGTGGCCGACTCGATCCGCGAGCAGGCCGACCAGCGTGGCCTGACCGACCTGTTCGAGCAGATCCTCGTGCCCACCGAAAAGGTGGTGGAAGTGCGCCGCGGCCGGAAGGTCGATGCCGAGCGCAAGTTTTTCCCCGGCTACGTCCTGGTGAAGATGGACCTCACCGACGAGGCGTTCCATCTCATCAAGAACACGCCGAAGGTCACCGGCTTCCTGGGCGCCGACAACAAGCCCATGCCCATCTCCGAATCGGAGGCCATGCGCATCCTGCAGCAGGTGCAGGAGGGTATCGAGCGTCCGAAGCCGTCGATCTCCTACGAGGTCGGCGAGACGGTGAAGGTGTCGGACGGCCCGTTCGCCTCCTTCAACGGCATCGTGGAAGAGGTGGACGACAGCCGCTCGCGCCTGAAGGTGGCGGTGTCCATCTTCGGCCGCGCGACGCCGGTGGAACTGGAATTCGGTCAGGTCGAGAAGGTCTGACCGGAGCGGGCCGAGACTCCTTAGGGAGGGCGGCCCGAAGTCTGGCGCGCTGCCAAGGGGCAGGGCGCCGGCGTGGGAGGGGAGGGGGCGTCTCGCCAAGCGCCCTTTTGACCCGCACCACGCAATCCCGCCCGCCGCTCCCTCACCGGACGGCGGCGCATTTTGGGAGTTGTTGAAATGGCGAAGAAAATTACCGGTTACGTCAAGCTGCAGGTGCCCGCCGGCAGCGCCAATCCGGCCCCGCCGATTGGTCCCGCGCTCGGTCAGCGCGGCCTGAACATCATGGAATTCTGCAAGGCGTTCAACGCCCAGACCGCGCAGCTCGAAAAGGGCATGCCGATCCCGGTGGTGATCACGGCCTATCAGGACCGCTCCTTCACCTTCGAGCTGAAGACCCCCCCGGTCTCCTACTTCCTCAAGAAGGCCGCCGGCCTCGAGACGAAGAAGAAGCCCGGCTCCGGCTCGAAGACGCCCGGCAAGGGCACCTTCGTCGGCAAGGTCACGCGCGCCCAGCTCGCCGAGATTGCCGAGAAGAAGATGAAGGATCTGAACTGCGACACCGTTGAGGCCGCCGTTCAGATGATCGAAGGTTCGGCCCGGTCCATGGGCCTGCAGGTTCAGGGGTGAGCGCCATGGCGAAGGAAGGCAAGCGCATCCGCGCCATCAACGAGGGCATCGACCGTAACAAGCTGTACGGCCTCGACGACGCCCTCAAGCTCCTCAAGGAGCGCACCACCGCCAAGTTTGACGAGACCATCGAGGTCGCGCTGAACCTGGGCGTGGACCCCCGTCATGCCGACCAGATGGTCCGTGGCGTGTGCAACCTGCCCAACGGCTCGGGCCGTACCGTGCGCGTGGCGGTGTTCGCCCGCGGCGCCAAGGCCGACGAGGCCAAGGCGGCGGGCGCCGACATCGTGGGCGCCGAGGACCTCCTGGAGACCATCCAGGGCGGCACCATCGAGTTCGATCGCTGCATCGCGACCCCGGACCTGATGCCCCTGGTCGGCCGTCTCGGCAAGGTGCTCGGCCCGCGCGGCCTGATGCCGAACCCGAAGGTCGGCACCGTGACCATGGACGTGAAGGGCGCCGTCGCCGCCGCCAAGGGCGGCGCGGTGGAGTTCCGCGTCGAGAAGGCCGGCATCATCCACGGCGGCATCGGCAAGGCCTCGTTCCCGGCCGACAAGCTGGCCGAAAACATCCGCGCCTTCGTGGACGCGGTGGTGAAGGCCAAGCCTGCCGGTGCCAAGGGCACCTACCTGCAGCGCGTGGCGGTTTCCTCCACCATGGGCCCGGGCATCAAGGTGGAGCCGTCCACCGTTCTCACCGCCTGATCGGTCGGACGCATGACTTTGGAAAGGCCGGACCCGCAGGTCCGGCCTTTTCGTTTGAACGTCACGCTTTTGTGAGCCTCGCGGGGTCTTCCGTTCACGCATGGCAGGCGGGCTCTGGCCGTATGCAAAAAGTGCGCAAGGATCGTGATCCGGGCGTGACAAGAGGATGAGCAGCCTTTATATGGGCTGTTTCCGGGTGGCTTGCCGCCCGGATCAGGTATTGTGGCTTTCGCCCTTGACCGGGTGGAAGGGCTGGGAGGGTTCGCCCGCCCGGCCTTGTCGTCTGTCAGGCGTTCGGGTGGCTCCTTGGAGCCTTCGGGCGAACCGGCAGGCAAAGTCCTGTCCGAGACTGCCGGTGCCGAGGTGCCGGCCGAATGGAGAAGCGCCCGCAAGGGATGTTCGCTCAATCCGGCCGAGGATCAAGGCTTAATTCCCGAAATCTGCCCTAACGGGTAGTAAATGGGGAGCCAGCATAGACGGGGAAGACCGTAATTTGCCCTCCGGACGGCGCGAGCCGGCGGAGATGAAGATCGGTTCGGAACCAGCGCCTTGCGCTTCGCGACACGGAAATCCGTGCCCGGGCAATAGGGGACAGGGCATGAGAGCGTCGCTGATCGCGGCCTTCCATGTCGTCAGACAGGTTGGCCGCAGGACGCGGCAAGGCGCAACCGGCGGGACCGGATGCCTCCTTCGGGAGGTTGAGGGTGCCGCCAAGGCTTAAAGAGAGCCAGACGTGGATCGAGCGGAAAAACAAGAGCTCGTCACGACGCTCACGGAAGTGTTCAAGACCACTTCCGTCGTCGTGGTCGCCCACTATTCCGGCCTCACCGTGGCCCAGATGTCGAAACTCCGTCGACAGATGAAGGCCGAGGGTGCGACCGTGAAGGTGGCCAAGAACCGCCTCGCCAAAATCGCTCTGGAAGGCTCCGACGTCGCCCATGTGGCGTCCCTGCTGAAGGGACCTACCGTGATCGCCTATTCCAGCGATCCCGTGGCGGCGCCGAAGGTTGCCGTCGAGTTCGCCAAGGCCAACGATAAGTTCGTGATCCTCGGCGGCGCGATGGGCAAGACGGCCCTTAACGTGGACGGTGTGAAGGCGCTTGCCACACTCCCGTCCCTGGACGAACTGCGTGCCAAGCTCGTCGGCCTCATCCAGGCCCCGGCGACCAAGATTGCGCAGCTCACCACGGCACCGGCGGCCAAGCTCGCCCGCGTGTTCGGGGCCTATGCCAAGCAGGACGAAGCAGCGTGAGGCCGCGGCCGCCATTGGCGGCCTGATCTCGCAATTCCAAAATCCGAACCTATCTTAAGGAATATCCCATGGCTGACCTGACCAAGCTCGTCGACGAGCTGTCCTCCCTCACCGTGCTCGAGGCCGCCGAGCTGGCGAAGCTCCTCGAGGAGAAGTGGGGCGTTTCCGCCGCCGCCGCCGTGGCCGTGGCCGCTGCCCCGGCCGGCGCTGCCGCCGCCGCGGTGGAAGAGCAGACCGAGTTCACCGTGATGCTTGCCGCCGCCGGCGACAAGAAGATCGAGGTCATCAAGGAAGTCCGCGCCATCACCGGCCTCGGCCTCAAGGAAGCCAAGGACCTCGTGGAAGGCGCTCCGAAGCCCGTCAAGGAAGGCGTGGCCAAGGACGAGGCCGAGAAGCTCAAGGCCCAGCTCGAGAAGGCTGGCGCCAAGGTCGAGCTCAAGTGAGCCTTTGACATTTCGGGTCCCGGCCTCGTGCCGGGACCCGTTCATAGCCGGCCGCGAGGCCGGATTGGGAGAGACGGTTCTCCCGGCAGCCGATCCGGACAGGATCCGGGGGCTGCCGGGAGAGCCGTCATGGTGCTGAAAGGGGATGGCGTTTCGCCCCCAACCCTTGAAGGCACGATGGCTGATAGAGGTTCCGGTGCCGGCGCGGCGAGCCCGCCTCCCTCGGGAGGACAGGGGCCGGCCCGAGAGACCAGGACGGACGAGGATCGAGATGGCGCAAACGTTCACCGGTCGTAAGCGGATCCGCAAGTTCTTCGGCAAGATCAAGGAAGTGGCTGAGATGCCGAACCTCATCGAGGTTCAGAAGGCGTCCTACGACCAGTTCCTCCAGATCGAGGAGCCCAAGGGCGGACGCGACGACGACGGCCTGCAGGCGGTGTTCAAGTCGGTGTTTCCGATTTCCGACTTCTCCGGCGCGGCCATGCTGGAGTTCGTGCGCTACGAGTTCGAGCCCCCGAAGTATGACGTGGACGAGTGCCGCCAGCGCGGCATGACGTTTGCCGCGCCGCTCAAGGTGACGCTCCGCCTCATCGTGTTCGATGTGGATCCGGACACCGGCGCCAAGTCCGTCAAGGATATCAAGGAGCAGGACGTCTACACCGGCGACATTCCGCTGATGACCATGAACGGCACGTTCATCGTCAACGGCACCGAGCGTGTGATCGTCTCCCAGATGCACCGTTCGCCGGGCGTCTTCTTCGACCACGACAAGGGCAAGACCCACTCCTCGGGCAAGCTCCTGTTCGCGGCGCGCATCATTCCCTATCGCGGGTCCTGGCTCGACATCGAGTTCGACGCCAAGGACATCGTCTATGCGCGCATCGACCGTCGCCGCAAGATTCCGGTGACGAGCCTGCTCTACGCGCTCGGCCTCGACAACGAGGAAATCCTCTCGACCTTCTACGAGAAGGTGCCCTACGAGCGCGCCAAGGGCGGCTGGCGCATGCCGTTCGATCCCAAGCGCATGAAGGGCTACAAGGCCGTCGCCGACCTGATCGACGCCGACACCGGCGAGGTCGTGCTCGAGGCCGGCAAGAAGCTCACCGTCCGCGCCGCGCGCCAGCTCGCCGAGAAGGGCCTCAAGGCCCTCAAGATCTCGGATGAGGAGATGGTCGGCCAGTACATCGCCGAGGACCTCGTGGACCTGCAGTCCGGCGAGATCCACGCCGAGGCCGGCGACGAGATCACCGAGAAGACGCTGAAGCTGCTTGAGGAAGCCGGTTACAACGAGATTCCGATCCTCGACATCGACCACGTCAACACCGGCGCCTACATCCGCAACACGCTGGCGGCCGACAAGAACGTGACCCGCGAGGACGCGCTCTTCGACATCTACCGCGTGATGCGCCCGGGCGAGCCGCCGACGCTCGATTCGGCGCAGGCCATGTTCCA
>JAEZMT010000482.1 GCA_023442085.1 Pseudomonadota bacterium | reverse complement strand
GCGGCGCACGTCCACCTCCGGGTCGTGCATCAGATAGACCAGCGCATCCGCCGGCGCGCGCCGGGCGGCCGCCATGCGCACGCTGTAGTCCACATCCGACATGAGGGCGACAAGATCGCTGCCCTCCAGACGGCCGGCGACGGCGATGCGCACCCGCGGCTCGGGGTCAAAACGCATGTCGCGGATACGGGCAAGCGGAAGCCGGTCGGCGCAGACCATGCGCACGTCCGGCTCGGGATCGTCCTTGAGCGGGGCGATCAGGAAGACGCTGGCGTGCCGGGCGGCGAGCGCCCGCACCTCGAAATAGGGGTGGTCCAGATAGCGCGCGGCGAACGCCGCATTGTTCGCGAAGAACCGATCGATGCGCTTGCGCCGCCGGTCGAGGACGCACGCCTTGCCGAGATCGCAGCGCCCTTCGGCCTTGATATCCTCGTGCGGACAATCCTGGCAGCGCAGCGGACGTCCCTGCCAGTCGAGCGCGTCGACGGCGAACTCGGACGCGAGCGCGTTGGCTGCGAAACCTTCGGCGAACCCCGGCTCTCCGGCCGTTGATCCTGACGAAAATGCGGACATGACATCGTCCTCCCGTCCCCCAATCTAGGGGCGAAGGCGATCTGATGCCAGATGGCGTATCGGAAGCCGTGCGCCGGCTCCCGATCGCTATTTCGCTACCGCTGAGCGCGGAAGCCCCTCAGCCGAACTTGAACAGCACGCCGTAGCCGCCGCGCGGATAGTTCCATTCGATGTCGCCGGAGGGTTCGCCGATGATGCGGCAGGTGCCGCACTCCACGCAGCCGTCGGCGGTAATCTCCACCTGCCCCTTGTCGTTCAGCTCATAGCAGCGGGCCGGGCAGGCCGTGAGCAGGGTGCGCAGCGCGGGCGAAGGCGTGGTGTGCGCCTTCACCTTGATGTGCGAACGCCCGGAATCCACGAGGTAGCGGTTCTGGAAAAGCTTGTCCTCGACGCGGACGGCGGTTTCGGTGGCCATGTGAAAGTCTCCCGGAAATCGGGCGGCGGGGGTATGCCCGCCGCGCAAGGTGGGAAAAGGGGATGCGCTGAGCTGAAGATCTCTCAGCGCCAGGCGCGGGCGAGCTTGAAGGCGTCGCCGAAAAGGCCCGCCCACGACCGCGCGGAGGTGAAGGACTTCACCGTCATCTTCTCCTTCTCCTTCTTCGGCGTGCCGTCGACACGCACGAAGTTTTGCATGGCCTTGTTGACCAGCTGGGGATAGGTGAGGAAGAAGTTCTGCGACTGGATGTGCAGAAGCTGCGGCATGTCCTTGTACTTCTTGAGGTCTTTTATCACGAAGCTGTCGTCGAGCATCTTCTTGTAGTGCGAGAGGTTCGACGCGGTCATGGGGTCCTTGCGGGACTTGACCTGGAAGATCGCCTCGCCGGCGATGCGGCCGGAGGTCATGGCGAGGTTCGAGCCCTCGCGATGGATGGCGTTGTTGAGCTGGGCGGCATCGCCCACCACCACCCAGCCCTCGCCATAGAGCTGCGGGATGGACTTGAACCCGCCCTCGGGGATGAGGTGGGCGGCGTATTCCTTCACCTCGGAGCCTTCCAGCAGCGGGGCAATGGAGGGGTGGCGCTTGAACTTCTCAAGCAGCGTGTAGGGGGATTCCCCGCTCTTCTGGAAGTCCGACACGAGGCAGCCGATGCCCACCGACACGCATTCGCGGTTGGTGTAGAGGAAGCCCATGCCGGTCATGCCTTCCGAGATGGTCCCGGCGGCCTCGATCACGGCGCCCTCGTTGCCCTTCACATTGAAGCGCTGTTCGATGACTTCCTGCGGCAGGAAGTGCATCTCCTTCACCGCCAGCGCCACCTCGGTGGGCTTGGGGATCTTGCGCAGGCCGGCGCGAGCGCCGAGCAAGCCGGTGACGCCTTCCGCCAGCACCACCACGTCCGCATGAATCTGGCCGCCGCCGCGATCGGTCTTCACGCCGATCACCTTGCCATAGGCGTCCTGCACCAGCTCGGTCACCGTGGTCTCGCACACCACCAGGGCACCGGCCTCGCGCACCTTGGAGGAGAACCACTTGTCGAACTGCGCGCGGATGATGGTGTAGCGGTTCGGCTTCTCCTCGTTGAAGTCGTCGGACCGGTAGTGCAGGCCGGTGTGGGAGGTCTCGCCCATCATCCAGAAGCGCTGCTCGATCAGGTGACGCTCCAGCGGCGCGTCCTCGCGGAAGTCCGGGATGATCTTTTCCATCATCTCGGCATAGAGGATGGCGCCCTGGACGTTCTTGGAGCCGGAATACTCACCACGCTCCAGCTGCAGCACCTTCAGGCCGCGGGAGGCCATGGTGTAGGCGGCGGCATTGCCGGCCATGCCGGCGCCGACGACAATCGCATCGAACCTTTCGTCGATCATCGGACTGTTCCTTTTGCTGGCTGTCAGCTGGCGAGCTTGTCGCTGGAGTGGGCCGAGAGGCGCTTGGCGAAGGCTTCCGTCAGGGCCGGGAGGAGGCGGATCGCGTCGGTGACGATGCCCACATGGGCGAAGTCGAAGATCGGCGCGTTCTTGTCGGTGTTGATGGCGACGATCAGATCCGCGCCCTCGACGCCCACCCGGTGCTGGATGGCGCCCGAAATGCCTGCGGCGATATAGAGCCGCGGGCGGATGGTCTTGCCCGTCTGGCCGATCTGGCGGTCGGAGGTGACCCAGCCTTTCTGCACCAGCGGGCGCGAGCAGCCATATTCGGCGCCCATGGCCATGGCGAGGTTGCGCACGAGCTGGAAATTCTCCGGCGAGCCGAGGCCCATGCCGCCGGCCACCACCACGTCCGCATAGGCGAGGTTCGCCTTGTTGGAATCGCGGTCGGGGATGAAGTTCAGGATCTTGGTGACGATGTCCGCTTCCACCACGCCGAGCTTGTGCTCGATGACGCGGCCGATGGGCTTCTCCACCCGGATCGGCATCGGCATCACGCGTGGGCGCACCGTCGCCATCTGCGGGCGATAGTTCAGCGTGTAGATGGTGCAGAGCAGGGAGCCGCCGAAGGTGGGGCGGGTGGCGGCAAGCGAGCCGTCGGCGTCCACGTCCAGCTCGGTGGAATCGGCGGTGAGGCCGGTGAGCAGCGTGGTCGCCACGGCGCCGGCGAGGTCGCGGCCGAGCGTCGTCGCGCCCAGCAGCAGGATCTCCGGCTTGTAGGTGTTCACAAGGTCGGTCATCGCGGCCGTGTAGGCCTCGTTGCGATAGTCCGTGAGCACCGGGTCGGCCACCACATAGGCCAGGTCGGCGCCGTAGCAGAAGGATTCGGCCACCGCGCCGCGCACGGTCTCACCCTCGGCGCCGACCACCACGGCCGCGAGCTCCACGCCCAGCTTGTCGGCGAGCTTGCGGCCCGCGCCCATCAGCTCCCAGGACACGGGATGGACCTGGCCGCGCTCCTGCTCGATGAACACCCAGACGTGCTTGTACGCCTTGAAGCGTTCCGGCAGCTCCTTCTTGGTGGAGGCGCGTCCACCGGCGGCGGGGGCGGGGGGGGTCTTGGGCTCGCTCATGATGGTCGGCTCTTTGATCTGGATGTCACGAAGGGCGCGCGGGCTCGGCGGCGGAGGCCGTCAGAAGCCGCGCGCCAGCGCGGTCAGGTCGGCTTCTAGGCTGGGCTGGCGGGTGAAGATTTCGGCGATCAGCGCCTCGGAGAGGTTGCCCCCCTCGCCGGCCTCGATGAACTTGGCCTTCTCGGAGCGCGCGCTCGGCGCGAAGACGCGCTTCACGATGGTGGGCGAGCCCTTGAGGCCGCACATGTTGAGGTCGGTCACGCCGGCATCCTTGGCGCTCCACTTGACGATCTCGGCGCGGGCGGCGCGCAGGGCGTCCACCATGCTGCCGCGACGGATCTCGTTGGTGGCTTCCAGCATGGCGACGAGGCAGGGCAGCTTGGACTTCAGCACCTGCGTGCCGCCCTCGGCGCGGCGCTCCAGGGTGATGGTGCGCTCGGCGGGATCGAACTCGGCGATCTTCGCCACATAGGTGATCTGCATGAGGCCAAGGCGCTTGGCGATGCCGGGGCCGACCTGGGCGGTGTCGCCGTCGATGGTCTGCTTGCCGGTGAACACGAGGTCCGGCACGCCCCAGGTCTGGCCGATCTTGGTGATGGCGGTGGCCAGCGCGAAGCTGGTGGCGAGCGTGTCGGAGCCGGCGAAGAAGCGGTCCGTCAGGAGCACGGCGCGGTCGGCACCGAAGGTCAGCGCCTTGCGCAGGGAATCTTCCGCGGAGGGCGGGCCCATGGTGAGCACCGTGACCTCGCCGCCGAACTTGTCGCGCAGCCGCAGCGCCTCTTCCAGCGCGAACAGGTCATAAGGGTTGATGATCGTCGGCACGCCCTGCCGCATGATCGTGTTGGTGACGGGATGGACGCGGATCTGCGCCGAATCCGGAACCTGTTTGATGCAGACGACGATGTGCATGAATTCGCTCCGAGCCAAACCCAACGGCTCCTGAGCGATGACTGGCAAACGCCGTGCCAAGCTATCCTCAACTGTGAATCGCTCGCATTTTCAGCGATTTGTCCTGCCGGTCATTACATTGTCGGATATCGACAATGGATGAATACATGAGAAAGCCCATGTCCCTGTCGGGAAGGCGACAGGCCGACGCTGCAAATCATCGGGGCGGCCATGTCGCATCGCGCGCAGGGCGCGAACGTCGGGAATGTGACGCCCGCGATCATCGCGCCGTTGTCGGAGAAAAAACGAGCCAGGGTGGCGGGGATGCGCGGATGGGGCGAAGTCATCGCCCGGCGCTGGGAAGGACGTTGATGCAAAGCAGGTCTTGTCGAGGCGCTCTTGCAAAAGGTCCCCCGCCTTGCGGCGAGGGACCGGGACCTTGAATAATCTTCAGCGTACGGTGTGTGAAAAGGCGTATTCGCAAAGGTCACGCCCAGCCCCGGTGAAATATGCGCGGCGAGCCGCGGGGACGGACGTCGGGTGGACGGGCCGGCGGGGGCCGGCCCGTCGATCCTCGTTCAGCCGGCGGCGAGTTCGGCGGCGGTCTTGCCGACGATGCTCTCGTCCACGGCCTTCATGATGCCGTGCTCCATGAGCAGGTCTTCGAGCTCGTCCATGGTGATCGGGGTCGGGATGATGCCGTTG